>JAGVXP010000033.1 GCA_018303725.1 Candidatus Woesearchaeota archaeon | reverse complement strand
GCATTAGTTTCTAGTTTAACAACATTATCATTTGCATCTCTTGTTACAGATTCGTAAGCATAACCTTTGTCAGTTTTTATTTCTCCATTATTATCAACACAGCCATCGCATTGTGTAGTTATTATATTGGTACCACTAACTTCAACAACAACATCATTGCTATAATACTTATTATCCTTATGACTTGCTGCTGACAAATCAAGCCCTGCTTCTCTTAAGCTGCTAGCAACCTTTCCTAATGTATTAAGCTGATCTATAGTTGGGTTCTGACCAACCAAATTTTCATATTCCTCCTCCTTTAAACTTGCAACTGTTTTTCCATCTTTATCCTCTATCACAACATAGCCATCTTTATCCCCGCTTATTGTGCTGCCATCCTCTAAAACACTCACAAATCCGCCTGTATCATCACTAAATTTAAATCTATTATCTTCCCACTCGCCAGGCCTACCTCCATAAGTTAGTTCCCACACTCCTTCATTATTCTTCACAATATTCCATTCAATTGAAGGGCCAAGTTGATTAGTTCCATCTGTAACACTTTCAATATTTTTATCTTTATCCCTTTCTATTGTTAAAGTTAGGCCACCACCCTCTCTTTTTTCAGTTGAACTGGTAAATCCACCTTCCCCATAAATCTCTGTTGTGGTTGTTGTTCTGCCTCCTGAATCTTTTGAGGTGGTTATTACTAAATCACCATTATTGTAACTTAAAGACGAGTCCTTGCTTGCTTTTGTTGCTGCTGTATATTGGGGTTGTTTTATTTCTTGATAAGTTGCATCAATCTTAATCTTATTCTGCTCTTTTATGGTGTAATCGTCAACTTCTTTTTTTGCTTGAGTTTGATCCCCCTCAACAACAAAAGTTCTACCATCTTTTGCTGTTATAAAAGTATACTTTTTATCTCCAGCTGCTTGTCCTCCTCCAACTTGAGTTGACACTCCTCCTGAACCACCAGTAGTATCCACCCCAACCTGACTCAAAGCACCACTCACCTTAACAACATTCCCGCTTATTTTATCTCCTGTTTGTCCTTCAGAATAAAACCCAAGCGAGAAAATAGATATAATCAGCGCTATCACCATTAATGCTGCTGCAAGGCTTGTTCCTTTTGGTTTTGGCTTCATTTTTCCTCTTTTTCCATGTTTGAGAGCAATTTTTTCAGCTTTGGCTTCAATTTTGGTATCTCATTTTTTATTGCAGCCCAGACAAGATTATAGTCAATTCCAAAATATGCGTGAATTAGCCTGTCCCTCATTCCAGCCATTGACTTCCATTGAATGCCCTTATATTTGTCCTTTATCTTATTTGGCACATGCTTAACAGCTTCGCCAATTATCTCAAATTTCCTTATAACTGCGCTTGATGTTTTTTCATCTGACTCCAGCTCTTCAAGAGTCATCTTTCCTACAAACTTATCAATAGATTTGATAGCTGCAATAATATCATTTATGAATAGCTTATGGTCTCTTTTCTTCATATCCTAACCACTTCCTTGACAATGCTGCTTTTCAATTCGGGCCTTATGCCCCTCTCTGAAACTACATCTGCCTTTATTTTCAGCTTTTCCTCAAGATAATTTCCCAATCCTACAAAATCAAAGAGTGTTGCATTAGGGCTAAATCTTACAAGAATGTCTATATCGCTTGACTTTTTCTGCTGCCCTCTTGCATAAGAGCCGAATATGCCTAACTCCCTGACATTGTACTTTTTCCTTAGTTCAGCCTTGCTTGAAGCTAATACTCTTTTAATTTGTTTTAGCTTTTTCATTTTAGCCTATTAAACCTTCTAGGATTTTGTCCAATTTTTCGGACATTAATTTTTTTGGATTTTTATTCTTCATTTTTATTATTTTCTTATTCTATTATTGATTAATTTTTTAATTATTGATTGCTCATTATTATTTTTTATTAGTTTATTTTTATTTACTCCAAATTATTTATTTTATCGCCTTTAATCTATATTCTCGCAGTAATCTCCCTCTAATTCCCAGTTCTCGCCTAACCCGTCCAAGTCTTCATACACATCTGCAATTAATCCCAACAAATCATTTATCAGGCAGACCTGGGCTGGTATTCCCATCTTAGGTATTTCTATAGTTCCCGAACAAGCATAGCCTAAAAATATGTCAAGGAAACCCCACGGGCTTGATAATGCTTGCTTAATTGTGTCAATAAAAGCGTTCCATAAGCCAGTCCATGGCAGCAGCTGGAACAGCTCTCCGCTCCAATATTTGCACGTTGAATAATGCTTCTGGTCCTCGCACACCTTTATCGGCAGCCCGTTTTTGGCATTTGTCTGCAGGCAATCAACATACATGCACTCTATCTGCCTTAATTTATTTAGATTATAGATTATGCCGGGAATGCATAAAGTTAAAGTGCTTATCACAATGCTGTCTTTTGGGTTTAACTTGCCGGCCAAATGCTCCTCATAGCCGGTTTCTGTTCCGTCCTTATAAGTCACATAAGCATCCTGCCCAAAGAAGTTTCCGCCGCCGGTAGACACTGTATTTGCTACCTCCAAAACACCTCTCTGCCATTCCCCTAATGCATGGCCAATGCTTTCTTCGCTGTCTTTGCCCCATACCTCATCATAAAACAGCCTGCATGAAAAAAACTTGCAGAACTTTGAAACCCATGCCCAGTTTGTTTTAGTCAAAGCTCCAACCCCGGATTGTGTTTCTTGTATTCTTGACCTGGCTGCATATATTGCTGCTGAACTAAATGGCTCCCAACTTGTAGTTTCTCCAATGCTTAAAATCATCCCTATGGAAGTGAACAAGCCATAAATCTTGATAAAAGTGCTTATCAGCTCGCATAGCTTTTCCCCATAGTGCATTATCTTGTTTAAGTCAGTAATCCAGCCCATATCAACCAGTATGTTGTCTTTAGCATTATCAATAATGCCTTGTACTTCTGTGCTGTACTCTCCCAAAGGCATATTATAGAATGGTATGCTTATTGTTGCATTTTCAATTTCAGCATATTTAGTTACCTTTGTGGATGTTTTTGATTTGATGCTTATTGGGCATGTTATATCCAGGCTGTCTATTTTCATATCAGTTGCTTTTAATGTAACCTCAACATAAGGATCTGTGCTGCCGGCTAAGTCATTCATAAGGTTAATCTGCTCAATATAATTTAGTGAGCTTTGATTAGAAGAATTAACCTGCTCCATATCCTCACAGCTTCCCAGCTCCAATGTCAGGGTTTCTGCATCAGCTTCATTTGCTGTTAAATCAACATGGCAATAAACCAGCTGGTTTATCAAAGTGGTAATCTGCCTGTCTATTTTTGAAGGCGAACAAATTACGCTGGAGCTCCAGTAATCAGCAGTTTCATTATAAAGCTCCAAAACCTCTAAAGGATAGCTATAGGTTAGCGAATTCCCAACAATATCAGTTACATTAAAAACCAGGTTATCCTGGATATATCCTGCTTTGTCAATCTGGCTTGTTGTCCAGGAGCATGTCTTTCTAGAGGTTGTATTAGTTTCAACGCAGGTTCCCTCTTCCTTAGTTGTATTAGTGATAAATTTAGAGAAATCTCCAAATGCGCCATCTATTGGGTTAGCCTCATCAACAGTTAATTCTATCTCCAAGGAATTTTCTGTGGTTATAAAATCAGCATAATCATCATCAGTGCCGCCGCTAAGGCCTTTGACGGTAATGTTGAAGAAGGATGGCGCTGTTTTGTCTAATGTGACATTGATGGAAGTGTAATTAGCAGCATTCCCCATTATATCCTTCGAATCCTGGTCAATGAATGCCTGGATAAGGCCGTCTGAAACGCTTAAGCTTATATCATTCCAATAGCATGTATAAGAGCCTGTGCAGTTATCAGCTGCAAAGCTGGCATAAGTTTGCTGCAGCTCCTCTAAATGATTTATAACCACATTGCCAAACTTTAAAAATATATCATTGCTGTCTATGCCAGATCCGCTTTCGCTGATGCTTGCTGTAAATTTATTGCCTGATTCTTTTATGTAATAATTACCCCTCAAATCGATTATATCAGTTGAAATTGAGGTTGCCCTTGGGCCTTCAGCATCATAACTAAAGCTCTTGCTTACTATTTCTGAATCCTTGTTGGATGCTGTATCTGATGCATTTATGTACAGCTTATAAGAGGTATCACTTGAATTTAGGATTAGGGAAATTGACCATGCGCATACAGTCAAGTTATCTGCAGTAGAGCCGCAGGTTGCCTGCACCCTTCCATAGCCAGCAGCTGGGTTAAGCTCGGATAGGTCAGCAACCACATTGTTTTTATCCAGATCGTCTCCGGTTATATTGATGCTGATGCTAACGCCAGTTATTTCATCGCCGCTGAAATAATAAACATCTCCGTTAGAATCATAAACCAGCAGGGAATTGGCTAATATCACAGGCCCAACTTTATCAACGCTGAATGAACTGCATCTTTCTGCTGACTCCTGCTCAAACCTGTCAAAAGCCTTTGCGCAAATTGTTTCTGAGCCATAATTTATATCAGTGCTGTAACTAACAATTCCAGAAACAGTGCAGTTTTCTGTATCTAAAGTTTCGGTTGTTATCAGCTCGCCGCTAGCACTGTCCTTATAAAACTCCACTCTGCTGATGCCCGAACATGAATTGTAATCCCCTGTATCATAAGCATAATCCTGCGCATTATAAGTTATATTAACCTCCCCTGTATTTGTTGCAGCTGGAACTATCGCTATGTTTGTTATTGTTGGCTCTCTGTTATCCACTGTTATATTGCCTACAGCGCTGTCCTCTAAAGTGCCTGTGTCATTATACAAATTAACAGTAAACAACAGTGTTGTGCTTATGCCAGTGATAGGGTAATTTGCTAAACTGCAGTCATACACATCAATGCCAACAACAGCAGGGCTGCAAGCTGCAAATGCTGTTGCGCTTCCCAACCAGAGCTGGGTTGGGCCTATAGCTGAATCGCCCGTTATATTAGCTTTTGCCTCAAATGTGACATTGTCATTGACCCTCATGTAATTATATATACTGTCTGTGCCCTTTGCCCTTACATCGTTAAGCTCGGCAAAAACAGTAGCGGAATAGACAGGTATCATAACTATCAGCATGGCCATGTACATTGCAGTTATTTGCAGTTTTGTCTTTCCCATTTTATTCAAATGAAGGCGTTAATAAGTTTTTATTTTGCTCTGAATATTCCTCTATCCTGGTTGATTCCTCAATATCCTCAAACTTTCTGTTTGCCTGGGGAGTGCCCTTCAAATCAATGTTCAAAGCGTAAAACACAATTTTATCCTTGCTTAAATCATCATTTGTAAAAGTATAATTCAATTTTAAGCCCCCTGATGGGTATGGGTTTGTTTCATTAAAAGCAACCTGTGGCAGTTCATAGCATTCCTCTGATAGGAATGAGCCTTCGCATCTTTCCTCCGAAGGTATAATGAAGTTGTCATATAAGAACATATTAATCTCAATTCTGTATTTGCCAGCAGCCAGCCTTATATCGCCTGGCTCTCCGCCTGCTTTGTATTCCCCTCCTGCGCTGTAAGCCTCATCACCCTCTTCACCAATCCTTGTCAAGCTTAAAATTGCCTCTTCTTTGCTGTCCAAGCTGACTGCATTGTTGTCAAATGCCCATCCACCGGTTCCCTTTTTCATTTTCTTTTTCATTACCACAAACTTTTTGTCTGTTAAAGGCTCTAATAGAATCTCTCGCTGCTCTTCTTTATCTATTTTTGTATTCAAAAACTGCGATTTGCCTAAATAATCCCGCTTGATATAGCTGACAATCCCGCCTAAACATATTGGGAATTTGTCCTCTAAAACGCCGTTTTCAGTTGGGCCAATCATGCAGCTTTCAGCCCCGCACGTATAAGCAACATTGACATCATCCAATAAAGCGCTGTTATTAGCGTCCCTTGCAGTTACCTTTATATTGCCGGAATTTCTTTTGTCAAGATCGCATAACATGGAGTTTTCAGCCGGCAAGCTGATCAAGGGCCTGAACTCTGTTCTCATTGGCTCATTATTTCTTATATTGCCCTCTAAAAAGAATCTGAAATCATAGCCCCTGTTGTTTAAGGCAAATGGATCGTTTATTGTGACCATAACAGGAAAGCTTAAGTCATAAACAAAATTATACCTTTGGATTCCAAACTGGATTATGCTTATAGATAATGACTCTGGCCTGCAGATTTCACCATCGCAATTTAAATCAAAATATGGCTCCCAAAAGCCAAGATAGTTAAATTTAGGGGCTAAACTTGCATAACTTTCATTTGTTGGTATGGTCATGCCTGTATTATATAAAGCGCTTCTAAGCTCGCTGTCGCCAACAGCATAAGGCCTATAATTGTATGTTCCATCTACTTGCAGCAGCTGTATATAGCTTGAGAGTATATTCACCAAATCCTCTTTTACCTTGCTTTTTCTCCAGCTTAGCGCAGGGCTGAACTCCAAGCCGCTCTCAGCCATCGGCGGTAATTTATCCTTGTCTTTTCCGGAAAACCCGACAATCAGATTTAACATATCCTTCTCCAAATATTTATCCTCTGCCTCTAAATCTGCTAAATGTGTTGCTAAGTTGTATATTCTCTTAAAATTTATAGGCATTTTAATAAAAAATTGTGTTAGTTTTTCTTCGGTCTCCCCTATCCTAACTTTTAAAGGATAGCTTACAACAAAAACAACATCGCTTTCTGCAACAATTGTTTCTGTGCTTATGCCGCCAGCTGGCTCTACATCAATGCCTTTCTCCTCAATTGGTTTAAAATTATCTAAACAAGCAGCTAATTTCTCATTAACATACTTATCAAGCTGGCTCTCTATGGATTTTTCACCCTCATTTCTGTACAAAGGCGGCCTTTCAGAGCTAAACTCGCAAGTTCCAATGCATAGATTGTCGCTTTTCAAATAGAACCAGTAAGGCACTATTAGCTCAGAGCCAGGGGAGAATCTAACACCATTGCCATCAGTTGGATTATATGGGGCTGCTATTCCAAAATTACTGGGCTCTATATAACCTCCTCTTTCACCCAATCTTTTTAAGCCATCCATAGCAACATCCTCTATGCAGCTTTCAACATAGACCTTAACTGGCTGGAACTCAAAAGGAACGTCCTCTGTAGCTATTCTAACGCCAGGAACTATCTCCTCCTTGCTCTTTTGCTCGCTGATTGATAGGATAACAATAATCCCAATCAACAAGATAATTCCAATTATTATAAACAAAGTGACTTGCCCTCTTTTTTTATTTGTCATTGTTACCTTCCAACCTCTTCAAACTTTTTTTGTATTATATTCAGGTCATACAGCTTCTGCTCCATCAGTTCTCTAGCTAGCATTGATTTTTTCTTGCCTAATTTCTTAGCTACCTTATCTAGAAGTTCGTTTATCTCTTTGCTTACTGTAATCCTTATCTGTATGCTCATTTTAACCTTAGATAATACTAGTTTTATACTATTTTTAGCATATATATAAATCTTTTGTTTTTATTATATACCTAAATTATACTTAATTGAGTATTTTTATAGTATTAATAAAGTATTAAATGTTTGTTGTGTACTTGATTTATGCTTAATTAAAGCTAATTATAGAACTATTAAAGGATAATGTCTTTATTTATACTTAATTTATACTTTATTTAGCCTTTATTTATACTTTTTTAAGTTATTAAATGTCTCTTGCCTCTGCATTTACCTTGTTTATTATTTATTTTGTAATGAACAACAATATTTATATAGAAAAAAGCAAATTGGTTTTATTATATGCCATCAAACATTGTTTCTTACATCAGAGAGCAGATGAATAAAGGCTATAACCTAAACCAGATAAAAGCGCATTTGCTAAAATATGGCTATCAGCCCTATCAGATTGACGCTGCTATAAACTCGCTTTATGCGCCGCATGAAATTAAGCATGTCATTCATTTTTCGCCAACAGCATTAATTGCTGTAATATCTGTTGTTGTTGGCCTGCTTATTATAGGAATTGTTGGTTATAATGTATTAAAGCCAAAAACGCCTGCGCAATTGCTGGATGTTAAAGCAACTATACTAAAAGAAGCCCTAAAAGCAGGAGAAAAACTTGAGTTTAACGTTGAGTTAACCAGCATGGGCTCAACAGCAAGGTATGATGTTAATTTAAGGTATGTGGTAAATGACAATAAAAACAAGGTTATAACATCGAAAGATGAAACAGTTGGGTTAGAAACAAGGACATCGGCAAAAGCAGAGATCAACATTCCCTCAAATATAAAGCCAGGAAAATATACTTTAAAGGTTATCGCTCAATACAACAATAAAGTTGCAACTGCAACTGACAGCTTCAGAATCTATGAAGAGACAGCCGAAGAAAGCTGCTTTGATAATATAAAAAATCAGGATGAAGAAAATATTGACTGCGGCGGTGTTTGCGAGCCTTGTGTTGCGGAAAGCTGTGATGATGGAATAAAAAACCAGGGCGAAACCGGCATTGACTGCGGCGGC
This sequence comes from Candidatus Woesearchaeota archaeon, assembly GCA_018303725.1. Taxonomy (GTDB): domain Archaea; phylum Nanobdellota; class Nanobdellia; order Woesearchaeales; family JAGVXP01; genus JAGVXP01. The sequence continues at coordinate 18,046 of JAGVXP010000033.1, read as the reverse complement.
CCATGCAAAGATTGTGAACTAACTCCAGCTGAAACATGCGATGATGGAATAAAAAACCAGGGCGAATCTGGAATTGACTGCGGCGGTCCTTGCCCTGCTTGCGCTATAACTCCGCCGCCAGACACAGGCCAGACAGTATGGGAGCAGCTGGAAGCTATCAAGGAGCTTGCCAAGGCAAATCCGCAAGAGGCAACTAAGGAATGCCAAAAAATATCAGCCCAAACATACAAAGACCAGTGTTTTGCCAATATTGCTGAGGCAATAAAAGATGAAGCGCTTTGTGATGAGATAGCTGACAGCAGGACAAAAGACAACTGCTATTCAAAGGCTGCTGAATTAATAAAAGACAGCTCATTATGTGAAAAAATAGAAAAAGAAAGCAGAAAGGATTCCTGTTACATGAATTTTGTGATGAAAGAGGACTACAGCGTATGCGATAAAATCATAAACCAATACCTAAGGCAGTCCTGCGAAAGGCTGAAGGAGATGAAGGAGATAGGCAGTTGAATGATTAAGATTGCTGGGTAATTCTCAATAGTATATAGCAAAGAACACAAATAATTGAGCAATAGATGGTGTTCTTTGCTTATTAATAGCGGACAACAATTCTCAATATTCTTTGTCTGCTATTATAGGTGTTTATGGCAAAAAAACAAATTTTTCGGCGCAGCCAGCTAACAGCCAATTCTTGTTAAGTGCACACCATGCCCAACAATGCAGGATCAGCCATAAAGCCTTCCTTTTTTATGTCATCAACAACATAAAAGGTAAGCTTTTCCTTTATTCTGAATTTTGACCCCATGCTTTCCAGGAATTCCTCTAAATCCCTCACATTCCTGAAAACAGCCTCAACCAAAAAATCAAAACCATTGTTGATTTTGTATATTGAATTTATATTCTGGTGTTTTGCCAAATAGTCCTTCAACAATTCCTTGTCTTCCCTGTCAACCTTGATTATTATTTGTGCCTTGGTGTAAAAGCCAAGTTTGCTAAAGTCTATTAAGGATGTGTACCTCTTTATTACCCCATTCTCATGTATTTTCAGCTTGTCAAATATGGTCGATATGGGTATATTTGTTTTCCTGCTTATCTTTGTCAGTGTCTCCCTGGCATTCTGCCTTAGTTCGCTTAAAATTAATAAATCTTTTTTTGCTAGCATTTTTTATTCACCTCTTATTTTTGTCTAAACCGAAAATTAAGAATTACTAAAGTAGAATTGGTATTTAAGCGTTATTTAAAATACAGGTAACTTTCTGCCATGCAGGGTAAAGGTTTACCTTTTTGGAGAACAGAATTTTTTCTGGTATTCGCTTATATTGTGCAACAGCTCATGCACCTTGGCACCATCTTTTTGGTCAACATATAGTGTGAACTCTGACTTGTAAGAAGAAACATCATAAACATTTATTTGGCTGAATGATATCTGCCCCATTATCAAAAAATAGACGCCTGGCGTGTATTTGACGCTTGGGTCAAGATGCATTGTAATGGAAGATATATCGCTCTTAACAGATAGTATGTAATCTTTTTTAATCAATTTAGTTATCTTGTCTGTATCTTCCTCCCTTATTATCAAAAGGAAGGATTTTTCATTATTTGACAGCCGCACAAAATCTTCATTGGTTGTTGACTTGCTGACTAATTCTAAAATCTTCTTAGTTTCTGTATTTCTACTTATTTCTATGCATGCCAGCTTGCTTCTCACGTCAATGTATGAGTCTTTAAATGCAGTATATGTGTTTTTTAAATTGAATAAAGGCACGGTTTCGTCTGCATATTTCCTGACAGCATTTCGCACGTCATCAAAACTTCCCTTGAATTCCCTCTCTTCCTCAATAATATGCTTTGTAAGAATTCTGCTAGTTATAAGCCCCCTCTGAAGCCCAACCTTGATGGTAGGGTCTCCTTCGATATACTTATTAACATAAAAGCTTATGCGCTCACTCATACCAACCCCCCCAAGCTTATTGGCAGTGAATATGCCTGCATATATAAATTTTACTGCTAATTGCGGGTAAATTTTTTACCCAATTTTGCAGGTTTTTTGGTTTTTGGATAACATTTTACCTGAAATTACAGTTAGATTATTATACCAAAAAAGGTTACGGATTAAACAGAAAATTATCGGGGGTGTTAAAAATGGGAATAGCTGTTCCAGAACAAAATGATATGAGGATAAGACCAGGGGTAAATATTGTAAGTATGCTAGGGCAAAGCGGAATTAATTTACAGCCAGATCAACCAGATTGTACTTCCCATGAAGAAGCGCAAATTAAATTACATGAAAAAGTAAATAGATCAATTATGTCAAATGAATACCCGGGAGGGCGGATAGAAGTGAGGGGAGATATTGCTGTCTTGACTAGCATGGCGTTCAGTGGTGGAAAACAAGATTTGTTTGGTATAGAACAAGCAGGTAATGGCTATAGAATAGTTGATTATCCAAAATTACCAGATTATATTCATAACTAAGTTTATATGAGCCTAATGGGGGTTAATATGTGCAACCTAGCAATATTCTCAACAGCCGATGATAAGATTGTCAGGTCTATATTGAGCTGCAGGAACAATAGGGTAAAAACAAAGCTTATTATAACAAATGTGCCTGATTCGCCTGTTGCTGAGGTTGCAAAAAAGTACAATATCAAATATAGATGTTTTGACCATAGGGATTATAAAGACAGAGTATCCCACGAAAAAGATATTGTCAGATTCCTGAAAAAAGAAAAGATCAATCTGGTCATTTTTGCGCATTATATGCGGCTGGTTACAAAATATTTTATAGGCAGGTTTAAGAACAGGGTAATAAATGTCCATCCTAGCTTATTGCCTGATTTTAAGGGTTCAGATGGCTACAGGTATGCCTTTGAGGCTGGCGTGAAGGAAAGCGGCTGCACAATACACTATGTAGACGAAGGGTTGGATACAGGAGAAATTATTTTGCAAAAAGCAGTGCCTCGTTTGGAAGAGGATGATTTTCATTCATTCAAAAGCAGGGTGCATGAGGCAGAGTGTGATGCCATCCAGGCTTTTGTTGAATCATTGGTCGTTTAAGATGAGCCCGGAACAATTATCAGAAGATGATGTTATAACGCACCTGAATAGCTACCTGGCTAGAGGAAAAACCCAAAGAATGCGCCTAGAATCATACTATCCATTCTATCTTCTCAAAAAAGAGGGCATAGATGATATAATAGGGCAGATGAGGCTTAGTGATTCTGAGCAAAAAAAGCTTAAAGGAATTATAAGCCAAATAATCTGCATGAAAGAAGCTTTAGATACGCAGTGGATACCTACAAAATTTATACCCTACATAATAGAATCCCTTCCTGAAGAAGCTAAAAAGATATATTCTGTCAGAATTTATGATGATTTTTATGGCTCTGTTTCTAACCCCAGGTGTTTCTTTAAACCTGAAGCTCCAGCTCCATTTAATCCCGAAGGGGAAAGGCCATACAAGTCAGTATGCCGAGAGGGAGCTGAATTAGTAAAAATTGCCCAAGAAGCCAGTGAAAAAGCCGTAAAATTGGTTCTTAATACTCCTGAGAGGGTGGAGTTTTTTAACAAATTGATTATGTATTCTAGTAATTAGGGATGGTTTAAAGGCATAAAGTCTGTATTATAGTAAATTGCAAAAATATTGGAACTTTTTACTTGCAATTTACTATTCTAGCAAATCTCACAAATGTTCAATAATTAATGAGATTTGCTATTAGAAAGTATATTCCTCAAAGCTTTTGTTTTGGTTTTTAGTCAATAAAAAATAATGCCTACTTGTCTGTTGGCCCGCCAATAGCACAGAAATAGTGACGAAGGCGGACAGGGGGGAAGAATTTATTTTATTTCATTCAAAAACTCTTCTCTGCTTATTTTAGCTTGTTTTAGAATACTAATCAAAGTCCCTTTTTTTATCTGCTCTTTCCTTGGCACAACTACTAGCAGTGTTTTTCCTTCTTCTTTCTTATGCAAACAGATATGAGAGCCTTTCTGCCTGACTATAGAAAAACCTCTTTTTGATAACAATTTTAATATCTTATCTGAAGAAACAAGTGAAAGCTTCATTCTTATGCTGCTAATCTTATCGGAATTTCTGTTTTAAATATTTTCGGAACAGAAATGCCTTTCTTAAGATCTTTTTTAGTTAAGCCTAATCTCTCAAGAATTTCATCTACTATCCCTAATTTTTCTGCACTTTCTAAATATAACTCAACGGCTTCCTTAATATTCTCTAAAGCTTCATCTATTGTTTCTCCCTGGCTGGCTATGTCCAAGTCTGTACAAACAACAGAGTAGCCGCCTTCTATTTCCTCTTTAATTGCCACATTAAGTAAAATTTGGTTTTCCATAGGTCTATAGTAAATTAATCTCCTATTTAAACCTTACGAAAATTGAAAATTTTCTAAGGTATTGAAAATCTCTGATTTGCCAAAAACCACATGCCAGAGAGCGTGTGGCATGATATGGTTAGCGGCAACATATGTAGTGGTTTTTGACACTCAAAATTCCAACGGCATATTGTTATGCAGATAAGCCATTTGCCATGGACAAATAGAATTTTGTTGTTCAAAACCTTTCTTCCAAAAATTCTGTAAGTTATACCCAGCAAAAATCTAATCATTCGCTGAATATGGTCTTTTTGTTCTTCTCAAAGCATATGTCAAATAAATTAAAAACATCGGTTCTTCCTAGAAGTAAAGGCACTTCTTCTATTAATGCCCATGCAATTCTTGTTTCAAATAATTTCTCTCCTATTCTGATTTTTGCTTTTTTTATTATTATGGGAACTCCTCTTTCGCCTATGCCTTTTATTTCTGTAATTTCATCAGCTTTTCCTATTTCAAAACCTAAAAAATTCCCAACAGATTTTGGGATTAAGGATATATCAGCCCCAGAATCAACATATGGATATTCCAGAACCTCTTTTTCATTATTGATAAATGTAACTTCTGCTACAGGTCTTAATATCTGCCCAAAAATTCTGCTTTGTTCTTCCCTGAAATCAAATTCTATCTCCATTCTAATCTTAAGATTAAAGCCTCTTCTTTTGGAATTTTTGCCAATGCCGGTTTTTTATCAGGGTATTTTCTTTTTGCCTCTTCTAAAACTTCTTTGGCATTATATCCAGATGCAACTACCTTATCCCCAACTATAGCCACATACTTCCCTTCATACTTGCTTAAATCTGCTTTCAAGTAAAACTCAAATTCCTTGGATTTTTCCATTTTACATCTAAATATGCGTAGGTTATTCAACTATTTAAACCTTTCTATACTCACTTGGTAGTAAAGAAAGATAGAAAGATTTATATATAAATGGGTACTAATTTAAGATGTTTAATCAATAAAAAAATATTTTTATTAAGCCAAAATTTCGGAATTATTGTGTTTATTAGCTCTGCCGTTATTTACCCCGAAATTTTGGTTGTCTGTTAGTCCGCCATTAGCAAAGAAAAAGTGATGAAGGCGGGCAGGGAAGAGATTAGATTTCAATGCCTTCTTTGACAGCTTCCTTCACTATTGTAATCTGCTTGCTTAATTTTTTGAATTCTTCTGGCGTGTAGCAGAGGAAATCTACTGGATAATCTAAATCCCAGTAATTATCCAATAGTAATGGCCTCCTTCTAAATTTTAAACCTCTAAATTCTTTTGAAACTATTACCAAATCTATATCGCTATATCTTCTAGCCTTGCCTTTCACTCTGGAGCCAAAGAAAATAACTTTATCTAAATCAATTTTTTTTGAAGTTATGTTCTTAAATTCCTTCAGTTTTTTGATTACAGATTCTTTTCTATCCATATTAGTACTTCTTTGGCTAATTTTACGTCCTCTTCGCCATCAACTTTTGAAAAATCTTTGAAACCGCCGCTTGCATCCGGGTATCTAGTTTCTATATAAACTGGTTTAAGTTTTCTACAATTTTCAATTAAATTTTCCGGGATTTCTAACTTTTTGGCTAAAAATAACAAATCATGTGTTTTTATTATCTTGTTTTCCTTTTTTAATTGTAGGGCTTTTAATGCTTTTTCTGCTGATTGTTGTGAAAAGAGCGACGTTGCATAATAATCACCGCTATTTAAGCTATTTTTTGCAGTATTCAAATCCTTTTTAGCTCGTTCCCACCAGTTTTTTACTTCTTCCTTCATCTTATTTATTAAAATTTATCTCCTATTTAAACCTTTTCTCTAAAATGTCAAAAAATCCTCTTTAGCCTGCTTCTCTCTTAATGTCTGGTCTAATCTAAAGACATAAAACCTTCCTACTCTTTCGGACTGGAAGGAAATGCCCCTTTGTGTCAGGCCAGCTATAGTTGCTGAGATCATTGGAGGAGGGATGTTGAACTCTTTTAGCATATCTGCCATTTGTGGTATAGTTAAGCCCTTTTCATTCTCATAACGCATGCGTAAAATGCCTCTTTCCAGCTCATTAAACTGTTTAAGGTCTTCTATATTAGTTTTTGTTAAATTTAACTGCTCATCAGAGCCTAAAATCCCTTTTACAATGTGTCAAAAACACCCCGCCCTAAAGGGCGGAGCGTGTTTTTGAGCATGCTCAGAAATCTCGGATTTCTGACATTTTTAAAGTCTATATTTCTAAATAATTCTGTGCTGTCTTTGCCTTTGAAAGGGTTTAATATTATTTCTATCTTTTTGTCAATATCTGCCAGTCGGTTTTCTATTCTGCTTATAGACTCTTTGTTGGTTTTTATTTCCTCTTTTATTGTATTTAACTCTGTATGGTCTTTTGTCCTTTCTATCTCACTAGTTATTTCTAGCATTGCTTTCTTGTTTTTCTTTGGCATTGCAAGAAGAAGATTTTAGGGGTATTTAAGCTTTTCTATACTCACTCAGTAGTAAAGAATAATAGAAAGATTTATATACCAAAAAGCCTTAGCTTTATCTAAAATGGTTTATTTAATAAACCCTGAAATTGCAGATTTAGGAAGTAAAGTTTTTGAACTAGCTTTGCCTGCAAGAAACGGGATTTTAACACCAGATTCTTCTGTTATTAGTGTTAGAGATTTGAGGCAAGGGCAGGCTTTAAAAGATGCTGCTTACTCTGCTTTTAAAAGAGGCGAAGATACATTGTTTATTATTGGCAAGAGGGCTTATTCTTTTGACACAAAACCAGATGTATGGTTGATCGGCAACATACCAATAATAGGCAGGGATATGCCTATAATAGGCGAAGATAAGCCAGTTATAGTTGTTGAAAAAAGCAGCTATGATAAAAAATATCTTGATAACTTAACAGGAGCTGGCTATGCTGTTGTAGCTGTAGAAAGCGTTGAAGCTAAGGTTAGGGAATATGAAAAAGAAGGCAAAAAAGCTGTAAAAATAAATAATGGCGCTTATTTAGTTGGCGATAAAGCTAAAATAGAAGCCAGATTTGGCTCTCACAGAAGCCTTGATGGGTATTTTAATGCTGCTCCTAACAATCCTTTTGCTTTAGAGTACAGGCTGGAAAAACAAGAGGCATTTAAAGCTGATATTGCTTATGAAAATGGCTTAAGGGACAGCTATAAAGCTGAATTGCCTGGCTTTAAAAAATACAGCATAGCTGAGCTTATTGACTTTAAAACCTATAGGGCAATATCAGAGCAAATAATGGATGGTAAATTTGATGATGCTGCTTATAAGCTATTAGAGCAGAAAGAAGCTTTTTCTAATATGAGCAAAGCGCAGTTTTATTCCTTGGCTTTAAAAGGAGCTGGAGTTTTAAAGCAAAAATCCGCTTTAGGAAAACAGGCTTATAAATTAATAGAAAGACACTTTGGAATTGAAGCAGCAAGAAACCCTTTAAAGTTTTTGGCTAAGGAAAAGCTTAATGGTGTTATGGAAAATCTTGGTTATAAGATTAATAAGGTTTATGAAAGCTTAGGTTTAACTCCAAGATTCGCTTTAGCTTATGCTGATGGCAGGGTTTATCAGGGCAGGGATTTGGATAATATTATGTATATGATGAAAGGCCTTAGTGAAGGGTACAAAGGCAATAGTTATGGCATTAGGAATGGGAAGGCTTTTACACTTATAGAGCTGCTTGTTGTGATTGCTATTATTGGAATATTGGCTGGGATGTTGTTGCCGGCTTTAGGAAGGGCTAGAGATAAGGCAAAAGAAACCGTGGCAATAAATAATATAACTCAACTAAGGACTGCTATAGAAATGTATTACCAGAGCTGGAACTATTTCCCACCTGCTGATAAAACCGGGGACATAAGTAAACTGCAGAATGCTTTAAATAATTGGTCTACTGAAGAAAAACAATACTCTAACGAATTATTTAAAAATCCTTTTAATAAAAATAATGATCCGAATCTGGTATTGAGATATTTTGAAAAAAACACATATGCTCAAATGGGAAGCATGGAAATTCTATTGTTAAGTGGTCAAAGATTAAATCCAGATAGCTATCAGGTAGTTAATCCTGGTAAAAATACATATACAAGTGCAGGTAATGTACAAGATACCAAAGACGATATAACAATAGTAAAAAGTAGCAAAGATGATCCAGGAGAACTCTGGATAAAAAAAGGATATCCAAGTTCACAGTAATGTTGGAATTAGCTCTAATTTTTAACCTTTTTATATTATATTCTTAGATAGTAGTCAATAGTTATTTCTCTTTTATATTTTAATCTAAGACTAATCTAAAAAGACCAAAAGATTTATATATAAGATAATACAGATAAAGATGTATAAATACGTTAATAGATGTATACTAAAAAAATGGTAAAATCAAGATTAAATATAACCGTAGATAAAGAAGTTTATAAAGAATTTACTAGAATCTGTGATGAAGAATGCATTATAAAATCCAAAAGAATTGAAAAATTTATGAAAGAGTTTATTGAAAATTTTAAGAAAAAGATGAAAAATGTTTAGACATATCTCAAGAAGACATGGAAATGTATATTATATATTGACAATTCTGTTAATTACAATGATGGGTGTATTATTAGAGACAAGAATAACAAGTGCTTTAGCCGCATGTGGTTCAGTGACCGCAGACACAACTTTAACAGCAGACCTTACTGTTAGTTTAAATGGGGATTGTATAACAATACAGACCAATAACAACATAGTATTTGATTGTGCAGGGTATACTATAACTTGTACTGATTGTAGCGGTGCTGGTAACAATTGGGGAATTGGAGTAAATGCTGTTACAGGAACTATTATTAAAAACTGCAATGTGGCCGGATTTGATTACGGTGTTTATTTATTCACAGGCGGGAGTACAAGTACTATCAATACTTCTGTTACAAGTACAGCTGCTAATGGGAATGCAATTAGACTAGAAGGTTCTACAAACAATAATGTAATTAATTCTTCTTTTAGCGGTTCAAATTTTGATATCCAGCTAATAGATTCTGGGGTTTCTTCTACAAATAATATTTTTTTAAATACAACATATTCTCAAACCAAAGAGCAAGTAGCAGCTTCTAACTCTTTAACAAGACAATGGTATTTAGATATTTATGTTAATGACAGCAATGGAAACGCCCTTGTTAGTGTTAATGTAACAGCTATGAACAGCAGCAGCCAGGTTGTTTTTAGTGAAAATACAACCTCAAATGGTTATACCCCCCAACAAATTATCACAGAATATGACCAAGTTGCATCAACTAAATCTGTGTGGACTAACTACACAATAAATGTAACAAAACCAGGTTATAATAATGACACAAGAAACGTTAATATTTCAAGTAGTATGGTTTTAAAATTTAATTTGACAGTTCTTAACAAAGCACCCTCCTTCACCGGCAACTATACAAACAACACTGCCCCAAAAATTAACGAAAACATAAGCATGTATGTTAATCTATCAGATGATACACAATTAAGCTTTTATTTATTTGAATGGAACGGCTCTGGAACTAATAATACGAATATAAATGGCACAATAGACCAGAAAACATACAATATAACCTTAAACCTCAGCATAAACCTCAACTATGGAAGCGTTATAGCCTGGAAAGTCCGTTTTAACGATTCTGCCAATATATGGAATCAAACCCCTTACCATTTTATAACAGTATCCAACACAAACCCAGTCATAAATGAAATCTTGTGCTACAACCTCACTAACCAAAGAAACTGCTCAGCTATAAGCTACCATAACAACCTAACTGTCATCAGAGTCAACTGCACAGACGCAGACACTCAAATATTAAACATAAGTTATAATTTAACAAACATAAATGACACAAGCTCTTTAATTTACAGCAATGCAACAGCAAATGATACAGTTCTGTTCAACTACTCCTATAATCAGCTGATAAATGATTCAGGCTTATTCAACCTAACAATAACCTGCCATGATAAGGCAAACATAACAACTAACTCTACAACGTGGTACATTGAATTCGGCTCATTAAAAACAAATTTAACAATAATCTTCAACGACATTCAATACTATGCTGATAATGTCAATGTAAGGCAGCATGACTGGTTTAAGGCAACATTAAACATAACATGCAGCAATGGCGAATGCGGAACTGTAAATGCCTCTTTGGATCCAGCATCACTTAACACAGAAACCAAGCAGTTATTCAAGCTTAACCTATTAAAAATTATTTTATTTTCTTCAATATTTTTTATGTTGTCTGTATTGATATTCACAAAACTGTACACAAGATTAGAAAACAAGCTGCTCTTAATCTCAGCATTAGCCATCTTCTTGTTTATATTCTCTAATTTCACATCAACAATAACAGGCTTTGCAGCCTCTGAATTAGTAAACACAACAGCAGGAGCAACTCCCTTTTACACAAACAACAGCAATCCTTTGACTTTATTAAATGCAACTTGCTTAACAAGCATGCATGACAATGACAAATGTGCATTGGAATGGTATGTTAACTCAACTGGCAACATCAGCAATGTGTCTGTATTCTTTGCCTTTGTAAACGGGACAAACTACACATTAACAAACATAAGCAACAATTTAAACATAACAATAAAAAGCTGCATTGTGGGAGCAGCCTGCTCAATATCATGCTACTCAGGCGCAAGCTACAGCTCTGACTGCGTCTGCGGCGGCGGGACTTACACCTGCGGTGGTGGAGGCGGTGGCGGAGGCTCGGGCGGGGATTCTACAACAACCACGACAACAACAGAAACTAAGGAAACAACAAATGAGAAAACAGAAGAAGAGATAACTGAAACAGAACCAACAGAAACCATAGATGTGATAGAAGGCATTACCCAAGGAATTTCAAAAGACAACTACCAAAAAACAATGGACAATCTTAAGATAAACAGGACAATAACAGTAAATGAAACAGACAACACAACAAGTATAGAGCTTATAATAACCCCAAATGAGACAATGTACAACCTAAGCATTTACGAGCAGATACCAAAATGCATTGCATTATTAATCAAGGAAGGCGTTCTGCCAGATGACATTGAATTCAAAAACCCAAATTTTAAGGTTATTACAGAAGATCCATTGATAATGTGGCACTTTGAGGAAGTAAGCGCAAATGAAAAGATAGACTTGAGTTATAAAGTTAAAAAGAGATTAGTGGAAGACTGCATCAAACTATTAAACTCATTAGGAATAGCTGACCAGATTGGCGGAATAAAGGAAGCTATAGAGGAAGAAAAACCAGCACCATTCAAAAAAACCTATCTGATACCGATAGCAGCAATACCTGCTGTAGCAATCACAATTATATATTTCAGCAGATTTAGTTTCATGGGTAAAACAAAAGGTAAGAAAAAACGAAAGAAAAAAGAATTAAAAAAAACTAAAGCTAAAATTATATAATAAAAATATAATATTCCGAATAAACAAAATTTATATGTCCGTTATATGATATTACGAATGAAAAAGAAGAGGAAAAAAAGAATAAGAAAAAAATAAAGCTGTCAAAACATTATTTTCCCCTCAATTTGTCAAAAACCACCCATCAGAGAGGGGTGGCATGTTGCTGTCATTTACAGCATCAAGTGGTTTTTGAGCACACTCAGAATTCCACTGGATAATGCTCCGGTTGTTAAACCACCATTCATTTAGAATGGTGGAATTCTGATGTTCCAATTATCTCCTGCTTTTTCAGCTTGAACTCCCTTGGGCTCATATCCAGATAGCTAATCTCCTTAAAGTTGGATATGATATTTTTCAGCCTTTCATAAAAGTTTTCCAGCTTGTATTTTTTCAGCAAGCTGAAATATTCCTTAAAATCAATTTCCGAATAGCATAACAATGCCACTATATCTATCCTGTCTTTTCCGCCTTTTACTGATTTTTCCCTGTCTTTTTCCGCTCCCTGCTTGAGTATGAGCAAAACCTCTGGCTTTACAACCTCAAACCCCTGTATTTTTGTGGTATGCTTTTTTATTTCATCAGCATCTATGGCTAATTTTGAGAAAAAGGGGACATATATGTCTATATCTATTTCCTCTATCTTGATCTCATATTTTTTAAGGCTGTCATTCTTTATCAGCTCATAATCTTTTTTTAGAAAAGACAAATCCTCAAAATCCTTAATGACAATATCTACGTCTTTTGATTTATGTAAATTAGTCCATAAGTAAGCAGCCCATCCTCCTATGACCACAAAATCAAACTTTTTTTCCTTTAGTTTGAGCATTATTTCCCAGCTTTTTTCTGTTAATGTGCTATTCCAGAATTCCATTTAGTTTTTCCTCCATGGCCTTTAAAAAATTCCTTGCATACCACTCCTTTAAATTCCACAAATCAACAAATATTTGCGCTGTTGTCATTTCTTTCATATTTCCGTCCTTTTTTAAAATAAAAATATTTGGTGTTTTATTGTTTTTCGGGAATCTTTTTTCTATCTCTTCCAAATCATCAGAGTAAACATACACCTCTGAGTAATCAGCAGGCACCTCTTTAAATTTGAATTTATACGCCGAATATGCCGCATAAACAATGCCAGAGGGCATCTCTGCTTCTATTTTTCTTACTGGCTTTTCAACCCTCGTCTTGTAGATGATGTCTTTTTCAAGATTTCTTGTAGATGCCCAATAATAAAGTATTTTTCTTTTGTCAATAATATCAAGGCTTCTCTGTTTAACGCTTATAGCATTCATCTTTCTTAATGGTCTTAGGGCAAGATTAACAATGCTCAATGACATGTTTAGGGCTTTTGCTAAGTAAGACTGTGTTAAGCTGTTATTTTTCTTTTCAATACTCTGGAAAAGCACTTCCCTGTAAACCTCTTCTATCCTCTTCATATTTCTGTTATAATATTTTCTTATTTATAAATCTTTCTATTTTTATAGAAAAATATTTAAATCAATATCATATTTTTAGAAATAGAACATTGATTGCCCTAACTAATAAATCCTAGGAGTCAGCTGCGGCTCAAACTTCTCAGAATATTCCTCAACCTTTGCTATCTCTTCCATCCCTATGCACACAGGCAGTTCGCAGTCATAATCAATGCATGTTGGTGTTGGAACCTTAACAACATACAGGTCAATATTTTCGCCGGAATCAATCGCGCTTGAGCTGGCAAACCAATAGCTGGTGTTAAGATTAAAATTAACCCCTCCGGCCATGGAAGGAATCATCTCTATCTTCTGGGGAGGGATCCACTCATCAGCAGCATCGCAATCAGAAAAAGGATTTAAGCCCTCTTCGCAGATATGCTTGCAGTTAGCTGGTATGGTAAAGCCGGCATCATCAAACAATATTGCATTAATCTCGTACTCCCCGGGGACTAGTTTTAAGGTGTGTGTCCTGTCATAGCTGCTATCGCTTCCGTCAAACATCAAAAACTGGTTAAGCTCTTCCTCATAAACATCTGCTTTAACCCTGTTTATAGTTATTAAAGCCCTCTCATTGGAATTAATTGCGCCAGAGCCAGAGCAGCAGCTATCCGGCTGCGTCATTTTGTATGCAAATAAATTTGCATTCAGCTCCCTGTAAGGCTCTAAAATAACACCAATAGAGTCGCTGCCGGCGGGATAGCCAGGAATGGATAAGCTGTTAAAATTTGTCGTTAAAGGAATGGCTTTGCTCATATAGCCTTCCTTCTCCAATTTTATATAGCCGCTTCCTGCGCATATCGGCAGGGCGCCTTTATATGTTCCATTGCCATCCGTAAAGTCTATTCCGCATGAAGCATAATCCCCGCAGCCAAAATTAACATAAACGCCTTCTACCAATCCCCCGGTAGATCCGTCTAAAACAGTTATTGATATATTTCCACCAATCAATTGGTTTTGGTTGCACATTAAAGATGTTGCTGTTACTCCCCCTCCCTCAGTCCTTATAGTGTGGGTTGTTTCGGTAGGCGGATCAGTTGAAAAATCATATGTGGTGTAATCTGTCTCTCTTAAATCAAATTCAACCCAGCTATAATCCCAGGGTATTGTTCCTCCTCCAAGATGCCATTCCAACAAATCAATATTATCCCTCATATTGCCTTCTAAAGCAAACATGAAGCTATAGCCCCTGTTATTAAGCGCGCTATCATCCCTTATCTCGACAATAACAGGATATGATATATCATAAAAAAACTGGTAAGTGTTTGTTTGAATCGGATCCATAGCGCCGGTAGGAACTTCCCTCTTTCTTATGGCTGGCTCTATAATCTCTCCTCCTCTTGGCGTAATGTCAAAATAGATGGGCCACCCCAGATAATTATAGCTTATATCAAGCTGGTTGAAATCAATTGGCAGAACATCAAAAAATAAAGAGCCATAAAAGGCTTCTTCTGCATCACTGGCTCCAGTTGCGCTGATTGGCTCTGCATCTTTTGTCCCTTTTATTTGGACCACATTAATATACCTCATCAAAAGCTCTTTAATGTTCTCCTCAACAGCTGTCTTAGCCCATCTCACAACATAATAATTATCCTCAACATCAGCTATTGGCGGCAATTTGTTGTAATCTATGCCCCCATACCAGCTTATTAAATTCTGGGTTATTTTTTCTAAAGACTGGTTGTCAGCTTCATCAACTGCAATAGACGATGCAATAGCCAGGTAATTAATCAAATTCAGCCCTATCTCAGTCCTGAACAGCCTTAAATCAACATCAGAATTGTCTTTTTTGATTTTTACAGGATAGTCAAGGGTGATAACAACATTGCTCTGAAAAACCCTTGTTGTTATGTTTAAATTGCCCTTCTCGAAATCAAAGCCCTGCTTTCTAAAATCCTCAAAATCCCTCAGGCAAGAGCCCATTTCCCTGTTTATATATCTATTAACCTGCCCTTCTATTTCTGCAATAGTTGGCGCTGCGGATGAAACGGTGCAGTTAATGCATTCATTATCAGATTTAAGGTACCACCAGTATGCAACAGGATTGTCATTTTCCATGGACAAAGAAACCCCGTCTGATTCTGTAGGCTCAGCCTTGATTATAAATTCTCTTCCGCTTAAATAGTCATCATTCATGTCTATGTAGCCGCCATGCTCCCCTATTTTTATCAGCGCCTTTGTCCCCAGCTCATCCATGCAGCCGTCTATAAAGCTTGTTACAGGAACTGCCCAGTTTGGAACATCCTCTGCCCTAACCACATCCTCTTTTTTTAATGTTTTGGCGGAAAAATAATATATGGACGCTCCAATTCCAATTAGTATAATCAAGCCCAATATTATAAAGACTGTAACCTGCCCTTTTCTTTTCATTTTTTTATTGCACCGACAGCCATTGAAATGTATAGCCTAGCCCAGCCCCTAAATGCCAAAAAAGCAACCCAAAAGATTACTGCAAATATGATAAAGGGGATTATAAACCCGAGAAGGCCCACTGTAAAAAATAAAACCAATAAAAGCGAAATAACAATCAGATAGGGCAGTGAAAGATAAAAAAATCTTTTTGTTCCCAAGCTGAATGCCTCTTTTATCAGCCTGAACACATTCCTGTTTTCATCAAATAACGAGTAAGCCAGCGGTGTAAAATAAAGCATCAAAGCCAATTCAATTGTTATAAGGATGGCAGCTATATTAACCTTAACTAAAACAAAGAACAGAACCGCAGCTATTATCCACAATAAATACCAGAGCAGATTTAACAATAAAAATTTGTTGAAGAATTTCTTGCTGAACTTTTTTTCCAAAACACTGGACCATATCAGCCCTTTAAATAAAGAGATGTTGACTATTGACAATAATATGGCCCCAACAACTATTAATATGGCCCTGGCAATGGTAAAATAGAAAGTTGATTTAATGTCTTTTAGCGTCTTGCTTAAATCTCCTGTGTCATAGGGCAGCTCCCCTGTTTGCGAAAAAAATTCGCTTATCTTGGTCAAAGTTGGTATTAGCTCCTGCAAAGGCTCAAAATTTGCCTTCATTGACAGGAGCATTGAAACAAGAATGGCTGTTAAAGCCAAATAAAACAAAAAGTCATATGCAGCAATTTTTATGGGCCTTAATCCTGATTTTTTAAAGCTCTTTGCAAAGATTGAATTTTTTATCATATTCACACCTCTTTTGTTAATCCATTCAATTGGTTCTGCACCAACCTCTTATTAGCTAGGGGCGGGACACTCATGTTGTGAAGCGCTAGTAGGGAGGTCCAAAGTAAAATTGCCTTCGGCAATTTTACCAATCTGTCCATTCACCTGTTCCTGAAGAGCTTCCGCTTTCATCAGCAGCATCCTGCGAATAAGCGCCATCCTGGTCAACAATCGGGACAGTTAAGACACCGGAACCATCTGCTCCCTCATACTTCAGCTCGGCAACATCATAAACTTTATCCAAATAAACAGCCTTATAGCCAGCTGCCCCGCTGTTTACGCTTGCTGTAGTTTTTCCCTGAATGCTATACACCTCACCATCATCCGTATTCCTCAATCTAACTGCATAGTCAGCATCGGCAGTAAATGGCATTATGTAATAAGCCACCTCATATAAAGTCTCGTTTGTAAGCTCGCTTTCATAAACTGTTTTTTCTCCTTGCAGCGTAATTGTCAGCATTGATATATAATCCTCTTCCCCTTCCTGGGCATTGTTGATAGTAGCAACACCCCCCCATTTCTGGCAGACCTCTAATTCCCAGTCTTCAACAGGGTACCAGGCATCAACCAAAGGGTTGAATGTGTCTGCTTCGTCGTCATCTGCCGGGTTTGTAAGCGCAGCTAATAAAACTATAATTAATAAAAACACAGTTAAAACCGTAAATTGTTTTGTTTTCATTTTTCTTTTAGCCTTCTGATTATCTCCTTCTCGGAGGGTAATTTAATTTTATATTCAGATATGAATATTTCTTTTCTTAAATCGCCAAGTGCATAATGCACCGTCTCTTCATCTTTGGATTTATCCAACAAGAATCTTATATCATTAAGTATTCTATCATATCTTTCAGGTTTGATTAGTCTGGTTTGTTTTCTCATTTTCTTTTATGCAATTCCTGAGCATTGGTCAGCCCCAATATCATAATCATAATCATTAAACTTGGCATTCTCAGTTATATCCTCCCAGTCCATAAGGGTTATTGCAGCTCCGCTAATGCCGCAACCTACATTAAGCCACCCCGTAGTTGCTATTTCCTCACAGTCAAACTCAAACCCTAAACAAACTAAAAAATGAGCAATGCCCATAATTATCCCGGGCAGATTATGCAGTATTATATCAACTACCCTCTCAAGAACATTTCCTCCAAAGCCATGCAGCTCATAAGCAGCGCTTGTATAATACAAGCACTCTCTCTCCTTAAATGCATTTTATCTCCATGCATTTAATCTGCCTTAATTTTTTATAGTTGTATATCATCCCAGGGACGCACAAGCATGCCTTGGCATAATGAATGCTCTTGTAAGGATTATAGAGCCACTGGCTGCTGTCAATCTCGTTATTTATCCTTGTATTACCTTGGCCAGCCTCCCCCCATTCATTAAGTGTGCTTCCTACTTCACTTGTCCAACCTTTTGCTGCTCCTGTTATTTTTGGTGTGTCAACTACTACTGCAAAAAGTGTATTGGTATCAACACCTAATGATGCATCATTATTAGGTGTGGTTAGACTAGAATCAACATCTACCTTAGCCCCACCACCACCTCCACCCGAGTCTCCACCTCCACCATCAAACGCATAAGACAATCCAACATTCATCCACT
>JAGVXP010000037.1 GCA_018303725.1 Candidatus Woesearchaeota archaeon | reverse complement strand
GACAAAGCAAGCAACGCCCCAAAACCTAAAGATCTTTTAAGTTCTGTCATTAAATAGAATTTCTGTTAGCTGTTATTTATAAATAATTCGTTTTATTTGATAGTAGTGATAGAAAAAATTATTGGCTAAAGAACAGGGTTATCTCTTCAATGCTGTCAGTCCCTACAAGCTGGGTATATACAATTCCGTCCTCTCCCAGGCTTATTGTGCTTTGCATATATCCATCATATTTTGATAGCATATATTTAAAAGTTTAGTAAAAAGGCTTAAAAATAGGATATTATTCCCATGTTATAATGGAAACCTTATTTATCCCGGCAAAATATAAAGGAAAGATATCATTAGGCAAAGAACTAATTGAAAAGCTGCCTTCGAAGATTGGTTTGGCTGCATCTATTCAATTTGTTGACCGATTAAGTGATGTTAAAAAAGAGATAGAATCAATAAAAAATAAAAAAGCGATTATTGGCGGGCAGATTCTTGGCTGTGATGTTAAAAATGCTGAAAATATCAAGGGCAAAGTTGACGTTTTCCTTTATATCGGAGATGGCGCTTTTCATCCATTAGCCATTGCATTGAAAACCAACAAGCAGGTTTTACAGTATAATCCGCTAAATAAAGAATTTAAGAAGATAACTGAAGAAGAGATTAATCAATGCAAAAAATCAAAAAAAATAAGTTATGTCAAATTCCTTCACGCAGATAATGTTGGCATAATTATTAGCACAAAACCAGGGCAGTACTATCCAATAGAAAAAATTGATTCATTAATAAAAAATTTAAAAAATAAATATAAAAACAAAAAATTTTACACTTTTATATGCGATAATGTTGATGAAAGGGAGTTTGAGAACTTTAATTTTATTCAGGCATGGGTTAATACGGCGTGTCCTAGAATACAAGGAAAAAATATAGTAAATGTGGAAGAGATAAAATAAAAAAATTATTTTTGCGCAGTTTCTATTAATCTCCTTAAAGTTGTATACGCAAATTCCTCTACAACTTTATATTTCATATCCTTAATTTCACTGATTTCTCTCTGTGTAGGCAAACCTGCATAAATTACGTTAACCAACTCTCCTATTTCTCTTGGGTCGTAGTGCGGCGCACTAACAAAAAAGTTTTCAGATTCACTGACTCTCTTGGCTATTGATAAATCAATTCCTTGTTTTTTAGAAAGCCTGCCGTTCTCTAATAAAAACTTTAACTTAAATTTCTCACCCAGTCTTTGCTCAAGGAGTTGCTGATGTAGGAGCCCTGCTATAAAAAATTCCATATTAACCTCGATACCAATTGATTGGTTGTATTCTATTGTCTCTTCAGGAATTAAACCATACCTTATATGGACATACTCTTTCAATGGTTGCCCTTCTTTAATCCATGGCGCGCCTATATACTGCCTAACAAATGTGATACAATCCATACGCCCCCTTATTAAATCTTCTAAAAACTTTTTAGGAAATTTTGCAAAAGTTTTGTCAAATTGCCCCAACTCTTCGCCAAAATCTTGGCTTTTCCTGCGCAACGCGTCTTTTGCTTTTTCTCTCAAGAAAGAAACAACATCATCTTCAGTAGCTTCCCTGAATCTTTCTAATACTACAACTGCCTTCAAAATAGAACCATAAACTTGAGGCATACGAATATCTCTCCCATACACCTGATTTTGCAAGATTGGGTTATATCCCCATAGTTGTATTGGCATTTTATTCCTCCGGCTGTTTTAAGCGCCTGTGCTACTTTGAAAAGGCTGACTGGGCATGTAAAGATAGGGAATTAAAAAATTAAGCTTGTCTATCATAGTTGACAATTTTAGCGAATTTTTCTGCATCCAAGCTTGCGCTTCCTATTAATCCGCCATCAACGCCTTTAATCCCCATAATTTGTGCTGCATTTTCAGGTTTCATGCTTCCGCCATACAATATGGGTACACAATCAGGATTACTCACACCACAGTATATTTTTAGGAATTCTCTGATGGCAGCATGAGCCTTTTTTATTTCTGTTGTGGTTGGTGTAGGTTTATCTCCTCCAATAGACCAGCGCGGTTCATAAGCCATTATTATCTGATTTAACCCTGTTGGGCCTATGCTTTTAAGCCCTACTTTAATCTGGCGTTCTAAAACACGATAGGTTAATCCTCCTTTTTTCTCCTCTTCTGTTTCTCCAACACAATATGTGACTCTTAAACCATATTTAAGGGCATTTGCTATCTTTCTGCTAAATAATTCATCAATAGGTTCTCTATGTCCTGTATTACCGCAAGAATCCATTAACTTTTCATATTCATCTCTCACTTCAGAATGTCCAACCAAAACATCATTAATATTAAGGTTATTAAGCCATACAGGGGATGTTTCTCTGGTATGTGCTCCACTGGCATACTCACCAACATCCTGAGCACCAAGCTTAATTTCATTTTTTCTTAGCATACCAATACTAGTTAAACCATCAAGGAACATAAAAGGTATGAAAACAATTATTTCTTTATCTTTTCCACCAACAATATCTCCACGATTATTCTTTTCCTTTCCCCCAGCAATCCCTTTACTAACATAAGAACTAATTAAATCCACAACTGCACTATATGACGGGGATGTAACAATATGTGTTGAATTATCTATCTCCCCATAACCTTCCACAACAGGATTCATCTTCAAATTAGCGCCAAATATTTCTTTTGCCATTTTATCATCCCCACCATTCCATCTATTTGCCTGATAATTATTTTAAGGCATATTCATAAACCCCTCCCTTTTTAAAATCTAAACTTACCATCTCTTCAATAGGGCAGTTTGTCAGGTAATAGTGCATGTTCTTCATTACGTTTGAATGAGACACAATCAGAACATCCTTTCCAGCATCCTTTAACAGGATTTCCCGCAGCTTTGGAATAACTCTTGCCCCAACTTCTTCTGTGGATTCTCCGCTTGGGAATTTTAGCCTATAACTATTATCTATTTCCAAATAATTTGGGATATTTTCTCTAGGCGTTCCCTGCACTAGTATGCCATGGTGCCTCTCTTTGAATTCCCTTACAATTATTACTCCCAAACTTGGATGATATTCCGCAATAATTCGTGCAGTCATTAATGCCCTTTGCAATGGCGATGAGTATATCTTGTCAATAAGCTTGTCTCTTAATTCATCAGCAACAGCCCATGCTTCCTTGATTCCGTTGTCAGTCAATGGCCTGTCCGCATCCCCTAATACTTTTTTTCCGCTCCAATCACATTCACCGTGCCTGGCTAAATAGAGTTTTGGCATTTTAGTTCCCTATCCTTGTATATTTCTCTTAACTTATCAAAATCCAATCTTGAAGCTGCGCCCTGGTCTAGGGCTACTATAAGGTTGTCCATATCCCTAATATAAGAAGGCGGGCAATTTTCATCTATATCACATTCTAGAAGTTCTTTAACACCATCAGCCTTTTTTTCTCCCTGCGCAAAAAGGACTCCTTTTTTTGCAGAGCAAAGCGTAGCAATGCCCATTGTCATTGCATACCCAATTATATTTCCGTTTGCATCAGCCTTTTCTGCCAGATGAGTCCTGCTTTCCTTTTTAGTAGGCGGAAAATCTGAGCCAATGTGCAATGGGTCAACGCCCAAGCCAATTACTGCTGTATCAATTCCGCCAGAGCTGGCAATTTTATCTTCATAGCCTGTGCATACCTTATTTATCCCGTATGAAAGGCTTCTTATGGCATTTTGCGGCTGGATTGCTATTTCCCTGCCTCTGTGGCTATAAATTAAAGGGTTAGCTGCTATTATTGGGGTAAGTAAATCTTTATCAACAGCCTTTCCGTCATAAGAAAATCTGGCTCTTACACCTTCAACTGATATACCTTTTGGCAGATTATTTCTTGCAAAATCATAGCCTGTCGTTGCATTTAAATCCTCATCAATGCAGAATGCTTTTACATTGGTAAAGCAAAATCCACCATTTTCAATTTCCTTCAAAGCTTCGTAATATTTAACTGCGCTGCTTCCTTTTGCGCATGCAATATTGTAATTTCTTCCGTTTTTTCTTGCTTCTTCAATTTCCTTAACAGTTCTCTCTGCCAACTCTTGGCTTACTTTTTTTACATCCCCAATGATAATCTCAAGTGTTTTTGGCATTTTTACCTACCTTCGCTTATAGGAACAAACCTTTTTTCAGATTGTCTGTACACTTCAATAGGTGCAAGCCTGTATGCCTCTTTAAACTGCGTAATACTCTCTTTTGTGGCAATCCCGGAAGATTCAGTTGCTTTTATTTGGCCTGCAACATTTGCATCCACCATAGCATTAAGTGGATCATAGCCAAGTATAGCATATAAAACGATTAGGGCAGCAGTTGCATCACCACATCCATTTTCAGTATCAACCTGAAATTCTGCAACACTAATCCTCTGTTTGTATATGTGACCTCCAAAATATACAGCAATTCCTTGCTTCCCCAAGGTAGTGTATACCGTCTTATCATTACCCCCAATTTTCTGCATTGCTGTAGCTAGCTCTTCGTATTTCCCTTCTTCTGCTAGTTTTCTGCCTTTATCTCTATCATTAACCAATATATCCAGCTCTTGGTCATTAGAAATTACAACAGAACAATTTTGCAATAAATTTTGGATATATCCTCTACCTATTGATTTAATAGAAGAATCAGTTGCTACAAGAATCTTTTTTGTATTTTTTTTTGCTATCTCACCAAGAAGTCCGTCTAAATATTCTTTATCTTTTATTGTATTAATAACAACAAAATCTCCTTCTTGTACAAAATCTAAATCATAACCTTTTTTATTTTTGTAAGGCAGGTTATAGGGGGATCTTAAAGTGAATGTTTTTCCTTCAAAACTTATATTCACATTTAAACCTGCTCCAGTATTCCAGCCTTGGGGCCTGTATTCTTGAAGATTATATTTGTCCTTAAGGAAATCTCTAACCCAATTGTCCCCATTTGGCACAACCACCCTATTGATCATATCTGTAGCATTTAAAGAATTTAGAAAAACCTGGATTGCTGTACCACAATTTATAGCCCCACCTCCAGGATTTCTCCTTGTAACCTTTAATTTAATCCCTTTACTTAAACTGTATATAGTTTCGTCTATCGGTACTAAACCACCAAATTGATCAAATTTTTGTGTTACTGCTAATAAGCTATTCTCATTAACAATTCCCCTAGAACTAGTTGAAATTCTTCCTTGGTAATATTTGTTCACAGTTGGGTCATAAATTACAAACTCCAAATTTTTGTTGCTATCTGGAAAAACTAAGGCCTCTTTTGTATTGGTTTTTCCATTATCTTCTACATCAATGCCCCTGATTTCAGCACCATTAATATCTGCTACAATGCATTCCAAGTCAATTACGTTTTCGCCAATATGGTTTATTCCTACCATTTTTCCATCTCCAGCGGCCTATAGCTACCGCTATCTCGATTTTATATACCTAAAATTCAATTATCTCAACTAACGAATTATGAGCCTGATTTTTTGGCAGTTAGGTAACCCACCATTGATTTCCATCCATCCCAAATTTTTAAAGTAGTAATGAGGGAACTTTCTGTAGCTTTTCCATCTCTTTCTATCAAATAAGCGCTTGAAGCGTATTCTCTAATCGCCTTTATGTAATTATCAAAAACAGGCATATCTGGGCTTGCTAATATGCCCTCAGTCCAGTTATCGCCTTGGTCGTGTTTGCACTCAAATGCAGAAATGCAGTCAAATGGGAGGTTTATTTTAGGAGTCTTCCCTGCTTTTCTTGATTGCTGCAGCAAAGAAACAAAAGCATCATAATGCTTACTCCACAAAGCGCCCCCAACAAGAATTAGTTCATAAGGCACGTCATTAATTTTGTAATCTGACCGCACACTTCTATTTATCTTTGCCCCATCATGATTTAATCCGGATTCCATCAAAAAGAATTCATAAATTTGGGTGTTTAATCCAGCATCCTTCAATCTTGGGACTCCTTCGTCAATTAGTTTTTGTATACGAGATAGTGCTATATCCTTGTCTTCTTCAACACCAGGTAAGACTGCGTCTATAACAACTAATGCAATATCATTATTTTTTTGTTCCATTTCTCTCACCCTATTAGCTCGAAATGCTCCGGCTTTGTCAAAAACTCCTCTTTTTTAAGCTCTTCAATAATGCTGAAAATCTGGATTTGGCTTATGCTGTAATTTCTCTCCAGGCCTTCAACAAAGTTTTCAACATCAGCTATGCTTTTGAAAACAACCTCTGCCAAAAAATCAGAGCCAAAGTTGATTTTTGACAATGAGTTGACATTTGGATGCTTCATCAAAAAATTCTGCAGCTCTTCTTTTGAATTCCTTTCAACCTTAATTGCAATATTTGCTTTGGCATGCAGCCCTAATTTCGGGAAATCAAGCAATGTTGCATGCTTTTTAACAAACCTTTTTTCATGTGACCTTACCTTATCATAGACTGTTGTTACTGGAATTTTCAATTCTTTTGAGATGTGCGTTATTTTCTTTCTTGCATTGTTTCTTAAATGCGAGATAATTTGTGCGTCTTTTTTTGAAAACATTTTAATTAACCTTGATAGTGCCCTGTGAATCTTGGCTCTGTTAATTCCCTCTTGTAGACAGGGCTGCGCATAAACTCAATCATCTGCTTGTTAAGCTCTAATGCTTCTTCTATAGGCCTTCCCCAAAGGTTTCTTCCAACGATCTGGCCTTCCATTCCAGCATCCATGACTGCTTTTAATGTTTTCAACACGCCTTCTGCAGCTCCTTTTAACCCGCCTGAATTTATTTGAAATGATGCAGGCGCTACTGAATTTTGATATGCCAGCCTTTTTACTTGCAGCTCTTGTGTCCAAGCTTCCTGAGCTTCTGGCTCTAATTCTAGCAGCTTATTTACATCTGGCGCTTTGCTGTATAAATACCCCTTTAGTTTTTTGCCATCTTCTACAGTTTCACTTAATGCCCTGGCATACTCGCTTCTGTTCTTTGCTGCAGCACACACCTTCTGCTTGACAATGTCAACACCCAGAGATTCTCCTGCAGAGACTGCCTGGGCGCACCAATAAAGGCTGTCTTCTCCCATTTTTTCAGCTAATGGGCCTCTGGCATACATCCAGGCAACTACTGGCTTGCCATGTTGATGCGCTAAATCAGTTATTTCTGCGCATCTTTCTACG
>JAGVXP010000036.1 GCA_018303725.1 Candidatus Woesearchaeota archaeon | reverse complement strand
CTGCAACACACTAAGTGCGTGGAATATTGTGTGCTCAAAAACTACCTCACTGGAATATTCAGTGTCAAAAACCACTGTATGTAGGTGCTACTTCACACATGCCACCCATTTTTAATGGGTGGTTTTTGACAAAATTATCAATGTTCACCAGCAAGACATAAATATCCAATCATTCGTTTGAAAGACAATGTCTTAAAACAAAAACCTTTTTAAACAGCAAATAAATCTATTTACCTTATGCGGAGATGCCGGAGTGGCCAAACGGGACAGGCTTAGGCTATTTTAATATAAGAAACCTGTTGGGTTAGTCCCTACGGGGGTTCGAATCCTCCTCTCCGCATTTTTATTCTTAAACTACAAAAAGGCCCATTCGTCCTATTGAGCGGAGCGAAATATAGCAAAGAGTACTCTTTGCTTATTACGAGTGGGCAACAAATGATTATGTATTTTGTCCACGAGTATAGGACTAATTGTCCACAGGGGTGTATCGGGTGAAACCCTTACGTGGGAATCATCTCTCCGCATTTTTTTCTTATTAGTTATAATACAAATATTTAAATAAATAAAGGAATAAGCAACCTATTATGATTGAGTTTATCATACTCATAATAATGGTAGTGCTGATAGCCTTGTTAGTTGGTTTGTTATTCACTTCTATAGAGGTTTTCCTGATTAATACAGCCCTTATGGTAATTATTATTGGCATAGGGATTACTGATATAAAAAAGAAAAAAATGTTTTCATTCTATATGGGCTCGGCTTTTGTTACTGCCCTCCTATTCATATTCAAAGACAGCAGGGCATTTAAGTTTATATTTGATTTTTTTTATGATATCCTTATTATAGAGATTGTGCAGGCATTATTGCTCATCTTTTTAATAGCCCAGTTATTAAGACTGATTTATGATATAATAATAAGGCTAGCTGAGAAATATAAAAAAGGATTAGCTAAAAACAGGCAAACCAAAAGATTTAAAAATAATTTATAATTATAGCTTTAATAAGGGGGTGGTTTAAATTATTATAGGAGACAGCTCTATTAAACTGGATGTTGTTAAAGTAGAGGGCAATATATACACTCATAAGCAGATTGAGAGAAGAAACGGAATGCTGTTTATGAGGATGAAGAAAAGGGCCTTGGCTAAGTGAGGCCCTTATTTTTTTCTAGTTGATCTAAATGTCAGGACCAGGGGCAGGAAAACACGAAATAAAAGGTGTAAAGGTATATATTCATGAGAAGGGTAAATTGATGGCTAGGATTACGCATATTGATATAGAAAGCCCCGAAATTAATGATATAATAAAAAACGGAGAAGCAACCTATTGTGCCGGCAAGCATGGCGGCTGTTTTATTGGGTTGAAGAAAGAGATGATCAAAAGAGCAGAAAAGTTGATTAAAAAATAATTCTAGACATCTTGGGTTAGCCAATTATAATGTCAGAAATTTTCCACCAATCTTGGATTGGTGGCTGAAAGTCAACTTTCTCGCTTTTGGAAAATTTCTGAGCATGCTCAAAAACCACGATGCAGTGTTGCGTTCAGCAACATGCCACCAGTCAATTGAAAATCAAAGATACTGAAAAATGCTTTGCATTTTTGGTATCTGTTACAAATCTTTGATTTGAAACAGATTTTCAATTTGCTCAGAAATGCGTAGCATTTCTGACATGTGAATGGTGGTTTTTGACAAAAACGAAACATTTTTAAATCTCTTGAGAAAAAGCTTTATAGACGATAACTATGGCAAAAGAAAAATCAGATGAAGAAGAAAAGGAAGAAAAAACAATATATGATTCGGACGGCAGAGAGGACCTTGTAGAAGATGACGAGTTAACACCCCAGGAAGAGGGGTTTATGCAGGGATACGACACAGAAGAAGAAAAGGAAGAAAAAGGAAAGGAAGAAGAGGAAGAGGAAGAGGAAAAAGGGGAATAGTTTAGTTTTTCTCTGCTTAACACCGGTATCTATCTCTGTTTGACAAGATTTATATAATAAACTGGCTTTCTTTTTGTAAAATGAAATTAATAGTAAAGAAGGCAACAGCAAGGTTTCCTACCAAGTTTTACGGGGATTTTATTATTCATGTTTATGAATGCAAGGAAGGAAATCATCATGTCGCTTTGGTTAAAGGGGATGTTAAAGGCAAAGAAAATGTTTTGGTAAGGGTTCATTCTGAATGTTTTACAGGGGATACACTACACAGTTCAAGGTGCGATTGCGGGGAGCAAATGGAAAAAGCACTTGTAAAAATAGGCAAAGAGGGCGGTGTTTTTCTCTATCTAAGGCAGGAAGGCAGGGGCATTGGCCTATTAAATAAGATAAAAGCATATACACTGCAAGACCAAGGGATGGATACTGTAGAGGCAAATGAAAAATTAGGATTTAAGCCTGATGAAAGGGATTATACAATTGGAGCGCAGATACTTGCAGATTTGGGTTTGACAACAATAAAACTATTGACAAATAATCCAAGAAAGATAGAAGGCCTGGAAAACTATGGTTTAAAAATTTCAGAGAGGATTCCTTTGATTATTAAAGCAAATAAGCATACAGCAAAATATCTTAAAACCAAAAAAGAAAAGCTTGGGCATTTGATGGATGAGAAAGGAATTGTTAAGAACTAAAACCTCAAAATCCCCATTGCTTTTCCTGTATCCTCCTCCTTGATGATAAATATAGTGTCTGTCCAGCAGGACATTGTTTCTGTTATATTGATTCCATGCTCGCCAAACAGGGAATAAAGGTAAGATATCACACCTGGCGTTGATTCTATCTCCTTGGGGCTTTTTATTGTGATCTTTACCAGATTTTTGTTTTCCCTTAGTATCCTATTTTTGAATAGTTTTTTAATCTCATCGAGGAATTCTTCTGTTGTTATTATTGTGATTGCATTAGCGCCTTCAATTATATGCAGGTCTTCCTGTTTCTTTTTTATCTCTTTTTCTAGGTTTAATAAATTGTCTAGATAGATATTCTTTTCCAAAACAACCGCAATTATCCTATTTTTCATTTCCACCTTGCTTTGCTGTAAGAGGTCTCTTATCTTTTTTTCCAGAATTGCCTCGTCTTTTACCTTTCTGTAATACCTTCTGCAGGCAATTAAGATGGCGTCAAAATTTTTTTTCAAATCTAAATTGAGGTCTTTAGCTATTTGTCTTGTTAATTTGCTGTAATTAACCATCCCTTTCTTTAGGGCGTCTTTTATGCTTGGATGTTCAGCAATGTAACTCTCTGTAAGTTTTGTTATATTAACCATTTTAGATCAGAACGAGAAAATAAAGCCTAACTGCCTCCTTTTATGCCGTTATTTATATTATTTTGGACCTCTAATCTGAAATTTTTTATTTTTTTTACAAATCTTTGCTCAATCCCCATGTTTTTGATGTCAACCCATTTTGATAAATCTTTCTGCATTTTATCACCTTCTTATTGTGAGGGGCCACGTTGAATGGCCCCCACGAGATTAAGCGTCTGTATCTTGCTTTGCTGTTGTACTCTCAACATTAAGATACATCGCTCAATATTAGTTAGAATAATACTCATATATAAATGTTTTGTTTTGGACATTAATGTTTATTTCATCCACAAAAAGATTTAAATATGTCTTTGGGCATATAAGGAATAATGTTTGATAAATTAGATAAAGAATTAAAAAAATTACCGAAGAATTTTGTTGTGGGCATAGTGGCATCATCTGACAAATATAAAGAGGCCAATCTGCACATTCTGGACTTTTTAGTCAATAAACAGGGAGCTACAGGCAGTTATATCACAACAAATATGCCATATACATCTTTAGTGGAGACAATTAAAGAAAAAAATATCAATCCGGAAAAGCTGCATTTTATTGACTGCATAACAGAAAAAGCAGGAGGGGAGCTACCAAAGGCAAAAAATTGCGTATTTGTTAGTTCTCCGTCACACCTGACAGAGCTTAGCGCAGCTTTGCATAACTATATCTCCTCTGGTCCAGGGGAGAATAGGTTCCTTCATTTGGACTCTCTCTCAACACTTTGCATACACAATAAAATGAAGGATATCTTAAGGTTTACTCACTATCTAAGCAGCAAGGGAAGGGTGTTCGGTCTGAGGGGAATAGTAATCTCACTGAGGGGAAAAACAGACAAGTTGCTGATAGACAAATTGAACCAAATCTGTGATAAGGTAGTCCAGGTAGGATAGGGGGCTATGTTTTATTCTGGACATAATTGTCTATTTGTTGTTTTAAATGAAACGAAACTTTTATAAGAGGCGCCATTTTTTATTCTATTATGGTAGGGCACCTATTGACACTGAAGGAATACAGCGGAAACTGGATTGAAGAAGTGATAGAAAAATCTATAAACATAAAGCTAAATAGCGGCAAATATGACAACATCCTGAAAAATAAAACATTAGTTATGCTGTTTGAGAAGGCATCTACAAGAACAAGATGCAGCTTTGAGACAGGAATGACAAAGCTAGGCGGCCACGCTATCTTTCTTGATTGGAACACAACACAGCTTAAGAAGGCCAGCCTTAAGGATGAGATAAGATGCATTGAGAGGTATGCAGATATCATAACTGCCAGGGTCTTTAAGCATGAAACTTTATTGGAAATGGTAAAATACATGAAGAAGCCATTAATAAATGCATTATGCGACCAATACCATCCATGCCAAACATTAAGCGATTTAATGACAATAAAGGAGAAAAAGGGAAAATTAGATGGATTAAAATTAGCCTATATTGGCGATGGGAATAATGTCTGCAACAGCCTAATAATTGGCTGCAAAAAAGTGGGAATTAAAATTAATGTTGCAGCACCAAAAGGCTATGAGCCAATAGAAAAGCCAAATCTATTAACCAAAGAGCCAAAGGAAGCGCTAAAAGATGCTGATATTGTTTATACTGACACTTGGATTTCAATGGGGCAGGAAGCAGAAGCAGAGAAAAGGAAAAAAATATTTCCTCCTTATCAAATCAATAAAGAATTGATGAAATATGCTAAAAAGGATGCATTGTTTATGCACTGCCTGCCTGCTTACAGGGGCTATGAAGTAACAGACGAAGTTATTGACTCAAAGCAAAGCATTGTCTTTGACCAGGCAGAGAACAGAATGTGGGCTCAGCTGGGTGTCATTCTCAAGCTTTTAGGGAAGATATAGTGATGTCTAATTTTGGACATTTATGTCTAATCAAGTTTTCTATAGGTCAATAGCTTTATAAACAAACGCCATAAATTTTATTATAGCCAAATTTAAACAGTGATGCAAATTTTTTGCAATAAATTTGATGCAGAAAGCAAAAAATTCGCTTAATGGCACAGATTGAATATGCATGTTGTGATGCTGGATTAAGAAGGATAAAAAAATATTTTATTCAATGATAAACATAATCAATAAGCCAAAAATAAAATAATCAAAATTTTTGTAATTAATCAATGATTATAAATATTTAATAATAAAAAAAATAATGAGCAAAACCAATAGAGGAGATAAAAATGAAGCAAATTAAGGGCGGAATTACAAAGGTGAAAGGATTCAGCGCTTTAGGCAAATTCATCGGCATCAAGAAAAAATCAAAGAAAAAGGATTTTGCTGTTGTTTACAGCTCTGAAGTCTGCAATGCAGCAGGGGTCTTTACAAAAAACGAGGTCAAAGGAGCCCCTTTGGTTGTTACAAAAAAGCATTTGGCAGACGGGAAAGCGCAGGCTGTTGTGATCAATTCAGGGATAGCTAATGTCTGCACAGGAAAAAAAGGGATTAAGGATGCTGAATATATGGCAAAATTAACAGCGAAAGAATTGGGAATTGAACAAAAAAATGTTTTAGTTGCTTCAACCGGACTGATTGGCGCTTATCTGCCAATAAACTTGATAAAAGGCGGGATAAAGGGAATAAAGAAACAATTGAGCAAAAAAGGCGATATTGCAAAAGCAATTTTAACAACTGACACAATAAAAAAAGAGATTGCTGTTAAGATTGGCAGGATAACAATTGGCGCTGTTGCCAAAGGAGCAGGAATGATACACCCTAATATGGCGACTATGCTGTGCTTTATTGGAACTGATGCCGAGTTTTCATCTGGAGAGCTGAAAAAAATGTTGAAGACTGCTGTTGACAAGTCATTTAATATGACATCGGTTGATTACGACACTTCAACTTCAGACATGGCAATTTTGATGGCAAATGGATTGGCTGGGAAGGCAAATAAAAGTCAATTTCAAAAAGCCCTGGATTTTGTTTGTATTGAACTGGCAAAAAAAATAGCCATTGATGGCGAAGGAGCAACCAAATTAATAGAGGCTAAAGTTAAAAATGCAAAAAATGAAAAAAAGGCCGAGGTAATTGCAAAATCAATTATCAGCTCAAATTTGGTAAAAACAGCAATGTTTGGCAATGATCCAAACTGGGGAAGAATAATGGCAGCTGTTGGCTACAGCGGCGTAAAGATAAGCCAAAACAAAATTGATATTTACTTCAATAACAATAAAATTGTTAGCAATGGCGTTGGAGTGAAGTTTGAACTTAAAAAAGTTGTAAAAGAGATGAAAAAAGATAAACTTTTAATAGTAGTTGATCTAAAAGAAGGGAAGGGGATGGCAACAGCATATGGATGTGATTTAACTTATGAATATATAAAAATAAATGCTGCTTACCATACTTAAAATGGCGTCATTTAAACAAAAAGCAACAACACTGATTGAAGCGTTGCCTTACATCCAGAAATACCACCACAAGATTGTTGTGATCAAATACGGCGGGAATGCGATGGTTAACCATCAATTGCGCGAAAATGTGATGAAGGATATTGTTTTATTGAAGAATGTTGGCCTCGATCCTGTTATTATTCATGGAGGCGGTCCTGCTATAAACAGGGCCATGAAAAAAGCAAATATAAAACCAAAGTTTGAAAGAGGGTTGAGGGTTACTGACAAAAAAACAATAAATATAGTTGAAAAGGTTTTCAAAAAAATAAACAATGAAACAGCTGCATTAATCAGAAGGGCAGGAGGCAAGCCCATAAGCTTAAGCGGAAAATACTACAAAATAGTGTGTGTGAAGCAGAAGGCCAAAAAGCTTGGTTATGTAGGCGAGATTACAAAAATACATCCTGCAATAATCAAGACATTGATTAAGGATGATTATATACCAATAATATCTCCTATCGGGGTTG
>JAGVXP010000032.1 GCA_018303725.1 Candidatus Woesearchaeota archaeon | reverse complement strand
TTGTTATCCATAATCCAGACTTTAAGGTTTAACAAGAGAAATGTGCTTGAAGGATTACAAAGTATCCTGAATAATCCTTCAGGATACTAAAGTATTACTTAAATGCATTAAATTTAAATATGGATGATGTTTCTTAATAACCAGCCACGGCAGATTTATTAATGCAGCCCCGTAGTGTAGCGGTCAAATTCCCTAATTTATTAGAGAAGACTATTCATTCAGCCCTTTGGAGGCTGAGACGGCAGTTCGAATCTGCCCGGGGCTATTTCTCGATTCTTAACAGGCCCATTCGTCCTATTGAGCAAAGCGAAATAGGACTAATTGTCCACAGGGGCGTATCGGGCGAAGCCCTTACGTGGGAATCTGCCCGGGGCTATTTTTTAAACAGAATTAACTAGCTACACCTGCTTTTCTCTTATCTTTTTCCAGTACATCCAGAACCAAACAAGGGGCACTAAAGTTGAAACTATCAGGATAAATGCTATAAATTCCCATGCATCCACAGTCAAAGGCCATTCCGGAATCCCGAAGATGGTTGCAACAGTATTGGGTATTGACAAAATTGTTGCTATTGCTGTCCACAGGAACATGATAAAAGTAAGTTTTTTAAGGCCCGAATTTATTTTGTTCGATATTACCGTGAGTCTGTTTGTCAATGTGGACTCATAAATTGAGATGGCATCTGTCAATACCTCTCTCTGGTTTGTCACTATATCCATCTGATAGATGAAGGTGTCATGTATATGGTCAAATAGCCTTAACAGCTCAATATCAACTCTTATTGGCGTAGCTCCTTTTTTTATGGAAAATATTATCTTTGAATTAGACCATAATCTTCTCCACATTTGCAGCAGGTATCTTTTATAAGTTATAACAGACAACACTTTTTTGTGGATATCGTCTGCATCCAGAATAGCCTTTTCCAGGTCAGATATCCTGCTTTCTGTAAGGCTCAAAACATCAAAATTGCCTTCTGCATCATAATCTAGGATTTCATGCAAGATATAACCTATGTTCGACCCAAACTCTTTTAATCTTTCAGAAATTATCTTAAATATCTCGTCATAATGGCTCAATCTGGTTTTTGTTATAGTTATTAAAAAATGCTCGCCAATAATAAACAAAACATCTTCTACCTTTATATTCTTGCCTTCTGTGTAATAGTCAACTAGGGTAAATGCAAGCGGCTTGAAAGTGTACCTGACGCTGTTTTTCTCTTTGTAAAATTTCTTAAATATAGTGTCAGCAATGCTAAAATCGTTTTTTACCTTGGTTATCTCCTGGCTAGAGGGATTTGTCAAATGCAGCCAGACAAAGCCGGCCTTAGCTATCGGGTATTTCAGCCCTTTTCCCGAGCCAAACTTATTTTTGCCGGTTTTATACAGAAAGGCTATCATTTAAACCAAAATACAATTTGTTAATAATGTATATAAAACTTTCCTTTTAAGCTGCTTTAACCAGGAGAGATTAATAAAACCAAATATTTATAAATAATCAATAATTTCTGTTATACATCAAGAGATAAGCCGGTTGGGAGACGCCATAAATTGACTTCGCCAATTTAATGTCACTGGCTCGCTTATGCTGGAGACAAATTGAATTCTCGTTTGTTTCCAAAATTAACTAAGAAAGGTGAAAACAAATGGCAAGGATGCATTCAAGAAAAAGGGGAAAGGCTGGATCTAAAAAACCACTAAAAAAGATAACACCAACATGGATAAGGTACAAAGAGAAAGAGTTGGAATTCTTAATTTTGAAGCTAGCAAAAGAAGGCAAATCGCCTTCGCAGATTGGGATGATGTTGAGAGATACATATGGGATTCCAAGCACAAGGGTGATAACAAAAAAAAGGATAACAAACATCTTAAAAGAGAAGAAAATTTTGCCAGAAATCCCCGAGGACCTTATGGCATTGATTAAGAAGTCTGTCTTAATAACAAAACACCTTAAGGAGAACTCAAAGGACGAAACCGCAAAAAGAGGCCTTGTGCTGACAGAATCAAAAATTGGGAGATTGGTCAAATATTACAAAAAAACAGGTAGATTAAACTCCGATTGGAAATTTGAAACTAAAAAGGGCGAATTATTTGTAGAATAAAGATGGGATATCAAGTCGTTATAGTTGGCTTGGGTCCTGCTGGTCTAATGGCGGCAAGGACTTTAGCCAAAAATAAGATAAATTTTCTTGCTATTGACAACAAAAAAAAGATAGGTTTACCCTTAAAATGCGGAGAGGGTGTTAGGGAAGACAAATTTGTAAATTTTTTTGGGGATAAAAAGTATAATTTTGTCAAAAATAAAATAACAGAACACGAGGTCATTTATAAGGGTTTACACAGGGTTGTGGTGTATAATGTTTTGGAACTTGATAGGCCAAAATTTGAGCAATGGTTAGCTGCTCCTATAAAAAGTAGGATTAGATTAAAAACAAGGTGCGATGATATAAAAACAAGAGAAGATTGTATTGAGGTAATCACAAATAAGGGGACGATAAAATCTGACTTAGTCAT
This sequence comes from Candidatus Woesearchaeota archaeon, assembly GCA_018303725.1. GTDB lineage: Archaea > Nanobdellota > Nanobdellia > Woesearchaeales > JAGVXP01 > JAGVXP01. Next base: position 27,777 of record JAGVXP010000032.1, on the reverse strand, counting down.
TCTGGCAAATGGGTGTGATTTCAAATTTCAAAAGAAGTTGGGTTTAGTAAAGAAAAAACAGATTGTGATCCTTGGGTATGGCGGCATATATAAAGTAAACAATGTCAAGCAGGATAGATTCCAATATTATTTTAATGATGGTTTTTTTGGTTATTTGTGGTTGTTTCCAAAAAGCAGAAATTTAGCTAATATTGGTTTTGGGGCGCTTAACACAAATAAGAGCGTAAAGGAAACATTCAATAAATTATTAAGGAGGCATAACATAAAAGCAAAACAATTAAGCGAATATGCTGGCCTTGTCAGTTGCTCAGGCCCAATTGATAAAACTTATGATGATAGGTTGTTAGTATGCGGTACAGCGGCTGGTTTTGTTCATGCTGGAACTGGTGAGGGGATATATTTTGCATTGGAGTCTGGAAAACAAGCAGCTGAAATTGCAGTAAAAGCTTTAAAAAACAAAAGGTTTGATAAGGCTTTTTTAAAAAGTTATGAGAAGGGATGGAGAAAGGAGTTTGGTAAAGGAATGAAGGGGGGCATTATTTTTAGGGATTTGCTTTTTCTTGGGTTAAGGTATAAGAAAGTGGGGTTTCTTTTAAAAAATCCAACTGATAAAGAGGTCAAAGATATGATAATAAATGGCAAAATACCTGCAAAAGCCAAATTAGCCTGGTTTATAGGGAGGATATTATTGTTGTGCTATAAAAATTCTAAACAAATACAGCGATTATAATAGCTAAGTCAGTTAAAATAACCAAGATAGACGCCTTGTACATCTCTTTTTTTGCATCTACCTTGTTGACATCTTTATACCATTTAAAAATTCTCCAATAAAAATAGGATAAAGCCGGTGTTATAATCAACGCTAATGGAGACAAATAGCCTGTCAACACAACATAAAAAAATATTAAAAAACCAATTGTGGTTAAGATTGAAGATAGCAATAGTGTTCTTTTCTTGCCAAGAAAAATAATTGTTGTTTTGTCCCCCCTTTTTTTGTCTTCTTCATACTGATAGATTTGTGTGAGAGGGTAAGCGCCCGCCGCTAAAAAAAATATAGCTAACAATAGGATAATAAACTCAAAATTTAAAGGTTTATTTGTTATAGCCCAACCAGAATAAAAAACTAAAACACCATAGCCAAGAGCGTTTGTCAAAACATCCAGACCAGGGATTGATTTTAACCTCACAGATGGATGCGAATACATTATGGCTAAAATAAAGCAGATTAAATAAACTATAAAAAATTTGGATGTAACGAAAAATGAAAGGATTAAACCGAGGAAAAGCAGGATAAGGGAGAAGCTTAATAATTTTCTAGGCATTGGCGGCGGGTTATTAAGCCAACTGATAGAACCCTTATCTTTATCATAAAAAGAATTAAAGGCCAGAGTGCCTCCACTACCTAATATCCAGACTAGCACCCCCAATAAATATTTAAAAGTAATATCCAAATCAAAGTTCAACCTGTTTGCTAAAAGAAAACCGATGCTCAAATGGACTATTATATACGGCCATGTTAGGGGCCTCATATAAGATGTATATTGAAAAAATTTTTTAAACATTTTTATATTTCCCTGTTTATCATATAATCAGCAAAACTGTTAAAGAAATCTAAGCCCTCTTTTGTTAGGTCTGCTTTTTTTAAGAAATTTTTTCCCTCTTTTATTTTCCCTAAGGCTATTTTTCTGGAATAAGCTATAGCTCCCGTATTATCCAATATTTTGATTACAGTATTTATCTCATCTTTAGTTGAATTTTCTTTTCCTAAAATCTTAATTAATTTTTCTTTTTCATCTTTATTTGCCAGTTCTAATGCTTTTATTATCAATAAGGTATATTTTCCTTTTCTAATGTCAGAACCAATGTCATGTCCTTTCTGCATCTTAGCATTTATATCCATTATGTCATCCTGTATTTGAAATGTTATAGCTGAATTTGATGCATAGTCTGTCAGCGCCTTTCTTTGTGAGATGGTAGCATTTGCTAAAACGGCACCAACCTCGATAGAAGCACTAAAAAGTTTTGCTGTTTTCTTTAAAGCCATATCAAAGTAATCTTTTTCTTTGATATTCCTCTTCAAAGCCAGCAGAATATCAAGAACCTGCCCTTCATTAACCGTTTTATAGGCATTATTACAGATACTAAGCGCTTCTCTTATAACTTTATCATCAAAATCAGAGTTGGTTAAACAAGACTCACCTAAAGAATAGAGCATATTGCCCTGTATGATTGCCATAGAAACACCAAATCTTTTTGACCATTTATTAAATAGCTTTCCTGCATACTCTTTTTCCCCATATTGCTTAAGGAACCAATTAGAAAATTTATTGTGCATGGTTTGTTTTCCCCTTCTCAAATCATCTTCATCCATTATATCATCATGGATTAAAGAAGATGCATGAAATAGCTCAGCGCCTATTGCAGGCAGGAATATTTTTTCATCATCTCTGCCATTTATTGCTATATAAGCCATTATAGCAGCAATTGGCCTTAACCTTTTACCCCCCCTTAACACAAATTCCCTGAGAAAGAGGTAATTGGTTCTCATAAATTGGTCAGAAGTCAGCCTTATTTCCCTGTCAAAAAAGGACTCCAGCCTTTTATCCACAACATCTTTGTATTTTTTTATTAGGGCTTCAAATTCCATTATATTCCCCCAATCTTTTTCATTACATTATTAATAACCCATTCCGGAGTAGAAGCACCAGCTGTAACACCTATGTGCTTTTTTCCATTAAACCACCTTTTTTTGAGTTCATCCTCTGTTTCAATGCGCCTGGTTTCAACTATCCCGGAACAAATTTGCGCTAATCTTTTTGTATTTGCAGAATTATAACCCCCTATAACAACCATTAAATCCACTCTTTTAGCTAGTTCCCGAGAAGAATTTTGTCTTAGTTTAGTCGCGTCGCATATCGTATCTTCCACTTTTAAATTGATTGTTTTTTCCTTAATTTTGTTTATGATGTTTGAATATTTTTCAGTATCCTGTGTCGTTTGACTGACAATGCCCAGTTTCCCTTTTTTTATTTTATTTAAATCAGAATAATTATTTATTATAACGGCGTTCTTTATGTTGCCTTTTATTCCTTTAACTTCTGTGTGGTTTTTATCGCCAAATATTACAACATTAAGCCCCTTTTTTTCCATATCTTTTGCTATATTGTGCACTTTTGTGACTAGAGGGCAGGTAGTGTCAATAACTTTTAATCTTTTTTTTGCTGCTTTTTTTATCAGATGGTCAGGAACACCATGAGCTGAGATAACTACCGTTCCTTTTTTTATTTTATCAATATTGCCTATTATTTTTATTCCTTTTTTCTTTAACCTTTCTATCTCCTGCGGATTATGGATTAATTCGCCTAAGATGTAAACATCATCCTTATCTTTTATGTTTTGCACACTCTCCAAGGCCCTCTTTACCCCAAAGCAAAATCCAGCATGGCTTGCTAAACTAACCTTCATTTTGAATCCTCGTTTTAGTCAAAAAAACATGCTCGTACTGGTCTTTTAAATTTTCATAGGCCACTTTTGCCCTTTCTTCATTCTCAAAAATTCCAAAAACGCTGGGCCCAGAACCAGACATAACGGCATTTAATGCGCCATTTTTGATTAGGTTAGCCTTCATTTCATGTATTATAGGGTATTTTTTTATTGTGCTTAACTCAAAATCATTATGCAGATTGCCTGCTATCTCCCTTATATCCCCTCTTTTAATTAATTTTAACATCTTTTCTGAGGATGCTTTCTTGCCAACATCATCCAAACCAAGGTTTTCGTAAGCCTGTTTTGTTTTTAATTCAAAACCTGGATTGATTAAGACTATAGTTATCCTTCCTAGACTGCTTATTTTCTCAACTTTTTCGCCTTTTCCTTTAACACAACACGTTCCTCCAATTATTGAAAATGGAACGTCCATACCTATTTTAGAACCAATTTCAATAAGCTTATCTCCGCTTAAGTTCAGGTTTAGTATGCTATTAAGCCCTTTTAACAAAGCTGCTGCATCGCTAGAGCCACCGCCTAAACCAGCTGCTAAAGGGATTTCTTTCTCAACTGTTATCTCAAGATCGGTATCAATATCAAAATTTTCTTTCAATAGCTTTATTGTTTTATAGACAAGATTTTCTTTAAGGGGTATCTTCTCATTGCAATTAATTTTTAGGCTATCTGATTTTTTGATTTTTATTGTATCGCATAAATCCACCTGCTGTATGATAGACTCTATCTCATGATAGCCGTCGTCCAGCTTTTTTAAAATATCCAAGCAAAGGTTTATTTTAGCTGGCGCTTCAATTTTTATTTCATCCATTTTAATCCTGTTTTTTAGTAAGGCTGGTGACAGCAAAACATTGTATGCCAAGCCCCTTGCCAAAATCTGTTAATTCTTCGCCTGATGTCACAGCCAAACCAACATTCTCTTTTTTGATATTTATTAAATCTGCAATGTTCTCTTTTATCTGCTCTTCATAATTCTCCAGTCTTGGTTTTTTAGCTTCCACCATTATTCCAACATTATTAACAATGTAGCTATCATTCCTGACCAACATTAAAATTTTCTTGAGGTATTCCTTACTGTCTTTAATCCCCTTTTCAAACATAGGGTCTGCATAATAACCAAGGCTTTTCCCGCCAATAGCCTGGCTTAAGGCATTGCATAAAGCATGAAGTATAACATCCCCGTCAGAATTCGCCTCTAAGCCCTGCTCATTTCCTATTAAAACACCGCCTAAAATTAATGGCCTTCCTTTTTTTGAGAACCTATGTGAATCTTGCCCTAAACCAACCCTAGCTTTGGAAAATAAAGAATTTGCAAACTCAATATCCTCTTTTGTTGTGATTTTTATATTGTCTATATTGCTCTCAATTATTTTTACCTTATTGCCCAATCTTTCCACTAAAGAGACATCGTCAGTACCATAAAACTCATCGTTATAGGCCTTGATAAATGCTTTAACAGCTAAGCCATATTTTATTGCCTGTGGGGTCTGCATACACCAAAGCTTTTCTCTTTCAAGGGTTATATCAACAAAATTATCTTCGTCTGTCTGTTTGATTGTATCCCTTGCCTTAATCGCAACAGCAGCTGCACCAAAATCCTTTGCTGCTTTTATCACCTTTTTTATGGTTTCTTCTGAAACAATTGGGTTTGCAGCATTATGCACCAGTATTATATCGTTGGGCCTTGCATGGTTGGCTTCCCTTATTGCGTTATAAACGCTATCCTGCCTTTTTTCGCCGCCCTCTATCACCTTGATTACCTTTTCATAACAATTGTATTCAACTATTCTCTCCATCTCTTGTAGGTTATCCTTATTAACAACTAATATAATAGAATCAATCTCAGCGCAATTTTCAAATTTTTCTATTGTATGGCAAATTATTGGCTTATCAACTAAAGACAAAAGTATTTTATTAACTTTTGAGTTCATTCTTTTTCCTTTTCCTGCCCCTACAATAATTGCAATGTTCATTCTTCAATCTCCTTTTTGGTTTCCTCTTTAATTTTTTTGTCAACACTTAAAATTTCATTTAAATTGGGATTCTTAATCACCTTATGCTCATCCATCTTTTTCTTAATCAAACTTGCAATATCCAAAAACTTGATTTTATTTTCTAAAAACGCATATACAGCTATTTCATTAGCTGCGTTCATGACAGCGGGCAAACTGCCTCCGGTCTTGCCGGCTTTATAAGCGTAATCCAAGCAAGGAAACAGCTCATTGCTTATCTCTTTAAAATTCAGCTGCGAAATTTTTTTTAATTCCAGCTGAGGCAATTCACTATTTTTAAATCTTTTGGGAAATGTCAAGGCATACTGTATTGGAATTTTCATTGATGGTATGCCAAGCTGTGCTATAGTGGAATGATCATTAAATTCAACTAAAGAGTGTATTATTGATTCTGGATGCAAAATAACATCTATTTTTTCATAACTTAAATTGTACAGCCAGTGCGCCTCTATAACCTCAAAACCTTTGTTCATCAATGTTGCACAGTCAATTGTAATTTTAGCACCCATATCCCATGTCGGATGCTTTAAGGCATCTTTTGCTGTAACTTTTTCCAGCTCTTTTTTAGTTTTGTTTTTAAAGGCTCCGCCGGAGCATGTTATTGTTATCTTATTTACTGTTTTTTTGTCCTCTCCATTCAAGCACTGCCATATTGCGCTGTGCTCGGAATCAATTGGCATTAAACTGATATTATGTTGCTTTACTTTCTCCATCACTATAGAGCCGGCTGTAACCAAAGTCTCCTTATTGGCCAGGGCAATATTCTTATGACTTTCAATTGCCTTTATTGTGGGCAAAACCCCTATGCTGCCAACTAAGGAATTTACAACTGTATCTGCTTCAGAAAGCTTAGCAATTTTAACTAAGCCATCAATGCCTTTGTAAACGGGAACATCAGCTTTTAATAAATCAGCTTTTTCCTCGTCCATAACAGCAACTGCTTCTGGCTTGAATTCCTTTATTTGTTTTTTTAATAGCTCAATATGTTTATTAGTTGTAAGACCAGTTATTTTGAATTCATTAGGAAATTTTCTGACTATCTCTAATGTTTGCGTTCCAATGCTTCCGGTGCTTCCTAAAATGCTAAGGGTTTTCATTTTTTATTTCGTCTAATATCTTATCTGTAATTTTATTATTGGTAATTTTTTCAATTATTTTTCCTTTTTTGTAGAAGAGGTTTTCTCCTTTTCCACCTACTATGCCTAAATCAGCCTCTTTTGCTTCGCCAGGGCCATTAACAGAACAGCCCATTATTGCAATGTGCATCGGTTTTTTTATTAAGGCTGTCTTATTTTCTATCTCTTCAGCAACCTTGGCAACATCAAACTCGGCTCTTGCGCACGTAGGGCATGAAGTGACAGAAACTCCAAACTTTCTTAAGCCAACTGAAGATAATATCTGCTTTGCAACTTTAACCTCTTCAGCAGGATCACCTGACAAGCTAACTCTTATTGTATCTCCAATACCTTCTAAAAGCAAGCTTCCAATCCCAACAGCGCTCTTTATGCTGCCGGAAAAAAAAGAACCGGCCTCAGACACCCCAAGGTGTAAGGGATAATAAGTCCTATCAGCCATTAGCTTATAGGCCTTAATGGTTCTCGGAACATCCGAGGCCTTTAAAGAAAATATAAGGTTTGTAAAATCCAGGCTTTCAATAAATTTAGCAGCTCTTAAAGCAGATTCAGCCATTGCTTCTGCTGTTAAACCATATTTTTTCTCTAAATCTTTTTCCAAGCTGCCAAGATTGACTCCTATCCTTATTGGAATTCCGGCATCTTTAGCAGCCTTAACAACAGATTTAACCTTTTCATTCCCACCTATATTGCCAGGATTAATCCTTATCTTGTCAGCAACAGAAGCAGCATCAACAGCCAGCCTGTAATCATAATGAATGTCAGCAACTAAGGGAATAGAGATATTTTTTTTAATCTCTTTTAATGCATTTAATGATTCTTTGTCTGGAACAGCTACCCTAATAATTTCACAGCCATGCTCCTCCAGCTCATGTATTTGTTGTATAGTCTTATCAGCATCACTAGTTAAAGTATTTGTCATGCTCTGTATTGAAACAGGGGCATTGCCTCCAATCTTTACATTTCCGACTTTAAGTTGGTTGGTTTTATGTTTCATTTTTTCAACATCCCTTTAACTGTCTTAACAATATTCTCCTTCGTCAGCCCAATCTTCTGCCTTAAAACCTCAACAGGGCCATGCTCTATGAAATTGTCAGGAATTCCTATTCTTCTGACATTAGCCTTAATATCATTTTTTTCTAATAATTCCAAAACAGCAGAGCCAAAGCCGCCCTGCAAAGCATTCTCTTCTATCGTAACAATGTTTTTTGTTTTTTTAGCTAAATCAATAATTAATCCCTCATCCAATGGCTTAATAAATCTTGAATTAACAACAGCTACTTTGATTCCTTCTTTCCCTAATTCTTCGGCTGCTTTCAAAGCCTCATAAACATATTTATTAATCCCAAAAATAACAGCGTCCTTGCCCTTTCTTAAAACCTCTCCCTTGCCAATCTCCAGTTTCTTAAATTTCCTGTCCGCTTCAACACCAACAACCTCTCCTCTGGGGTACCTTATAGCTATTGGGCCATCATAATCAACAGCTGTTTTTAGCATATGCTGCAGCTCGTTCTCATCCTTTGGGCTCATCACAACCATATTTGGGATATGCCTCAAATAGCTTAAATCAAAGCAGCCATGGTGTGTTGCCCCATCCTCTCCAACTAAACCGCCTCTGTCAACAGCAAAAACAACAGGAAGCTTTTGTAAACAAACATCATGTATTATCTGGTCATACGCTCTCTGCAAAAATGTTGAATAGATAGCAACTACGGGCTTAAACCCATTAGCAGCAAGGCCGGCTGCAAATGTAACAGCATGCTGCTCTGCTATACCAACATCAAAAAACCTCCCTGGAAATTCTTTCGCAAATTTATCCAAGCCGGTGCCAGAAGCCATAGCAGCTGTAATAGCTATTATTTTTTTATCCTCTCTTGCTAAATTGACCAAAGCATTAGAAAAAGCATCAGTATAAGTCAAAGCTGAAGACTTTACTTTCTCGCCATTCTCAACATTAAATTGGCTTATTCCATGAAACTTAGTAACCTCTTCTTCAGCATATATGTATCCCTTTCCTTTTTTGGTTACTACATGCAATAAAACCGGCCCCTTAATTCCCCTGATGTTATCAAACGCGCTGATCAAAGTTCCGGTATCGTGCCCATCAACAGGCCCAAAATACTTAAACCCCATTTCCTTGAATAATAATCCTGGGCCAGACAAAGCCCTTATAGTATCTTCCAAAGCAAAAGCCCTTTCTGCAGCTTTCTTGCTCCATTTTTTCAAAAATATTTCTATATTCTTTCTTGCATCCTTATACATAGGGTGCGTAATCATCTTCCTTAGGTATGGGGACAAAGCGCCAACATTTTTGCTTATGCTCATTTCATTGTCATTCAAAACAACAATCAAATCAGATTTTAAATGACCTGCCTGGTTTAAGCCTTCAAAAGCCATTCCGCCGGTTAAAGCACCATCACCAATTATAGCGATTACATCATAATTTTCATTTTTCAAATCGCGGGCTTTTGCTATGCCCAAGGCAGCAGAAATAGCTGTTGAGCTATGGCCTGTGCCAAAAGCATCATGAACACTCTCATTAATTTTAGGAAAGCCGCTAATACCTTTATATTGCCTTAAGGTATGGAATCTTTTACTTCTTCCAGTAAGCAATTTATGGGCATAACTCTGATGCCCAACATCCCACACAATCTTATCAAAAGGGCTGTTAAAAACATAATGCAGTGCAATAGTTAGCTCAACGACACCTAAGGAAGAAGCCAAATGGCCGCCTGTTTTAGCCACTGTGTTGATTATCTTATACCTAATCTCATCAGCCAATAATCTCAATTGCCCTTTATTCAAAAGCCTAAGATCTTTAGGAGAATTAACCATATCAAGAAAATGGCTTCTAGCATCATTACTAATAACCGACTTATTATCCCCCATAATATCCTTACACCAGCAGACGAGAAACACATCTTTGTTTATAAATATTATGAAAAAAGAAAGTGCGTGGCCATTAAAATCATTTTCTGCATTTTGACTTGTCAAAAACCACCTATCAGAGATGGGTGGCATGCTTTGTTAGCACAAACATATACGATGGTTTTTGACACCGAATATTCCACCTATGGTGGTTTTTGAGCACAACAAATTCCATCCACATCTCGTTGTTCTGCTAGACCACTAATCAGAGATTAGTGGAATATTGTTGTTTTAATCCAGCTTCGAGTTTTTAGTAAAACAATTAGTGGCCCTAAAGAGAATCCTAGAGTGAACATATTTTGAACGAATATGAAGATAAAGATTAAAATCAAAAACAGCCCTATAGATTGAGCTATTAATGCTTTTAATGAAAAAATATTTTTTTGTTTTATTTTACCTGAAAGCATTGACGGGTCCTTATCAACCCAATTAAAAATAATCAAATTTTGGATATGCCTTGAATTCATGTATACGCCCATAGAAAAAATCATTCCTTGGGTAAAGAAAAAGGTTCCTATCTGAAATCCAAATAAATTATTAAATGATAAATAATGTACAACATAAACAAGCAATGAAACAAGAACCATAGACAAAAGATGTTTTAAATTATAAACCCCCTTAGAGATAGATTCTTTTACTATGGGGTTTAACTCATACGATTCAAACTCAACAAATTTTGAGTAACTTTTTTTATATGCTTTAAGGCCCTTTAGAGTCAAAAAATAATCCAACAGCATTAAAATTATGATTAACCCAATAGTCAGTATGATGTTTTCTAACATAATAAGCACCCTAATCATAAAGATATATAAATTTTTCTTTAATAACTCAAATCTATAAAATTAATTTTCTACCTTTAGTCAAACAAACCAAAACATAAAACCTTTTAAATCGTTGTAGATTAACAATATATATGCAAGAAGAAACAATAGAAGAGCTTCCAGAAGAACCAGAACCATGGTATAAGGGGCCTATTAAATATATAATAGCAATATTCTTGATTTTGTTATTAGTTGTTTGGTACATAGCCATATACGGCGCTAAGATAGATCCTGAACCAAAGAGGATACCAACTATAGAAGAAGTTGTACCAGCAAACATTATTATAGAAAACCAATCGGAAACAAAGGATGATTTTTTAGCCTACCTTACACCTAATGATCCTGTAATAAAACAAACAGCAGACAGAATAGCAGCAATTGGCTGTGATTCTTCAAAAGTTTGCCAGGCAAAAGCAATGTTTTATTTTGTTAGAGATAACTTTAACTATGTTTCTGATCCATTAGCCTATGAATACATTAAAACAGCAAAAGAATCTTTAGCAACTAAAGGCGGTGATTGTGATGATGCATCTGTTTTGTTGGCTAATTTATTAGGAGCAATAGGCATAAGAACAAGGTTTGTTTTTATACCTAGCCATGTATATGTACAAGCATATTTACCAGATGCAATAAAAAGCTACAAAGCAGAAGACAACTGGGTTAACCTTGATGCTACATGTGATAACTGTAAATTTGGTGAAATCCAGATAAATAATAAAAATAAAAGATATATTGGTTAAAACCTTTAAAACCACTAAATTTATAAATAAAATATAACTTCTTCATATAAAACAGCGTATCCGTTATCACTAGCTAGCCTAGGAGGGTAGAAGATGGATAAAGAACAGGTAATAGAAGCATTAAACAAAGCAAAGGAGAGTTCTACTAAAAGGAATTTCAAACAGACTTATGATGTAATCTTCAATCTAAAGGGCATTGATTTAAAAAAAACAGAACAAAAAGTGGATGTTTTTATGCCATTGCCTTACAACAGGGGTAAAAAAATCTCTGTATGCGCTTTGGTTGGCCCCGAATTAGCAGAGGAGGCAAAAAAAGTATGCGATGGAGCAATACTGTCAGATGACTTTGGCAAATATCCAGACAAAAAGGAGATTAAAAAATTAGCCAGTAAATATGATTTTTTTATAGCACAAGCAAATGTGATGCCGAAAGTAGCTACTTCTTTTGGAAGAGTTTTTGGCCCTAAGGGAAAGATGCCAAATCCTAAGGCTGGCTGCGTTGTCCCGCCTAATGCCAACCTAAAACCATTATATGAAAAATTACAAAAAATAGTGAGACTACAAACTAAGAATGACCCTATAGTGCAGTGCGCTGTTGGGAACGAAGAAATGAAAGAGGAGGAGATAGTTGACAATATTCTAACAATTTATAATGCCTTGATTCATGCCTTACCTAATGAAAAAAATAATATAAGGAATATTCTAATAAAATTAACAATGGGCCCAAGCATCAAAGTGGAGGAAACAAAAAAAGAGGAGAAGGGGGACAAGAAAAGGGGTAAGGCTGTTGAACCAAAAAAGGAAGAGAAAAAGAAGGAAATAGAAAAAGAAGAAAAGACAACTAAGGCAAAAAAATAAAACTCAAAGTAAAATGGAATACAAACCACATATAGCAGAATACAAAAGGGGAATTGTAAAACAGATTGTTGATTTGATTAATCAGTACCCTATAATGGGGGCCGTAAATATGGAAAATTTGCCTGCTCAACAGCTTCAAATAATGAGAGCCAAACTTAGGGATAAGATAGTCATGGTTATGACAAAAAGAAGGCTAATGAAAATAGCTATAGAGCAGTGCAAAGAAAAAAAGAGGGGCATAGAGAAAATTGAAGAGCATTTAAAGGGGATGCCTGCATTGATATTCACAAAAGAGAATCCATTTGCTTTATTCAAAAATCTAAAGAAAAGCAAATCAAAAGCACCAGCAAAAGCTGGCCAAATAGCACCAAGGGATATAGTTGTAACAGCCGGTCCAACTCCTTTTGCCCCAGGCCCTATAATCGGAGAGCTGGCACAAGCAGGCATAAAATCAGGAGTTGAGGGCGGGAAGGTAGCAATTAGAGAGGATTCTGTTGTAGCAATAGAAGGAGAAAAGATAAAACCAAAAGTAGCTGAAATCCTAACAAGGCTGAATATAAAACCAATGGAAGTTGGCCTTGACCTGGTTGCTACTTATGAAGATGGTGTAATATACACAAAAAAGATTTTAGACATTGATGAAGACAAATTTATGCATGATTTACAAAAAGCAGCCAGTTCTGCTATAAATCTTTCTGTGTTTGCTGGGTATGCAACAAAAGGCAACATAAAAATAATGATTGGCAAAGCATTCAATGATGCCAAAGCCATTGGCCTGGAGAGGAATATAATTGATGAAGGCATTATTGAGGAATTGTTAGGCAAAGCAGAGAGGTCAATGTTGAGCTTAAAAAATAGTGCTAACATTCAAGTTCAAGAAAGAGCTGTAGTGAGAGAAATTAAGAAAGAGGAGCCGAAGGAAGAAACGGTAGATATTGAAAAGAAGGAAGAAGGTGCTCTTGAAAAAGAAAAAGAAATCATAAAAGAAGAACAAAAAATTGAGAAGGAAGCAAAGCAGAAAGAAAAAAAAGAGGCTCCAGTTGAAAAGGAAGTTGAAGAAGCAGTTAAAGAAGAGGAAGAGAAAGAGCTCGAGAAAGAAAGGATTGAGGAAGAGAAAGAGATTGAGGAGCTAGAAAAAAGGAAATCTGAGGAAGCCAAGAAAAAAGCAGAAGAAGAGAGAAAGAGACAAGAAGAGCTGAAAAGGATTGAAGAGGAAAGGAAAAGAAAGGAAGCTGAAGAATTGAAGAGGAGAGGAGAAGAGCAGGAAAAAAGGAAAGCTGAAGAGCTGAAAAGGATTGAAGAAGGGCAGAAGGAAAAAGAAGAAATCCAAAAATTAGAGGAAACAAAGAACGAAACAGAAAAGAAAGTTTCAGAGATGGTTGGAAGGGTGAGGATGCATGTTGGTGGTAAAGAACCAACAGCTGAGATGTTAGTCGAGGAAACCAGAGCGGAAGGAAAAAAAGAAATCCAAAAACCTGCAATGAGGGAAAAAACAGCATCTGAATTATTAGGTGCATTACAGAAAAAAGGAACATTAAGAGGGGAAGCTGCTACGACAATAAAACCATTAGAGGAGAAAAAGAAAGAAACAGATGAAGAAAAATGGAAGAAAAAAGAGAAAGAGCTAAAAGAAGCTGAAGATTTAGCGCAAGAATTGGTTAGGAAAGGCACCTTAAGAAGATAAATATCATAATCATTTTTTATACCAATGATGGAGGGAGAAAAAAATGGAATATATATATGCTGCTATGTTGCTGCACAAAGCAGGGCAAAAAGTTAATGAAGCTTCAGTTAAAAAAGTGCTTGAAGCTGCTGGCGTTAAAGTAGATGATGCCAGGGTTAAGGCTTTGGTTGCTGCTTTGGAAGGAGTAAACATAGACGAGGCTATTGAAAAGGCCGCTGTCCCGGTTGCTGTTGCAGCTGCTGCTCCAACTGCAGGAGGAGCCAGCCCAGGAGCAAAGGCTGCTGAAAGCCAAAAAAAGGTTGAAGAAGAAAAGAAAAGCCAAGAGAAAGCAGCTGCTGGATTAGGGTCTTTGTTTGGATAATGCTTTTTTGTTTTAAATCCAAAATAGGTAGAGAACGTGACTTTGCATGCTATCAGAAAAAGAGAAGAGAGAGTTATTTAGAAAGCTAGAGGACACAAAAAGAGAGGTGTCTGTCCTAAAAACAGAGCTAAACCAAATAGATGAGCAAAAAGAGCTATCCTTCCAAAACAAAGAGAGGTACTCCAGGGAAATAGAAAACCTGATAAGGGAAGCAAAGGAAAAGAAAGTAAAAAGGGATTTATTAACAAAGCAAGTCAAAGAGGACAAAGAAAAACGACAAAAACTCAATGAGGAGATTAAAAAGAGCATTTCTGAGATAAAAAAATTAAACGAAGAAAAAGAAGAAGTTATTAAGAAACATAAAATAAAAGAGGATCCTTCTATAATAAGAGCGGAAATAGAAAAGCTAGAAGGAAGAATAGAAACTGATATTATGCCTTTTGAAAAAGAAAAAGAGCTTATGAAAAGGATAAAGGAATTAAAGGGGGCATATGGACGGTCAAAAGAAATCAGCAGCATATGGGAAAAGGGCCATGCATTATCAAAAAACATTGATAATCTGAGGAAAGAAGCAGAAGAGGCGCATATAAGGATTCAAAATAGGGCTAAAGAATCCCAATCAAAACATGAAGAGATGCTGGAGATATCAAAAAAGATTGATGATCTCAGGGAAAAGGAAGAAAAAGACTTCCAAAAATTCATTGGATTAAAGCGAAAATTTAACGAAATCAATGAAAAATTGAAAGAAAAACTCCTGGAAATGGGTAAACTAAAAGAAGAAGTTGACAAACACAAGACAGAAACAAAAAAGAAAATGAAGGAGGAGGAGGATAAGATTTTAAAAGATAAGGAGGAATTTGTACAGGAAAAGATAAAGAAAGGCGAGAAATTAACAACAGAAGACATCCTTGTATTTCAAAATTTAGATAGAGAGAATGAGTGATGATTATTTGGTTTTTTCTTCCCTGATAAACTCTGTGTAATGGCATGTTCCACAAACTATCCTATCTTTGTGTTTTGCCATGAAAATGCCGCTTGAACATTTGGGGCAGAACTTGTTTTTTCTCTTTAAACCGCCAGAAAGGTCGTATAATTCCCATCTTTTGCTTCCCCTTTTTCCTTTCTTCTGCTTCTCTGCTTTTGGAGCAGCTTTCTTTTCTTTTTGCTCTGCCATTTTTAGATCATTATTTCCATTTTGTTTATTATTGATGATTAGTTATTTTTTAATCATTGATAAAAATTTTCTTTTTAAATTAATTTTCTGCGAACTCCAGTAATTTTAAGTTATTTTTTCACAATTAATTTTCTGTTAATGGTGATCATTATAGTCTATTAGTCGCGGACGCCAATTTGAGTTTTCCTTCGGAAAACCCTAATTCATTGGAAATCAAAGATTTCCAATATTTACAGCGAGACTGTAAAATCCATCTGTGCTTGCTCTGAACCATATTGATCATTTCTTTCCTTCTGCTTTAGGCTGTTCTTGAGGAGCTTCTTTTACAGCTCCTTTTTTTTCTTTTTGTTTTGGTTCTATGATTTTTATATCTTTCTCGCTGTTATATTTATAGGCAGTTATTTTTATATTCCCTGAACCAAAGGAAGAATATATATGTTTGACTACTATCAATTTTTCATCTGCTCCCAAGGAAGAAGCAAGGCTAGTTTTAACATCCTTATTGGATATTGTTGGTCCTTTATAAAATAATTCAGCTTTAATAAAAACCCTCGATAAGAGAGGTTCTTCTTTCTTCTCTGTTATATTAAGTTCCATCTTACCACCTAACTTTAATGGCGTATTCACCGTTAACTTTAACCTCTATTTTTTTTGCAATTTCTGACTTATTGCTGTCTAATATGTATAAACGGCCTTGCCAATTTGTAGAAAAATCAGTGCCACTACAAACGGGGCATTTATTGCCTTCAACAAACATTTTACATGTTTTACAAGCCTTTTTTTTCATAAAATCACCTTATAAACAACATTAAGTCTTTGATACCTTCTCCTTCTCTTCGGGTTTTGCTTCTTCAACCCAATCCAGTCTTCCTAAGCCCGGTTGCCTCATTGTTAGACCAAGTTTGGGGTTTGTTGTATCCTTAAATGATACAGCAATTATTTTGGCCCTGCATTTGTCAGCAATTTTTAATGTTTTTTTAGTTTCTTTACCCGATAAAGTCCTTTCTTTACTAAAACTCACAAAATCATCCATTGTTTGGCTTATATGTATCATGCCTTCTATTGGCCCTAATGTTATGAAGGCTCCAAAATCGGCGATATCCTTTATTTTACCAAGCACTACTTCCTGCATCTCTGGCTTGAATGTGAGTAACCTAAATTTGGTGTCATAATATGGCGCTCCATCCCCTGGAATCAAAACCCCTTCCCCTATTTCACCTACTTCTGAAACATCTATGACTACACCTAGCTCTTTTGATATATGCCCATCGTATTTCTTCTTTATTCTCTGGGTTACTGCCTCTTCCAGGGATAAATTGAACAAATTGGGAGGCACCCTTATATGGTCCTTTAGCTCTATTTTATAAAACATTTTTAAGTATTAGGAACTTGTGTCTATTTTAAAAACCTTTCGATTTGCACGGCGAATTGAAATAGGGTATAACTTTATAGGGGGTTTCAGTTTAGTCAAGCACAAGGTATTTTTTCTGCCTTAGCCTTATTATCTTCTTCTTGGCTTCTTTTAATCTTTTTATTAGGCCCATATCCTGGGTTGCTATTATAGCGTTTTCCTTTAATAATAAAATGTCGACATGCTCTTCGCTTTCAGTTTTTATAGTTTTTATCTTTTTTTTCTTTATTATTACCAATGCCAGTTTTGCCGCTGCCTTGTTTTTTCCTTTTTGCCTGCTTTGGATTATTTTTTCAAGCTCGCCAATTGTTTTGTCCAGGATATAAAGCTGGTAGTTGAAATGGCAGATTCTATTGATTTCTGAAAATATGTCTACCCTAAACTGGGCTGGGATCAACAAAAAGTTAGTGTCCAGGATTATTTTTTTTATCATTTTTATAATAGCTTCTTTGTCTTCACACAATCCCCAAAAGGGTCCGGGCTTTCATTAATGATTGTGGCATCTGCGCCATATTTCTTCAGGTATTCTAGGAGCTCTTTTATATCTTTTGCTTCGGTAATCAGGTGCCTTCTCTCTCCCTTGGCTGTCCATTCTATTCCTGAGAAATGAGAGTGTATATGGCCGATATGCCTTATTTTTTTGAACAATTCATCATAATCAATCTTTCCATTGTTCCTTGCTTTAAGATGAGAGAAATCAATAGTGAGGTGGCAGCATGTTTCCTTTTTTAATCTTAAAAGTTCATCAATATCGCCAAATTGTGAGGCTTTTCCTGTTGTTTCCGGGGCCAGCATAACATCCCATTTTTTTTGTTTTATTGTTTTCTGCAAATCAATTATTTCTTTTTTGATATCCTGGTAGGTTTTTTCTTTATCTTCTTTGCCATAAAAGCCCGCATGGAATACAATGTATTTTGCCCCAAGATAATGGCCTCTTTCACAGCTCTGCAGTATTCTTGTTTTAGATGCGTGAACCTTGGGCCTTTCTTCCGAGTTTAAGTTGATATAATAAGGGGCATGGATGGAGAGGCTTATGCCCAGTTCTTGGGCTAAAAGGCCAATTTTTTTTGCTTCGTCATTTGACATTCTGACGCCGTAGGTGAATTCTACCTCTAGAGCAGATAATCCCAGCTCTTTTGCATGCCTTATCCCCTCTTCATTCCCCAAACCTGAAGAACCAGCAGGCCCTATCTTAATCATTTTGACCCTTCCTTGATGTGGGTTCTAACAAAATATCTAGAAAACCTAACCATGATAGTTGAGAGTATTATAGAATAAAGCATAAACATCAATATCATATTAAGAACCAAATCAATAGCGGGTATGTTTAGTATTGTCAGAGTAAATGCAACAACTGCTACTGCAATGCCTTTCTGCACATTTAAACTCATGAATACCTTCTCGCTTAATGTGTAAGGCGATTGTCTAAACACAATTAGTATAGCCATGTGCCTAATAAAGAGGGAGATAACAAACAGCACAAAAGAGGTTATAAGAAATTTTGAAGTTAAGGGCACGCTAATTATAAAACCAACTAAAACAAAGACCAGTATTTCTAAAGAATTTGCAAATAGGCTTGAGAATTCCATCAATTGCGGTTTTTGTTTGATATAAACATTCCCAAAAAATAAACCCATTGTTGTTACAGCTAAAACGCCGTTGCCACCAAGCCCCTCAGCCAGTATATAAGTCAATAAAGCAGCTGCTATCAACGCCAAGGGAGATAATTTTTCTGAATATTCCTTTTTCATAATTTTGAATATTATCAAACCAACCAAAACACCGGCACCAATACCTGCAATAAGCCTTAATAAGAGATCCCCCGCAAAGGGGAAGAGCTGGTTAAGAATGTCGCCTCCAATGATGCCTCCCAATTTGATTTTATTCATCAAATCTATTATTATGAAAGGCAATAAAACAACCAAAGGCGTGTTTAACAAGGATTCAACCTCAAGGAACTCAAATAATTTTATTTTTGTTTTGCCAAACATAGCTAATACAGCAGCAGGGTCTGTGCCTGACATTAAAGCAGAGAATAAAGCCCCGATTAAAACAGAATATAGGGTAAATTTTAAATCGAGCACAATTATTGTGAAAAAGGTAAGAAAAATTAAATTCAAAGCTAAAAATATAAATGTTAATTTAACTGCTTTTGTGGATAATATATCAAATTCCCTTAGCTTAAATCTTGAAGCAGAGTCAAAGATGATCATAACTAAAGCCAGTATGCCAATACTGGTAAGGAATACAGACGGAAAGGCTATTAGCACCTGTCCATTATAGGAAAATTTACTAAGAATCATACCGACTATTATCAACAATAATATGTTGGGTATCTTAATTTTGTTGGAGATAATAGTGCATATAATACCTAACAATAGGATTATAGCAATATATGTCAAATAAAGTACAGCTTCCATACAAAACCTCTTTTTGATATTAATAACAAAAGATGTTTATTAAGCTTTTGTTTTTTAATTACAGCTATTTTGTAAAAGAAAAGCTTTTTATACAAATTGAGCTTAATCGAGTATTATAATGAAAAAGATTCTGATAGATGCGCTTAAAGCTATAAAACCTACAAAAGAAGAAGAAAGGGAGGTTTTGAATAGAGTTGATAGTATCCTGTCAAGAATAAATAAGAGATTGGTATACGCAAAAGCGGTTCTTGGGGGTTCAGGAGCAAAAGGCACCTGGCTTAAAGATGTGAATGATGCGGATATATTTGTATGTTTTGATTATAAAAAATACAAAGACAAAGATAAGACAATATCAGACATCCTAGAAAAAGTACTTGAAAAGGAATTTAAAAATGTTGATAGGCTGTATGGTTCCAGGGATTATTTTCAGATTAAACAAAAAAATTTTACATTTGAGATGGTGCCTATTTTGGCAATAAAGAAGGCAGAAGAAGCTAAGAATATAACAGATGTCAGCCCATTGCATGCTAAATGGGTTGGTAAATACAAAAAATTGGCAGATGAGATAAGGCTAACAAAGCAATTCTGTAAAGCAGCTGATGTTTATGGAGCGGAATCATATATAAAGGGTTTCTCAGGATATGTGTGTGAGATATTAACAATATATTATGGCGGTTTCCTCAGCTTAATGAGGAATGCTGCTAAATGGAAAGAGAAGGCAACTATAGACCCTGAAAATTATTATAAAAATAGGGATATATTAGATGAGATGAACAAATCAAAGACAAATTCTCCGCTGGTTATAATTGATCCTGTACAGGCAGACAGAAATGCTGCAGCAGCTTTAGGTAAGGAAAAATTTGATAGGTTTAAGTCAAGCTGCAAAAATTTTCTAAAAAAACCTTCAAAAAGTTTCTTTGAAATCAAGGAGATAACAACAGACAGTTTAAAGAAAAAAGCAAAAAATAAAGAACTAATGATATTGGAAGTAAATCCAAAAACAGGCAAAGTAGATGTTGTTGGTTCTAAATTATTGAAATCATTAGAATTTCTCAATAAAAAGCTTGCAGAATGGGATTTTAAAATAATTGAGTGCGGATGGGAGTGGAATAAAAAGGATAAGGCCTTGTTTTATTTTATATTGGACAAGGCAGTGTTACCTCCAAAAAAGATCCATATAGGACCACCCATAAAAGCGAAAAACCATGTTGAATCATTCAAGAAAAAATATAAAGAAACGTTTATATCAAAAGGCAGGGTTTATGCCAGGATAAAAAGGGAGTTCAGAAAACCAAAAGAGTTGATCATTAAATTGATAAGTGATCCCTACTTAAAAGAAAAAGCGGAAAAGGTGAAAATAATTGGTTAAGGCAGTTATATTGGCAGCAGGAAAATCAACTAGGACTTATCCTTTGACATTAACAAAGCCAAAACCATTGCTTAAAGTTGGAAGAAAGAGCTTATTAGAGCATAATTTAGAACAATTGAATGGTTTAGTCGATGAAGTTATCATTGTTGTTGGGTACAGGAAGGGCATGATTAAGAATTTTTTAAAAAATAAGAGGTATAAATTTAAGATAAGGTTTGTTGAGCAAAGAGAGCAATTAGGCACGGGGCATGCGCTTTTACAAACTGAAAGGTTAATCAGGGATAGTTTTATCCTATTGATGGGTGATGATTTGTATGATAGAAAAGATATCAAAAAATGCATGAGATATAAATACTGCATTCTAGCAAAAAGAATGAAGGATCCCTCTAATTTTGGTGTTTTGCAGGTTATAGGAAAAAATGTCAAAAATATAATAGAAAAGCCACAGCTGTATTTTTCAAATTTGGCAAACTGCGCTTTGTATGTTTTGGATGAAAAAATTTTTAAGGTTATTAAAAAACTGAAGAAAACAAAAAGGGGGGAATATGAAATAACAGACGCTATAAAAGATTTAGCTAAAAAAGAGGATATAAACTATGTTACAGCCAATAAATGGGTTCCTGTTGGTTATCCATGGAATTTGTTTGATGTTAAGGATTTGTTTAAGATAAAGGGAAATGCAATAGGAGAAAGATGTAAAATAAAAGGCAAAGTCAAGAACTCAATAGTTATGGACAGCACAACAATTGAGAAGGGGTCCATTATTGAAGATTCAATTATAGGTGAAAATGTTTATTTTAAGGGAGAGATTAAATCGGTTAGAAATGCTGTCTCAAGAGTTAAAGGGGTATATGCAAAGGCTGGCAAGTTGGGAGCAGTAGTTGGCGATAATTCAAAACTGAGAAATGTGGAAATAAAGGCAGGAGTTAAGATTTGGCCAAATAAGAGCATAAGCAATAAAATAATAAAAGAAGATGTGATATGAACCAATTACTAAAAGCAATTATTGCAAGTTTGTTGCCAATCTCGGAATTACGCGGCGGTATTCCTATTGCAGTTGCGTCAGGCTATAGCTATTTAGCTGCATTTGTTGTCTGTGTTATAGCCAATATCCTAGTTATTCCAATTACGTTTTTCATTCTTGACTATTTGCATAAATATTTGGTAAAGATAAGTTTATATAAAAAAATAATAGATAAAAGCATTGAAAAGGGGAAGAGAGGCATTGAAAATAAGATTGGCACAAAATGGGAGTTTATTGCTTTAATGCTTTTTGTTGGCATTCCATTGCCTATAACAGGCGCTTATACGGGGGCTTTAATTGCATGGTTTTTTAAGCTAAACAGAAAAAAATCATACATGGCTTTAAGCCTTGGTGTTTTAATGGCAGGAATAATTGTAACTTTGGTTGTTTTGACTGGCTCAACAATATTCAGGATTTTTGTGAAATAAAAATGGGAAAAAAGAGGTTAGTATTGATAGTATATTTGATTAGTATTTTGTTTTTTATAGTCAGTTTTTTCATAGATAAAAAAGTCAGCTATTACACGGCTTTTATAAGAAATTCTGTTTTGGACTACTCCCTAAGCAGCATTACCCAGTTTGGCTCTGTTTTTATTATACTTGTTTTTATGACTACTCTGTTTTTATGGAAAGAGCGCAAAAGGGAATGGATACCGGTCCTATGGACCAGCTTGTTTGTCTCAACAATGACATGCATTATTTTAAAGAGCATAATAGCAAGGCCAAGACCGCTTGATATATTTGCAGTTAGTTCTTTGATATTATATTCCTTCCCAAGTTTGCATGCAACGGCTGCATTTACAGTAATACCTGTTTTGGATAAGGAATTCCCAAAATTCAAATGGTTTTGGGTTATATTTGCTTTATTGGTTGCTTTCAGCAGGATCTATTTCCAATACCATTATTTGAGCGATGTTATTGGAGGAGCATTAATTGGCTATAGCTTTGGCTGGTTGTTTGTTCATTTAGAAGAGAGGGATAAGATATTCAAAAAATGGAAAATAGGACTAAGCTAGAAATAAAAAGGCAGCTTTTTCATATCTTTTTTGGCATTTTGATATTGGTATTGATAAATTTTGATGTTCTAACTCCTTTGATATTGCTCATATTCATTATTATTGGCATTTTTATATCATTAATAAGCAAAAAATTCAAAATACCTCTAATTTATTGGTTTCTACAGAATTTTGAAAGAGAAGAGAACATAAGGAAATTCCCTGGCAGGGGAGTTATATACTATTTAATAGGCAGTTTAATTGTGGTTGGTTTTTTTAGAAAGGATGTAGCACTTGCTTCTATAGCTATATTGGCATTAGGCGACTCAATAAGCCATTTAGTAGGCAGATTTAAAGGCGCTATAAAACATCCCTTCACAGATAAAAAGTTCCTGGAAGGGGCTCTTGCAGGCATGATAGCAGCGTTTGTAGGCTCTGTATTGTTTGTACCACCAATAGAGGCAGCTATAGCTTCTATATTTGCTATGATGGCTGAAGGCCTTGATATTGGAATTGGCTTAAGAAAGGTAGATGACAACATAATAGTGCCAGTAGTGGCAGCTATTAGTGTATGGTTATTTAGGCTATTTTTTATATAATTTATATATTTTCTATAAAAAACCGAAAGGTTTTTAAATAGAGCAAGAAAACTAGTGTTTATTAAGAATTTTTGCTATTTGTTAAAAATTCTAGATTTTACCGATAATGAAGAAAGCAAATGAAATATGGCTAGCGAATGGAACGATTAATGTAGAGGATATAATATCAAAAGTGGGTTCACTAGAGTGTATAATAGATGATATTCTCAAAGAAGATTCAAGTGAAAAACCAACCACACAGAGGATCCACAGGGAAATGGCTCGTATTTATAAAGGTAAACTTAATGAAGCTATTGATGAAAAAAGTTTTGTTAGGGCAGAGATTATAGCAGCGACTATGGAAAGTGTTTATAGCCCAAAAGAGATCATGTTTTGGTATGATAATCCAGATTTCCCAAAAGAAAAAGAAGGCGGTTACCACCACAATAAATCTGGTAAAGAAAAAATAGAAAGACTTAGAACAGCTGTTGAAGAGTTGAGGGCAAGATTAGGTTTATATGAAGAGAGGGGTTATTCAAAACACCCCCGAGAGGCAGAAGATATATTCAAAAGAATTATGAAACATATATGCGAAACTGACATAGAAAAACATGCTAAGCATTTAGGAGAAAGGAGTGTTGGAAGCAGTTATCATAATTTTGTTTTAGCTGTGCAAAATATCTCACATAAAATAAACAATTCCTTAATTCGTAAAGAAGAGGGGTTTCGTTATATACTGGATGCATTTGATGATATAACCAAGCTGTATAGAATATTTAATGAAAGATATATTGGGGAAAGATACAATAATATTAATAAAGATACAAGAATTGCTGCTGAAAAATTTCTTATAGATGTTGAACTGTTAAAAACAGTTATTATAAGGTATGCTAAATTTAAAGGATTTGAAAAATATTTAGGATTACAAAATAATCATTAATTTTAACAATCAGTTAAAAACAATACTTTTAGCTAAAAAAGACCAGTTTACAGACATCTTGGGCCAGGACAAGGCAAAGCAGGATATGAAATCAGCTTTGCTGATGAACAGGCATGTTATAATTGTTGGCCCTCCTGGCATTGGAAAGACAACTCTAGCTAAAAATGTGGCTAAATTGCTGACAGACAACAAATTTGTAAGGATACAAGGCAGCCCTGATCTTACTGTTGAAGATTTATTGGGCGATATAGACCCTATCAAAGCTATGGAGTTCGGGCCTTTGAGCTTGAAGGCTTTTACAAAAGG
Source organism: Candidatus Woesearchaeota archaeon (assembly GCA_018303725.1). Taxonomy (GTDB): domain Archaea; phylum Nanobdellota; class Nanobdellia; order Woesearchaeales; family JAGVXP01; genus JAGVXP01. Next base: position 3,523 of record JAGVXP010000032.1, on the reverse strand, counting down.
CAAGATTTTCAAGGCTGACAAAGGCGTTTTGTTCTTTGACGAAATTAACAGATGCCCTGAAAAGCTGCAAAATGCTTTATTGCAGGTTTTAGAGGAAGGAAAGGCAACTATTGGCAGCTATGATGTTGACTTTGACATTGATTTTATCTTTATCGGCACAATGAATCCTGAAGACAGCTCTACAGAAAAGATGTCAGACGTTCTATTAGACAGGTTTGATTTAGTGTACATGGGCTATCCTGAAGCAATTGAAATTGAAAATGAGATAGTAATAAAAAAAGGCGAAAAAGCCGATGTTAATTTCCCAGAAAAGCTTTTGCATACAGCTGTTTATTTTGTAAGATTATTGAGAGAGGATGAAAAGCTAAGCAAAAAGCCTTCTGTAAGAGCTTCTATTGGATTATATGAAAGAGCCCAAAGCAATGCTTTGCTGAAAGGAAAAAAATCAGTAAGCTTTGAGGATATAGAAGAGGCAGTTATCTCTGTTATAAGCCACAGGATTGAGCTAAAGCCTTCTGCAAAATACCTGCAAAGCCCAAAAGAGTTCATAAAAGAAAGATTTGAGAAATTTATCCAGAATCAGGAAGAGCTAAGGGCAGAAGGCCGTGATTCACTTTAGCATAGGCGAAACAGAGATTAAAGAAGCCAGCGAAGCAGAGGAATTAACAGGCGGGTTAAAGAGGCAGAGTGAAGAGGATAAATTAATGAATTCTGTTTTGGAAAATGACAAAGAGATAGTAGATGACGGGAGACTGATAAAAGATGCAATCAACCAAGGCATAGGCTCTTTTACGCCAAACTTATTATTTGAGCAGATTGTAAAGAATTATTCCATTGCAGAGCAGATATACGGCGAATCCCTGATAAAGCTCTTGTCAGGCTATAACCCGGGCTATATAAAAAGAAACATAAATATCCCTGAATTTCAGAGAGAGCTAAGGAAGCGGATAGAAGAAAAGATTGAGCAGCTAAAAGATAAGGGATTGTTGGAAAAAGACGGATTTATAACAGGCAGGGGCATAGAGCTTGCCTCTTTAATTCTTTACACGGAAGAGCTTGACAATATAATCCCAAAAGGAATTTTTGGGGAAAAGACGCATAAAAAGCCATCTCATTATGGCGATAAGGAAGATGCAAAACAATACAAAAAAGGCGATAGGTACAGGGATATAGCAATAAAAAAATCAGCTAAATTAGCAATCAGAAGGGGACATAAAGAATTAATAAAAAAGGATTTAAAAAGCTTTGAAAGGCAGAGCAAAGGCCAGTGTTACATTATTTACGCTTTAGATGCCTCTGGCTCTATGAAAGGCAAAAAGATTGAGCAGTGCAAAAAGGCTGGAATTGCATTGGCTTTCAAGGCAATTGATGAAAAAGACAAGGTTGGATTAATTGTTTTTGGCTCGGATATCAAACAATCAATAGAGCCAACAACTGATTTCCCTTTATTGCTTAAAGAAATCACCAGCGCAAGAGCCTCAAAAGAAACAGACATAAAGGCAACCTTGAGAAAAGCTGTTGAGCTTTTTCCTAACGAAAAGATAACAAAGCATTTGATTCTTTTAACTGATGCTTTGCCAACTGTTGGCGAGAATCCAGAGGAAGAAACATTGGAAGAGGTTTCTGCTGCCAGGGCAAATGGAATTACAATAAGCGTCATCGGCATTGGCCTAGATGAAAAAGGAAAAAATCTGGCTGAGAAAATAGCTGCTTTAGGCGAAGGAAGGCTGTATATTATTAAAGATTTAGAGAATGTTGACAAGATTGTGCTGGAGGATTATTATAGTGTTATTTGATTAACTATAAAATCAGGATTTATTCTTAGATATGTTCTTTTAGAAGCTGGATTTTCTTTCTCCCTTATTATAACTCCTTCTTGTTCCAATCCCCACATTATCCTATTTGCATATCTATACACCCTACCTTGAGAACCTGCTAATTTATGATTATCCCAAAATGCTGCTTTTATTAATTCAGCATAGTTAACTTGAAATATATCTTTTCCTAAAACCTGGTCTAGGTCTTGCTCCCTTTTTTCATGTAGATAGGGCTGGTACCATTTAGTGGTCAGTGCTTCATCAAAAAATTTAAGACATTCCCAGAACAATGCTACAAATTGTTCATTAGTAACCCAGTATTTGTGTTCTCTGCCAAAAGGCTTTTCTTTATTTTGAGGAAAAACCACATCATAATGTGAGATTAATTTAACCAATCCTTTCTCATAATCAGCACTTAAAAAATCAAGGCCCCTATTATTTCCATGACATTTGTCTAATACAGATGGAGATATAGTCATAGCTAAGTCTCTTTCAGGAGAAAGGATATATTCCACCTTCCCATATAAGGTTCTATCATGACCTAAGTCTGCTGGATAATGAGGCATAATAAAGAGGTTAAGCGCTTATTTTAAAAACCTTTCCATTTTTTAACTATAAAACAGTAGTTACATAGCCTGGAGATAGAAAGATTTAAACGAGAGAAATTGCTTGTCAATTTCTAAGTTTAAATCTCTTGGAAATTTGTCAAATTTCCAAAAGATTTAAATATTAATACGTATTTAGTACGTATTATGCAGGAAACTGTATTCAAAAAAATGGTAAGCAAAGGCTCGAGGTTTAACCAGGTATATGTGCCAAAAGCCATGAGCGGGCTTATTGGTGTGGGTGATTTGGTAGAAGTAAGGCTTTTGGAAAAGCATAGAGAGATTTATTACAGCAAAAAACAGCCAAGGCTTAACAGGTTTAAGGAAGGTATGGTAAACGAGATATTCGGTTTTTTAAATAAAAAGGCAGCATATAGCTGCATTTTTGTTGTAGGCTCTTTCCTTACCAAGGTGTATGGCTTTAATGACATTGACTTGGTTATATTGGATGATAAAGAGATAAATGCAAAAAGGCTGGAGGATGCTCTAACAAAGGAATTTAACCAAAAATTCCATATATTGGCTTATAAAAAAGAAGAGCTGGAAAAGGTACTATCTTATGATCCTATGATAGCGTCTATGTTTAGCAGTTATGTATCTGACAGGCTAATTGAGCTGAAGTATGGGCATAAGATAGACAAAAAGCATATTCTATTCTTATTGATGATGCCTGAGGATTTGCTGAAGATTAGTCTAAACCCTAAAGCATTTTATGACAGCATAAGAAGGCTGGTAACAATAGAGCATTTTTTAGAGAAAAAATCATTATTAATCACCAATATAGATAAGGAAATTGAACAGTTATTGGGAAAGGATTTATATATTGCTGTAAAATCCAACCAATTAATAAATGATAATGAAGTGGAGATAATTAGAGGAATAATCAAAGAAAAAGTGGATAGGATAAAAGAATGGGTAAAAACAAAAATATAGAAGAATTGACCAATTTAATGAGCATTGCTTTAAGGCACAGAATAGGCTCTATTGTAAATAAGGAAGAGATTTATGCCCAAAGATACGCAAAAGATGCCGAGAATATTATGGAAGAAGCCAAAAGGATTGTTACAAAACAAAATTGGAACGATTATAACAAAAAGGAAA
>JAGVXP010000031.1 GCA_018303725.1 Candidatus Woesearchaeota archaeon | reverse complement strand
TAATATTTCAATCAAAAATAGAATCAATTTCAGCGCAACAGCAGCAGATACAAAAGCGCCCTTCTGGAATGTGTCCACTTGGGGCGCTAATAATACAGCTCCGTTAATTAATGATGTTGTTAAGTTCTCAGTCAATATATCAGATGAAACACAGCTTAATGTTTACAGGTTTGCGCATAATCAGTCTGGAAGCTTTGTAAACGGCTCGGATGTTGCTATTGGGGCAGCTGGGCCGTATGCGGCCAATCAAAGCCTGACAGCTGCTGCGCATGAAAGCATCTGCGGAATGGTGTGGTTTAACGACAGCAGCGGAAATCAGAATGTAACCAATATGACTTGTTATAATGCAGCTAACACATTGCCAACTGCTCCTGTTTTATCAGAGCCATTGAATGGCTCTTACACCTTAATAAACAGGACACCTACTTTCAACTGGTCAGCTGCAACAGATGCTGATGGGGATGCGATAACTTACGAGATAATTATTGACTGCAAGGCAGCTGACTGCGGCGGCTATGTGGATTATTTGGATGTTACAGGAATAAATGCAAGGAATTACACTTCAACTGATTTCCTGCAGGTGGATGCTGATTATAATTGGACAGTAAGGGCTAATGACAGCTATGGCTATGGCAGCTCTTCTGATGTGTTTAACTTCAGCATACGGTCAGTTGTTTCTATCAGCCTGATAAACAGCAGGGTTGACTTCGGCTCAAAGAGCGTTGGCGACAAGGATAACACATCTGATAACAGCCCAGAGCCATTGGTTGTGCAGAATGACGGCACTGTAATAGCCGATGTCATGAATATTTCTGCGTTTAATAATATATGGAACAGAAGCTATGCGCAGATGCCATCTGCATACTTCCAGATGAAGGCTGATAACACAACTGAGCTTTACTCATTCAATTGGTCCGGCTCTATAACAGACTGGACTAATGTTGCTGCTGCCAACACAACAGTAGTTGATAATCTTCACTTTAACTCAACATCAAACGAGGTTGAGCTGGATATATTGATTGAAGTGCCGGGAGATGAATTTTCCGGGCAGAAGGCCACAACGCTGGCAATTTACGGGATTGAGACGCAATGACAGCTAAAGGAATAAAAAAATAAAGGTGGAAAAATGAAAAAAATACAGTCAAAACAAGATTATACCAAGATACTGGATAATATAATAAATCATATTGAGCAGTCAAAACTAAGAGCTTTTAGCGAGGTAAACAAAGCCCTTCTTAATGCCTATTGGGGTATAGGGAAAGAATTAAGTGAAAATGCTTCTTACGGGAAATCAGTTGTAGAGCGATTGTCAAGAGATTTAAGGCTGAAATACCATGGAGTGAAGGGCTATTCTGTTGCAAATTTATGGAACATGAAGCGCTTTTACGAGAGCTATAACCAAAAACTCCAGACAGTGTCTGGAGAATCTAAAAAACTGCAGCCACAGTCTGCAGAATTAATCTTCTCCATAAGTTGGAGTAATCATGTAACAATTCTTGATTCAACTCAGTCAATAGAAGAAAAAGAATTTTACATAAAAATGTGTATCAAAGAAAAGTGGAGCAATAGGGAGTTAAAAAGGCAGCTAGATTCTTCATTATTTGAAAGGTATATGCTTGCAGACAAGCCAGAGAAAGTAACTGCGCTAATCCCAAAACATGAGCAAAAGGATTTAGTTAGGCATTTCAAAGACGAGTATGTTCTTGAATTTTTAAACTTAAGAAAAGAATATTCAGAACAAGAACTAGAAAAAGCAATTTTAGACAACCTAAGGGATTTCTTCTTAGAATTTGGAAGGTCATTCACCTTTGTTGGCTCACAATATATTATTAATATTGGTGGAAGAGAGAATAAAATTGATTTACTTTTTTACCATAGGGAATTGAGGTGTCTTGTTGCAGTTGACCTAAAAATTGGAGAATTTAAAGCAGATTATGTTGGGCAGATGCAAAAATATCTGGCTGCTTTAGATGAGAAAATAAGACTACCCGATGAAAAAGAGAGCATTGGCTTGATTCTATGCAAATCTAAGCATCATGAAGAAGTAAGATTTGCTCTTGCAAAAACACTATCGCCTGTAAAAGTTGCAACATATAAAACAAAATTACCAGATAAAAAACTGATAATCAAGAGGATGGAACAATTCAAAATCAAGGAGAAAAAACATTCAAAAAGCGAATAAAAAATGAATGAAAAAATAAAAATTAAACTTAATGACGAGTCTGTTTTTTCTATTGAAAGTAATGACCAGATTTCTGCATTGAGGATGAAGCTTGATGTAGATGATTTAACTATTGATGAATTTACACCTTTTTTCACTAAAGAAGTTGAAAAACACTGGAATGATAGAACAGTTCTAACAAAGTTCCCTTGGGATAGAAGCTGGGAAGAGGATTTGAAAGATGAAATTTGGCATAAATTATATCATAAACTTCATCGTTGGGAAGATAAAGAAGTAAAGAAAACATTTGGGTATGATGTAGCAAGCCTTAACCCTGTAAAATGGTTTGATAATGATGTAAAAGAGGAAAATGCCAAATTAATAAAGGATGGAGTTGCACTTAAAGATAACAAACTCATTTTAAGAAATGATACTAAAGAAGCAAAAACCTATTGGGAGATTTCTGAAAGATTTTCTGAAATTGTTAAGAAAGAGACAGAAAAGGAGTTTGAGAGAAGAAAAGATGAGGCAAAAAACAGGTTTAAAAACCAAGCAGAACTGGCCAAAGCTATTTTCTATCAGTATGTAAGGCCTTATTTAATTGGTATTTTGTTGGGTAAACTAACAAAAGGGAAAGCAGGAAGTTTAGTTAGTTCTGATGAGGGTGTTAGTTTTGTCGGAGAAAATACTTTAGTGAGCAAGAGAGTTGTAAAAAAGGATGATTCTAAGAGCACTAAATTTATTGTTAAAAATTATTATAGAAATCAATATAAAAAAACAAAACAAAATGAAAACTAAACTGCTAAAGCTAAGCCTTGCAATGTTTTTAATAATTTTATTAGCCAGTTTAGTGCAGGGAATAGCTGTCAGCCCAAGCAAAAAAATAATTGAATTCGAGCCCGGCTTGGAGGAAGAAGTAACTTTCAATATAGTTAATCTGTATAAGCAGGACTTCAAGGCAGTTGTTTATATCAGGGGAGAGTTAGCGGAATTTACTGATTTAGGTCAGACATTAGTCAGTGTAAGAGCTGATCAAGACAGCGTTCCATTCAGCTTTAAAATTAAGCTGCCTCAGGACCTAAAGCCAGGACTGCATGACAGCGAAATAGTTGTAATGGAATTCCCGAAAGAGTTTGCTGCAGAAGAGGATACACCAGTGATCAAAGCTGTAACAGCTGTTATAGCGCAGCTTAAGGTAAGGGTGCCCTTCCCAGGGAAATATGCAGAAGCCAAGATGTATGTTTATCCAGCTGAGCCTGCCGGCATTGTAAGATTTGTGATTCCTGTTTTCAATTACGGCAGGGACACAATACACAAGGCAAATGCAAGGATAAGCATATTAGGGGCAACTTACGAGGAGATAGCAACTATAGAGACCAATAGCGTGGAAATAGCCACGAAGGGAGAGGGCCAATTAGTTGCTGACTGGAAAGCAGATGTTAATCCAGGCACATACCATGCTGTTGCATTTGTTTATTATGATGATGAGCAGATTAAATTAGAAGACAATTTTAATATAGGCAACCTGTTTGTTGAGATAACAAAGGTAGCTGTTGATAAATTCAGCCTGGGCCAGGTTGCCAGGTTTGACATCTATTTAAGGAATAAATGGAATGAAGAGCTTAAGGATGTTTACGGAGAGATGACTGTCAGCGATAAGGCCGGCTCTGTTTATACTACATTCAAGACGGCAAATGTCAACTTGGCTGCTTATGGGGAGGATGCAATACAGGCTTATTGGGACACCAAGGATGTAAGCATAGGAAAATATGATTTAAGGTTGGTTATATATTATGCAGGAAAGACAACTGAGAAGCTGATTGAGGCAGAAGTAAATATTGACAATATAAGGACAAGCTTAACGCCAACTGCGCAGCTTATTGCCCCAACTGGCAGGGGAAGGAATTCTATGCTGGTAATATTGGTTGTTGTTTTAATAGCTATAAACATAGGCTGGTTCGCCTACTTCAAGAGGTCGAGGAAGAAGTGAAAGAACTTGATCTTAGGAATTACAGGAGAATGGTTTTATTCAGTTACAGCACTGTGCATTTGTTGAAGAAAGACAAGATAAGGTTTTATTATGCTTTAAAGGGCAGAGACGGCAGGTCAGGCATGGTTAAATTCACAAATACAAAATGTTTTGGAAGAGCCTGCCTGTTGGTTAAAGATAAATATGAAAACGAAATAGGGGATTTCTTAAATTACTGGAGCTGTAAGTTTATAGCTAAAGGCGTTTTTGTCAGGAAATAGTTATTTTAATGATATCTCAATCTTATCTTTATCTAAATTAGGATGTATCTTCAATTTTATAGCCGTGTTATTCAGATTAAAAACATCTGTTACCTCTTTAGGAAAAGTCATACCCCAACTATGCCCTATTTTTATGGGGTGTTTTATATATTCTTCCTCTAACCTTTTTGACTCTAATTTAGATATAGCCTTCATTGTTAGATCTTCGGTGAATATCTTCTCTTTGCATTTAGGGCATTGCCTGGCTTCCAATTTAACTCCCCTATACACTACATAAGTCTTTTTCATTGGAATGCCACAATTTATACATTTTCTTTCAGCCATTTTTATTCCCTCCTAATTTTATGAGGAGGCTTAAAAATCACAAATTGATTTTTATTGTCTCCCTTCTTCTATAATTACAGTTCTTATCAAACATTTAACATATTTGTCAAATTCGTTTTCCTGGCAAATAACATAAAAAGACAGGTTATCATTGAAATAATTATAATAAGTCTTAAACTCTTTTGAAAGGTGTTTTCTTTTTGCTAACTTTCCTAGCTTTACAGCACTAAACGCCCTTTCTTTAGTTTCATAGTAATCTAACCCAAATTTAGAGCCTCTTTCTAACACCCTAAACAAAGCATGAGCTTCTATATCAATAATCCTCTTTTTGGGCATTTATACCTGTATAAAGAAAGTATAACTTATATATAAAACTTTTGGTTAAACTTTAAGTTTAACAAAAAATAATCAATATGGTTCAGAACAAGCACAGGTTGATTTTGCTGTTTCGTAGTGAAGGCGTCCGCGACTGATAGGCACTAATAATCACCAACAACAGAAAGATAGTTGTGAAAAATAAACTTAAAATTACCGAAGCCTCGCAGGAAATATATTTTAAAAATATTTTTCATCGATAAAAAATTAAATTTATTCTTTAAAATATTGGAGCTGCAAGTTTATAGCTAAGGGCGTGTTTGTTAGAAGATAAATTATTTGGATTCTATCACTAACTTATGATCTTCAGGGTGTATATAAGCTTCTTCTCCTACTTTTAGCTTTAGGTAATCTGCTATCTCTTTAGGAATTCTTACTGCTAAAGAATTTCCTGTTTTTGTTATCTTTGTTTTTCTACCTAAGCCCCATACTCTTTTTTCTTTCGCTTTCTTTTCTATTTTTTCCATTGTATCACCAGATGTAAAGGTTTCTCCGCAATATGTGCACTTTTTAGCAGGGTATGTACCCAAATAAACACCGTGAATTATCTCTTTGTTCAGTATTCTCTTTAATTTTCCTTTTTCACACATTGGGCATTTTTCCATATTTACCACCTGTACATTAGTGTAATGATATAATAAACATCTTTTATTTTTTTATACACAATTTTGTAATAGCTATAAACTGATATAAATTTACCATTTTGCGGTATTTTTGTTCCTCTTTTTAGTCCTTCTTCAATCTCTTTTCTTGAAAATCCTCTGTCAATCATTTGTTCTTTGGCATGTTTGGTGAACTCTATCCTCAATGTAAACACCTGTAAGTACAGTAAGTACAAATACTATTTAAATCTTTTGTTTTTATAGCTTATACTTCTGTTTCTGCTCCAACTGCTGCCGATATTGAATATGGCGAGTCAAGACCAGCTACGGCCAATGTTGGGTTGTCATGCTCTGTTGACCATACCTTATAATATTTTGATGTTCCGCTTATGTCAATTGTGTTTGCTGTCTGGTACATGTAACCCCAGTCACCGCATAAACTATTATCGCCTATTGTATGGGATGTGTCGGATGCGTCACAAGGGAATTCGGATATGTCTATGTCTTTGTCTGTGATATCCGCATTATAGCCTGATGGTAAAAATGAAATTGAGAATGAGCCTGTAAATGAGCGGTGGCCTGTAAACAATAAGGAACCGCCGTCCCTTAGGTAAGCGTTATAATCATCTGCGGAGTTATCTCCATTCTTGTTCCAGTTTTGGCCGTATACAACCAAATCATAATTTTTAGAGCTGCCGCTCACCAGATTAGCTGATGCTGAGGCAGAATTAAAGGAGTAGGATGTTCCGGCATAGCTGTTTACATCTGTGACTTCAGTTTGCTCATCGCAATAAGAGCCAGAGCCGCATCCAATCACGCCATTAGAGCCAATTGCCCATAAATATATTTTGGAGTACATTTTTTTGTATTTGGCAAATGAGTAGCTGGAATCAGGCACTGTTATAGTCAGGCCAGTGAGGATTATCCTGCCTGTTATTGGCTCTGTTCCGTCTGTCCTGTAGCTGGGTGCTGCTGCAGCTGAGTCGCCATATTTAACTGTAAATGATTTTGATTCAGAGGCGGATAGTTCCAGGTTAATTGCAACCCCAACATTTGAAGAAGAGCATGATATGATGTTGGAGGGTATTTCTGTTATGCCTTCATAAACCTTAACGTCATCACAATCTGCCTGGTTATGGCCATTTGGATCAAAGCTGAATGAGTAAGGATTGTCTCTTGCAATGCCCCTGTCTTCTGTGAATGTTATTGCTCTTTGGTAAGTTAATGTTGCATTTGCGCCTTCCCCTTCGCCTCCCCCAGGCTGTCCTTCGCCTTCGGATTCCCCTTCGCCTCCCCCAGGAGGAATGTATGTTGTGTCTATTGTGAATGTTGTTGCAGCAGCCTCTGTATTAAAATTGCCGGAACTGTCATTGCATTTTATATAATAAGTGTAGCTATTCCCATCTGCTAGGGCAAGCTGGGATGAATGTGCTGTTCCATCTGTTGTTGTGAAATCTGTTCCCTCACCATAATCAAATGATACAGCAGAGTATTGGCAATGCGCTATTTCGTCTGTAGAAGCGCTTAATGTTATTGTTGTTTCTGTCAAGGTGGAGCCATTAGTAGGAATTATATTGGAGATTACCGGCGGCGTGCTGTCTTCCAGAGATAAAGTGAAGTCTTCCTCAATCCTTGCAATGATAATGCCTTTCTTTTTATGGGCAAGTCCCGATTGTGTTGTGTAGATTACAACAACATCTTCCTTAAATTTGTTGCCTACATTGCCATTGGCGCAATCGGTTATGTAGAATATGTCTTTTGCGCCGTTCTTTAACGATCCTGCTGCTGGCATGCCGCACGTTTTGACAGAGATATTGTTTAAGGTTATGAAATCACCCATCCCGTTTTCTATCACCAATGCTATTTTTGTAGGGGTTACTTTAAAGTCCCTGCAATATAAACCTTCAAACAACAGGCATTTGTTTGGCAAAAGCCTTGTCGGAGCTAAAATGCCAAAATAAGCCAAAGCTGTTATAACGAGCATTAAAACTAATAAAACCCATCCATAGTTAAGGATGAATTCCATTGAGCTTTGCGATTTTTTATTCAGAAACTTCATTTTTTCTTCTTTTTATGATTTGGGAGTTTCTCAACCAGCTTATAGCCCCAGGCTGCCAATGCCATTATCATCAAGGATAAAACAAATGTAACCCATTTCAGCTCCAGGATGTATTTTATATAGTCCCTGATAGAAGCAATGCTTAAAAGCAGGGATGCAAAAAATATTAAGGCATATATCATTTTCAATCTTTTTTTCATAGTTATCACCAGATAGGGATTTAATTTAAGAATTTAAATATTTATCTATTATAGCAAAGGACACAAATATTTGATTATAAAATGTCAGAAATTTTCCACCAGTTTCTAACTGGTGGCTGAAAGCCAATGCACCAGCACATTGTGGAAAATTTCTGAGTGTTTGAAAGCGAAGCTTTCTAACAAACCAGAAATCTGCTTTGCAGATTTCTCAGTTCATGCTCAAAAACCACCCGATGTGGTAACCGTAGCAACATTCCACCAGTCTCTGACTGGTGGTTTTTGACATTTGTCCTTTGCTTGTAAAAAATATACCCTCATCCTATCCTTCATCAAATGCCGCCTTCTCTTCAATGCTCGCCACTAATGATAAGATTTATATACTAGTACTCATTACCAATGAGTATGATAGATAAGGATATTTTAAGGCAGTTGGTTAAAAGGCAGAAGAAAGCGCTGTTTCCTAAAGGAGAGTTCGTGAAGAGAGATTTGTTGGATGGCATATTAAACTGGTTTAAGGATAACAGGGTGATTATTCTTACCGGCATCAGAAGGTGCGGGAAATCAACCTTGCTTAAGGAAATTATGCAGAATATGCATGGCTGGTGTTATGTGGATTTTGAGGATGAGAGATTTTTAGACTTCAGGGCGCAGGATTTTGAAGCGCTTAATGAGGTGCTTATCGAAGTATACGGGAATGTGAATATTTATTTCTTTGATGAGGTGCAGAACATAGAGAAGTTTGAGACATTTGTGAGAAGATTGCAGGATGAAGGAAAGAAAGTAGTGATTACAGGCTCTAATGCTTCTTTGCTTAGCAAAGAGTTCGGCACAAGATTAACAGGCAGATACAAGCCATTTGAAGTCTACCCATTTTCTTTCAGGGAATTTCTCAAATTTAAGAAGGCCAGGGTAGAAAAGGATGATTTTTACATAGCTGAGAAGAAAGTTGGATTGGCAAAGCTGTTTGAAGAGTATTTATTGTCGGGAGGCTTGCCGGAATACCTAAAGAACAAAGATAAAGAGTATGTTAGAACAGTATATGAAAATATCTTGTATAAGGATGTAATAGCAAGATATGCAATACGCAGGCAGAAGGTAATTAAAGAATTAATAAACATACTGGCCACAAATATTTCCTCCCAGTTCACATATAACTCCTTAAAGCGAGCCCTTGGCCTGGGGAACTCCATAACTGTTAAAGAGTACATATCCTACTTAAACAACTCCTACCTATTTTTTGAGCTGCTAAAATTCTCCTATTCAATAAGGCAGCAGCTAAATTCCCCAAGAAAGATATATCTGGTGGATTCTGCATTTAATCAGGTGTGCGGGATAAACTTCTCGCAAAATAAAGGAAAAATCCTGGAAAATGCTGTGTTTGTTGAATTAAAAAGAAGAAACAAAGAAGCGTATTATTATTCAAACAAGAATGAATGTGATTTCATAATAAAAGGCGGAACAAGAATAACAGAGGCAATACAGGTATGTTATGTGTTGGATGATGCTAGCAGAGAAAGAGAAATTAATGGATTACTGGAAGCCATGGATAAATTCAAGCTGAAAGAGGGGATAATTTTAACTCGTGAGCAAACAGAAGAAATAACAAGAGATGGCAAGAAAATACAGATTATGCCCGTATTTAGGTGGTTAGTAGAGTAATTCACACCACTAACCAAGAAATAGCCAAGAAGTATATAACTGTGAACTAATTATGAGACATCGCAAAATTAATTTTAAAATAGAAAATTTTATATATGGGTATGTTTAAGGTTTGTTTATATTAGATGGTATTATAAAGAGGAAAAATGGAAGAAGATGCGCCGCAGAAAACTATAATTGCCCTTTTGGTTTTGACTATAATCATCTCTGTTTTGGGCACATGGTATGTTCTTGACAGTTTAAACAAGGTTGTTGTTGAGGAAAAGGCTTCCTCTGGAGATTTTTCAGAACCAGCTTATGAAGAAAGAAGGGACTCTTCAGGGGGAACTGTTAGTTTAACCATAAAGGAGAGTGGAATAAATGAATGAGATGTCAAATAAAGCGTTAATGTTATTATTGGTTGTTGCTATTGTTGTCTCTCTTGGCGGGACATTCATCAGCTTAAGCAAATTAGCAAGCGTCAAGACTTTGCCTTTGACTGGCTTTGTAATTTCAAATGTCAGCACAGGCTATGTTAATTTAAGCGTTCTTTCTGCAGTAAGTTTTAGTGTGGCTAATAATATAGATTTTGGATCTGGCTATGTAAATGGCACTGTAGGAGATAATGCTGTTTTGGAAAGCAATTTATCCTCTTCTTCCGAGACAAATGGAACCGGTTCCTGGACATGGAGCAGTTTGAAATATTTCCTATTGGAAAATGACGGCACAAAAGATCTTAATATAAATATAACCTCTGATAAGAATGCCAGCAATTTAACAAAGGCAGCTAATTCCGAGTTTGGCTTTGCCATGAGCTCGTGGGAGAACAGTCCCCTTGCTGGCGCCTGCAATGGAACAACAAAAACAACAGCATGGACAGAATTTCTTATGAGGGCTTCAGATGTAGGGAGGAACCAAACAGTCTGCAGCAGTTTGCAATATGCTAATGTCAATGACACAATTAATGTTAGCATAAGGGTTGTTATCCCAAACAATGCAAGAGCTGGCGCAGTCAGCGCAAATATAACCTTTACTGGTGAAGTGGCAGGCAATTAACGCCTTTTTGATAAAAAACTTTATATAGTTCTATTATAGGGTATTTATCAAGATGAGGGTTTTGAGCATATTCCCGGTATTTTTATTATCTCTAGTTTTATTGCCGGATGCATCAGCAGTTGGGATTTTTATCAGCCCTATAGAGGATATATATTTTGAGCCAAACCTTCAAACAAGCCTTGATTTCGGCGTCAAGAATAATGCCGGGTCAGATATGCATATAGGATTGGCTGTTGGCGGCGATTTGGCAAAATATACCAGCATAAGCACAGGCGAAGGCAATCCTATTTTTGTAAAAGCCGGTGAAACAAAGGGGTTTCAGGTTGTATTTAATTTTCCTGAGCATATAGAAGAGCCGGGCGAGCATATATTGAAGATTTTGGCGGATGAGCAGCCAAGAGAAGGAGGCGCGTTTAGCGTAACCTCATCTGTAAGCTCGAGAATAACAGTTCATGTTCCTTACCCTGGCAGGTATGTAATATGGGAGTTTATAACAGACAATGGAAATGTCAATGAAACAATCAATTTTAGGTTTATAGTGAATAATCTTGGAAAAGAGGACATCAAAAATGCAAGAGGAGTTGTTGACATATACGGCCCAAGTGAAGAGGGATTTAACACCAAGATAGGGGCAATAGCCAGTGAAACAAGCGAAATATTATCCACAAAAATTACAACATTAAATGCCATCTTAAACACAACTGGATACAGGCCTGGGGAGTATAGGGCTGTAGGAACATTGTTTTATGATGAAGGCAAGGATGCAAAAGAAGGATTTTTTAGAATTGGCAGCTTGTATGTTAGGCTTGCTGATTACACAAAAAAATTCAGGAAAGACAGCATAGAAAAGCTTAATTTAAATGTAGAAAGCGGATGGAACAGCAGGATAGATGATGCTTATGCCATTATCTCTATAAAAGACAGGGAGGATATAACTAATGTTTTTAATGAGCTAAAAACACCAAGCTTTTACCTTAAGGCATGGGAAAATAAGAATATATCCACTTATTGGGATACGCATGGTTTGGAGGTAGGCGCCTATAATGCTGATATAGCCATTTATTACAGAAATACAACAACTATTGAAAATGTGAATTTGGAAGTTATTGAGGAAAAAGGAAGCCCTTTATTTAATATTACTGCCCTGCTTATAATCATAATAGTCATATTGGTTATAGGAGATGTAATATTGCTGATGAGAAAAAGAAAGAAGAAACCATCTCCTAAAGCTAAAAAATGAAAAAAGCCTTGTTTTTGCTGTTTTTGATTTTGATTGCAGTTATATCGATTAGTTTGACAGCTATTTTTTATTCACTTGGTGTAGTAGAGACTATGGATATAAAGGTTGGCTTAAAAGTTCCTGAGAGTGACACACACATTGGTTTTGATACTAACGAATCTGCTTTGAAGTTTGGCATTGTTCCAAGAGGTGTTTCTTCAACCAGGGTTATTGAGATATACAATGACAAGGGGTATTCAATGAATGTTAAGATCATCAAGAGCGGTTTTGTGACTGACTGGATTGATTCTGAAACTGATTTTATAATAAAGCCAAATGAAAGCCGGAGAATAAGTTTTACAGCAACAGTACCGGAAGGCGCTTTAGCCGGCAATTATAGCGGAAATGTAAGGTTTATTTTTAAGAAAAAGCGGATTTAGATCTTTGCTTCTATCTTCTTTATTTCAATTATTATCTTGTTTTTGTCTTTATTGTAGGCTTCTTCCGAGATGAATTCCGATTTATAGCCTTCTTCTAGAATCTGCAGCTGTTTTTCCAGTTTTTCCTTTTTCTTAAGTGCATTTCTTTTCTCTTCTTCTCTCTTTATTTGTTCTTGCTCTTCCTTCTCTTTTCTTAGTTTTTCCTGCTCTTCTGCCAGTTTTTTTTCTTTTAGCTCTTGCTCTTTCCCTTTTCTTTCTTCCTCAATCTTTTTCTGTTCCTCTATCCTCCCCTTTTCCTCTTCCAACCTTTTCTTTTCCTCCTCAATTCTCTTGGCTTCTTCTTTTTTCTTGTGTTCATCTGCTTTTCTCTGCTTTTCTAATAATTCAGCTTTTTTCTTTTTTTCTTCAGATTCTTTTGCTAATCTTTTCTTTTTTTCTGCTAACTTTCTTTTCTCCTCTTCAATCTCCCTTCTTTCATCCTCTCTCTTCTGTTTCTCTAATTCTTTTTCTTTTCTCCTCTTTATTTTCTCCTCTTTTTCAACTCTTTTTTCTTCTGATGTTCTTTCCTCTCTTTCCCGTTTTAATCTTAATTTCTCTGCTTTCTCTGTTTCTTTAATTTCAAATTTTTCTTTTTCTATCTTTTCCCTTTCCAAAAGCCACTGTCTTTGTTTTTCCTCTCTTTCCAGTTTCAATTGCTCTTTCTCCTTTTTCCTTTCTCCCTTTTCCCTCTTTATAGCCTCTTTCTCCTCTTTTGTTTTTATCAAACCAGCATCATGCAGAATTTTGTATATTGCTTTTTTTGTCTTGCCTTTTCTTTTTTTCTTAATCAATTCAATTTCCTTTTCTATTCTTTTTCTTTTCTCTACTCTTTTTTCCTTCTCCCCTGTTTTCTTTCTTTTTTCCCTCTCTCTTTCCAATAATCTTTCTTTTTCCTTTTCCTCTCTTTCTTTCTCTGCCTTTTCTTTTTCTGTTGATTTAGTTCTCTTCCTTTCTTCTCTTCTTAATATCCTTTCTTTTTCTCTTTCCTGTTTTTTCAATAATCTGGCTTTTTTCCTTTCCTCTTTTAACCTGCCCCTTTCCTCTTGCCTTTTCTTTCTCTCTTCTCTCTTCTCCTGCCTTTTTAATAAACGGGCTTTTTTCCTTTCCTCTTTCTTCCTCTGCCTTTCCAGCTTTTTCTTCTTTTTCTCCAGTGTCTTCAATCTTTTTCTTCTTTTTTTATCAGCTTTTTTTATAGCTTCAGCTTTATTCTTTTCCCATTTTATTTTCTCTCTGAACATAAGCTCTTTGCGTTTGAGCGATATGTATTCTTTTACAAAAAAGCCCCTTATTTTTTTATGCTCGTACAATAACAGCACCATTATCAGCAACAATATTGCTATCATCAGCAGCAGCAGCAGCGTATAATCCCTGGGCGGGGCCAATTTCACCGGCTCTATCACCTGGAATAATTCACTGGCCGTTCCGAATGAATTGTCAAACCTTGCTACAGCATACAGCACATAATCTCCAGGTTTGGTTTCTGGCGGTATAGTAAATCTTTTTTCATAAGAAAGCTGGCTTTCAACACCTATAACCTCTTTTTCGCTTAGTATGCTTTTGCCTTCCATATCTTTTATGTAATATTCTATAGTAACTTCTTTAAATTCCTTAGAGCCAAGGTTAAATAGTGTTAGTTGGGAGGCAACATCATTCCCCGGAATAACTTTTCTGTAAGCAGCGGGAATATCAAGGCTTAGATCAAATATAACCAGTTTAGATTCAACTTCAATTACAGCGTCTATTTCCTTGTAGAAAGAATCTGCTTTGACTAATATCCTGCCTACATAGACTCCTGGCTGGATTCCTGCTGCATTAATCTCTGCTGTAATTACCTTCTTTTGCGTTGGCTCCAGCAAGAACTGGCTTTCTGATAGCCTAATCAGGTTTTCTAATCCGGTTAATTCCAGATTGAAGCTGAGAGCGGAATCCCCTACATTTGTTATTACTATCGGCCTTTCTGTTTTTTCATCTGTTTTTAGGACTATCCTTAATATTCTTGGCTCCAGCCTGAAGTTGCATATCCTTGATTCAATCCTGTCTTTTTTATTGCATTTTGCGTCTGAGCATACCCTGGATTGGGCGCCATCTATGCATGGGCCCCATTCACCGCATTCCCATTTTGATGTGCAAATGCCGCCGCCACCACCACCGCCAGCGCCGCCGCCTGGAGAAGGAGGCGCGGCCGCTTCACTTATTGTTAAACTAAATGTGCCTGTGCCATTATTATTGGTACAACTACTGTCATCAGTTACATTTATCTTTATTGTCTCTGTTGCGGCAGAAGAGGGTGTGAATAATATTATACCCGTAGCAGCTCCTATGTCAAATAAGGTAGTATTGTCTGCAAAGGTGTGTGTTTGTCCTGAATCAGAGTCTGTAGCATCTATATCACAAGTATAGGCACTATCAACAGTTGCGGTTGCAGCACAGCCAATGCTTAAAGTTGGAGGGGTGTTATAACACAACTCTAAAGTTCCAGATCCCGATTGCACTGTTTTTCCTGTGAAAGTTATTGTTTTGATAACAATTGTGTTAACACTGATGGAGAGAAGCATAAATAAAATTGCAACTATTGCTATTACATTGTTCGAAATCCTAAATCTCATTTTTCCTTTTTCTCCTGCTTGTATTTTAAAAGTATAGACCTGATGCCTTCTCTGGCGATTTCTGCCTGGTTGCTGAAGATCCCTATCTCTATAAGGCATTGCATTCTCTTCTTCATCTCTTTCCCAACCCTTATATGTATTAGGTCATCTTTCATTTTAACTATATCAATATGATACATTTTATATACATATATGATATATATAAAGTTTATGGTTATTAGTGTCCTATTCCAAAACTAAAAATCAAAACCAGCTATCCTGCCCGCCCCATTAATTTAGTCAATCAAAAATCTAAAGAAAGAATCAGCTACTTTTTCCTTGCCTTAACCACAAGCCATATCAAGATTATTAATACGAGGGGGGGAACCAGCCACAGCCATATAATGTTTTTCCTGCTTAATTTCTCCTCAACATCTATTGCCAATAATTCCTGTTTAGATGAATTGTAGAGCCTTATTTCTTTGGCATCCTCAAAATAAGGTATGACTAATGCAAAGTCTGTTTTATCAAGCTTTATCATTCCGCCTGTGAGTTCGCCTGTAACAGGGTCTGTGATATCCAAATAGAGTTCAAGCGGCACTTTGAATCTGAATGAGTACAAAACAGAGTTATCAATAGCTATCACCTCTGCTGTATAGCCATCATCCGGCTGGATTTTTCTGTCAGGGGCATAGCCAAACTTTGTTATTTTGTCATTTAATGTGATAACTTCATTATCATAACTGAGGTCTAAAATATGCACCTTGCTCATCTGGGCTTTTGCTGTAGTTATCACTAATAAAAATATAAAAAATGTGCTTAAGGTTTTTTTATTCATAGACATCCAGCCTTTTGTTTATTTCATTCTCATTTACAATGCCATAGCTGTTTTCCTTTAATGAGCGCATTATCGAGGATTTGGTTGGCCTGAAAAAGGCATTAGTGGAGCACCCTTTAAAGCAGCCTTCTGTTAAGGGCTGCCATTTATAACAAGGCGTGCTATCACAATTGGGGTAGTTTTCTTCATTAAATTCCTTATAATAGCTGTTATCCACATATTCGTCTGCTAAACTTGCAAAGGAATGCCCGAATTCATGCATTAAAACGGTTTTTCTGTCTGCTGTGTTTATCTTGATTGTGTTTGAGAGGGCAGAGGATCTTACAGGGCTTATCATGTCTTTTATCTTGTTTCTATCAACAAGCACAATAATATGGTCGTTGGGGCATTGGGAGGCCAGCTGTTTTATTTTGAATTCAGAGCAAGAGATCCAGTCTTTTATCTCGCAGCCCAAGTCAGTGAAATCGTCAATTCTGTAAAAATTTATTTTTTCCTTGTTTGATTTGAATGGTTCTGTGTTCAGGAACTGGTTGTTGATGTAGTCATTCGCATCAGAAGCAAAGCTTTCTGTTGTTGAATAACCATAGCCTAAAAATACAATATCTATGCTTTCCTGGTGGTTTTTATTGAAAAATATTGAGACGCAATCAACATCCTTGTCATCAGCTGCTAATGCGCTAAGCTGCGTTAAGCCGCCTTTGCTTGTCAGCCTTAGCCTTAGCTTTCCGCCAACTGCTTTTATGCAGAGGGGGTTTTCTTCCAATTCTAAAAAACCTATTTTGTAAGGGGGAAATTTGTCAAAGGGCTTTATGAAAAGGTTATGCTCTGGAAAGCTGTTTAGCCATGGGTTAAGCTCGTTGCTGGCCAATTCATTTTTTTCCTTGGAATTATCCGCAAAACACACCTCCTCTATACCAGAGGGCAAGGAAAAGGTTTTGTCATCAACGCTTCCATAGGTGTAAACCGGCCCCGAGCTGTGGGTTTTTAGATTATTGTCCAGGGTTAAAATAAAGTTAGCCAATTCTTTTTCTTTTGCTGAAGCTGTTATATCCTGAAGAAAACTATACCCTATGATTATCAGGCTTAATGAGATTATAACAATTAAGGCATAAATAAATGGTTTTCCTAGTGTTAACTGGGCTTTCATTGTTCCTTATTATTAGCTATAATCTTTATAAATTTATTGGTAATAAAATAAGAAGCTTTAAATATCAGTTAAAACATTAAACTGGTATTCGCTAGTATCCAGGGTGATAAAATGGTGGATATCAACATAAGAGATGTTAACTCTTTTTTAAGAAAAAAGGACAAGCCAGAGCATGAGGAAGAAGGAAAACAGCACGAGGCTTTATTAGTTGAGGCTTTAAGTGATCTTGATAAAGAGCTGGATAAGCTGAGAAAAGATAAGGATGATATGGAGAAGGAGCTTGGCGAAACACAGGAAAGCCTTGATACAACTGAAACAGAAGAGGAAGAGATGAGGGAAAGAATTTCTAAATTAGTTGACAAGGAAGCAAAGCTTAATGCCAAGAAGAATGATGTTGAAGAGAAATTGGCGAAATTAAAGGAAAAGTTGGCCAAGATAGCCAAGATTAAGGATGAGTTAAGTGAAGTATAAGACTTTTCTTTGATTTTTATTATTGGTTTTTTTAATTTTTATCAATAAATAAACTATTTTTTTATGTTTCTTATAAGTTTAATCACCACATTAGTATTCAATTTGTGCCTATCAGCAAATTTTTTGTTTTCTTTACTGGCTCTATTGCAAAAAATTTGCATTAAGTAGTGCCTAACTTTTTGGTGGTAGTAAAATGCCATTTTTATATATAAAAAAGCGAAATATTTATAAATAATGTAGTGCCTAACTATACCTATGACCGATCCGGCCGGAAAGGTTAATTTAGATAGAGGACTTTCTAGAGTTAAAGCTCTAAAGAAACCTCTATCTTTTTTCTTTTTTTTGATAGTGGTGGTAGTGTTATTTTGGCTAATTTTCTTCAAACCAGCTATAACAGGCCATATAACAATAACCCAAGAAATAAATTACACAGACACAATAGACTTGGTAGCTGATGTTAACAGGGAGTATTACTGGTTCTTAGCTAATCCTGGCGATCTAAAAAGCATTAGATTAGACGGCTCTATAACAACCAACGGCACAGCCAAAGTATATGTTGAACATAACAACAGAACTTACCTTATATTTGATAGTACACAATTAGAAGGCAGTTTAGGCGGTATAACTGGTTTAGCCATTTCAAATGAATCAATAGGAAATGAGCCTATAGCTAATGGTTCAATAACTAACGAGACTAACCAGCTGATAAATGAACCAATAGCAACCGAATCAACAATTAACCAATCAATAATAAACAAAACAATAACTCTCAACCTAAGCTATAACCCAGGCACTCTTTTCGATGCAGATGATGATGGAGTAGAAACTACAAAAGGAGTAATAGACTTAACAGTCGAAAACACAGCTTTTAACTGGCAGGTTGAGCAAAGCAAATTATGCACAAAGTGGGAAGTTTATTCAGAAGAAAGCAAAACATCTGAGTTCAGATGCTACGGCAATGAAAACTGCTGTGCATTTATTGATTTACAGGCAAAAACACCAGACTGGAAAGAAATTTTCTTCAGCAATTATGGAAAACAAGGAGCTACTTTAAACAATGTGATAGCTACCCAAATTATTTATTATAATGTTTCTTTAGAGCCAGAAAACCTTTATGCAGAAATAATAACTTCGGATTTAGCTCATTTAGATGCTAAATATCACTTTGAAGAAACAATATTTACAGACCAATGTATAGAAACATGCTTATTAGATGGATTTAATGAAAGCTTCTATAAATTGATTATAGAAGTTAACAATTCAATATTGACTATTAACAATATAGAATATTCAATAGCTGAAAAAGTAAATATAACCGAGAATATATCCATAAATGTAAAAGACAAGAAAGGCAAAAAACTGGGGCATTACAAGCTGGAGAAAAATGAGGAAGGGAATTATGACCTGAATTTAAGCTCACTGCCGGAAAAGGCTAAAGGAAAAAAGTCTGATGTAAATATTAAAAATATTAGGAATTTAAATCAATTAAAGAGTTTAAATGCTTATATTGATGCGACTACAGATCCTGAGATAAGAACAGATGTTATTGCTGTGAACGAAAGCATTGACTTTGACGGCGCTGAAGTAACTTTAGCCAAGAAGGGCAATGTTAATGCAATAGTAAAATGCGCTGATTTTGATTTTGAAGCATTCAGCTGCTCAAATTGGCAGAGAACAGGTATTTCTTTTGTTGATAATGGCGATACAATCACTTTTGCAGTTACAGGATTTAGCGCGTATGCTGGCGCTGAAGTAGCTCTTGGTGAAATGGGTCCTGTCAATGTATGGAACTACACAAGCAACCCCAGCTCAGGCAATGATTATGCACGTGCGGTTGCAGTTGACACAAACAACAATATACTAATTGCGGGATTAGACAGTTCATCAGGCGATTTGGTAACAGGCAAGATAAGGGTAGAAAAGCTTAACTCCTCGGGGGGCAATGTATGGAACTACACAAGCAACCCAAGCTCAAATGCCGCTGAGACAGCTTATGCCGCTGCAATTGGGCCAAACAACAGCGTAATAGTAGCTGCTGATGACTATTCACCAGGCAACTACCAAATAAGGGTTGAAAAAATCAACAGCTCTGGAGACAATTTATGGAACTACACAAGCAACCCAAGCTCGGGTGCTGACAGGCCGTATGGAATAGCTGTTGATTCTAACAACAATACAGTAGTTGTTGGTTATGACAGCTCAACAGGGGAGGCTAATACACGGCTAATTGTTATTAAATTGGATTCATCTGGCTCGTATCTTTGGAACTACACAAGCAACCCAAGCTCAAGCACTGATATAGCGTATGCTGTTGCAATTGACTCTAATGATAACATAATAATCACAGGCTATGATAAATCGCCTGGTGATGCCCAGCTAAGAGTTGAAAAACTAAACTCCTCCGGGGATAATATGTGGAATTATACAAATAATCCATCTGTAGGCGTTGAGGTGTCGTATGCTGTTGCAGTTGACTCTAATAATAATATAATAATTGCAGGGAGCGGGCCAGACATAAGAGTTGAAAAGCTTAACTCTTCTGGTGATAATGTATGGAACTACACAAGCAACCCAAGCTCAGGCACTGATGAGGCATATGCAGTTTCAATTGATTCTGCGGATAATACAATAATAGCTGGTTATGATTCCTCTTTGGCTAGAATAAGGGTTGAAAAAATCAACTCTTCCGGCGCCAATGTATGGAATTATACAAGCAATTCAAGCTCAGGCAATGACGCGGCTTATGGAGTTGCGGTTGACTCTAATAATAATATAATAATTGCAGGGTATGATAACTCTCCAGGCAACCAACAACTAAGGGTTGAGAAACTTTCAGAGAGGGATATAAGGCCGCCACAAATCAGCTTTCAAAATCCAACCCCTGCAAACAATACTATAACAACCAATACAACAGTTCAAATTAATATAAGCATAACAGAACAGAACTTGTCAGAATTCAAATGGAATTGGAACGGGACAAACTACACTTTCTACAATGACAGCTTAGTTTTAATGTTCAATTTTGACAATGTTTCTGCTTTGGGAGAGAATGACAGCTATGCTGTTGATGTAAGCAGTTATGGAAACAATGGAACATTCAAAGGGAATTTAGAGCCAGCCTGGGACTGCGCAAATGCTAAATATGGCTGTGCTTTGGACTTTGATGGTTCTGATGATTTTGTGAATATAACAGACAATGACATTTTTAGGGGCAAATCAGTTTTAACATTCTCGGCATGGTTTAAAATTGATCCTGGGACAACTCAATTCAAATGGTTATTTGAAAAGACAGAGGGTGATGCTTCACTTTCCTTAGAATGCTGGAACTGTTTAACTCCTGTTTTTTATGTTGCTGGCACCAATGTTGGCGATATTGGCACATTATCAACAGGAAGGTGGTATCATGTGGCATTGACCTTAAACGGAAGTGTTGCAAAGGCCTATCTCAATGGCACAGAAATAGATTCAACTGATTTTAGTGGTTCTATTCCAAATAATGGCGACCCTATAATAATCGGGAGAAGAATTACAGGAACTGGAGCCGGGGTTTTCAACGGCCTAATAGACGAGATAAGGGTGTGGAATGCAAGTTTAAGCGCAAATGAGATTAAACAGCATTATTATTCCAATTTATACAAGTATGATACAGATAAATGGAATTTCTACAGCAATCAAACTAATTTAACAGAGACAACTTATATTTATCAGGGATTTGCTAAGGATGGTGCTGGGAATTTGAATTCAACTGAGTTAAGAATCTTGGATCTTAACACTCTCCCAACTGTGCAGCTTATAAGTCCTGTAAATATGACACTGACAAACCAATCATCCAAAACATTTATTTGCAATATAACCGACAACGAAAGAATTGTAAACCTCACTCTGTATATCTGGAATTCAACTGGTTTTATAAATTATACAAATACAACTTCATTGTCAGGGACAACAAATAAAACAAACTGGACTTACACATTGCCATATGACAACACATTTAAATGGGACTGCCTTGGCTATGACAATTCAACTAGCTCTGTATGGAGCCAAGAAGGAAATTATACCATTACTTTAGATACTGCTGCTCCAGGCATTAACTTTTCATTGCCAACACCAGCAAATGCAACAGCAGCAGCTAATACTTCAGTGGAGATTAACATAAGCATAACAAATGCTTCTGATTTAGGTGCATTTATCTGGAACTGGAATGGAACTAATTATTCTTTCTACAATGACAGCTTAGTTTTGATGTTAAATTTTGACAATGTTTCTGCTTTGGGAGAGAATAATAGCTATGCTGTTGATGTAAGCAGTTATAGGAATAATGGAACCTTTAAAGGGAATTTAGAGCCAAGATGGAACTGCACAGATGCAAGGTATGGCTGCGCTTTGACTTTTGATGGTTTTGATGATTATATCAATATAACTGATAACAATATCGTTCGCGGCAAATCAGTTTTAACATTCTCGGCATGGTTTAAGATTAATCCGGATGTAACCAAGTTCAAATGGCTATTTGAAAAAGGCCCAGGCAATGGTGATTTTACTTTTGAGCACTTTAATAATTTATCTGCTGCGTTTTATGTTGCCAACACCATGGCTGGCGAGGTTGGGGAGTTATCAACTAGAAATTGGTATCATGTGGCATTGACTTTAGATGGAAGCACTGCAAAAACTTATCTTAATGGCACAGAAATTAATTCAAAATCTTTTTCTACTGCTGTTCCTGATAATGACAATCCAATAATAATTGGAAGAAGAATTACAGGAACTGGAGCCGGTGTTTTTAATGGCTCAATAGATGAAATAAGGATATGGAATAGGAGTTTCAGCGCAGATGAAATTAAACAGCTTTATAATTCAAACTTATACAAATACAACACAGACAAATGGCGATTTTATTCTAATCAAACTAATCTAACAGAGAGGGCATATAGTTACCAGGGTTGCGCAAAGGACACAGCAGGAAATGAGAATTGCACAGCAACAAGAGAGTTGTATCTCACAAATAATACACCACCAACAGTGGCTAATGTAATACTAAATTCAACAGACAACTTAAACAGAACAAATGGGACATTGCAGGGATTTTGGGCTTTTAGTGACAGTGATGCAGGGGATACGCAACAAAATAATGAAACAAGATGGTACAACAACAGCATAGAAATCCCGGCTTTAGAAAATCAAACAACAGTTGGTCATGGGAACACAACAACTGGACAAAACTGGATATTCTCTGTGAGGGCGTATGATGGAAATAACTGGAGCAATTGGGTTAATTCGACAGCGTTAACAATCAGAGGAGAAACAGAATGCAATCCCCCCGTTATAGGGGAATGGAATATAAGCTCTAGCGATAATGTAAGGTGCAAAAATATAACTATAACCTTAAACGGAAACCTGACTATTTTAGGCAATTTAACTTTTAAGAATGTAACACTGCAGATGAATTCCAGCTATAACGGGGAGTTTGTCATTAATAATTCAGGCAGATTTATTGTTAATAGTTCTAATTTAACATCTGTTTTAACAAACGGCACTGGGCAGTATGAGTTCTGGAATCTGCCTGGCAGCAAGCTTGAGATTTATTATACTAACATAAGCTATTTGGGGCATAATGATATAACAAGAGCAAATAATATGCAGAGGGGTTTATTTGTTAATACAAATGATACGGTAATCAAAAACAATAGGATAATTACATCAGACGCAATTGCTGATAGTAATTATAACATTTACCTATACCAGGCCAGCAACAATACAATATTCAATAATTTTATTAATTCTTCCAGAGTTTCTGGTGCCAACACATATAGTCATGGAATCCTTATATCAACCCTTTCTGATAATAATAATTTTACTCTTAATTCAATTTTTGTATACAGCAGGAACAGCAAAGGAATTCTCTTACAAGACTCAAGCAATAACTATTTTGAAAGAAACAACATTACCGTAGACAATGACGGCTATAGCAGCGGATTTTATTCTGATAATGGGACAAATAGCACTCTTATAAACAACACTATCATATCTTACTATGCAAGTGCTGATCCAGAAGGGGCTATCTATTTGTATATGTCTTCCGGCAACACCTTGAGGGGGAATAATATTTCCATATTCGGTGGTGCAGCAAACAATGGGCGCGGCTTGTTGGTTGATGGAACAAATAAACAGCATTATAACCACTCAATTGATAGTTCTAATATATTGGATGGTAAATCAATATATTATTTTTTTGATAATAACAGCCAGACTATAGAAGATAAGGCAGATATTGCCCTACTCTATTACACTTACTCGGCTAATATAACAATAAAGAATAATAATCTCACAATTGAGGGCATTAAATTAATTAATATAGAAAACTCCAGTATTTATGGAAATAATATTACTGTTACTCAGCATAAAAAAACATCAAGTATTGAATTGGTTAATTCCTCTTTTAATAGTATAAGTAATAATTCAATTGACAGAGCAACAGAAAGCAATCAAATTGGCATTTATTTGCGTTCTGATTCACATGATAATATCATAAAGAGCAACGCAATTACAACTGGAGGTTATCAATGCCAGTATTGCGATGGAATCTATTTAGCTAGCTCTGATAACAATAATATAAGTGATACTACAATCAATACTGCTTATTATGACAGCGAAGGCATTGTTTTGGATAATTCCAATAACGCCCTCATTATTAATGTTACTATAAATACAGCTTATACTGGCGGAACAAATGCTTATGGCATTCATCTTTTAGGCTCAGTTAATAACACCCTTACTAATTCAACTATAAGCGCTATTAATGCGGCTGATATTTATGTAAACGGGGCAGGAAATACTGTTTTTATAAACACCACTTTTAACAAGTCAGACACAACCTTTGCAGCAGGGGCAACTGGAATTATAACAGTTAAATGGTTCCTAGATGCCTATGTCAATGACTCTGTGGGCAATAATATAAGCAATGTGAATGTTTCTAGCTATAACTTAAGCAGTGATTTCATATTTTCCAGTTTAACTGATGCAACTGGCCGGATTACAAGGCAAACATTAACAGAGTATATGCAAAATGCTACAAGCCAATATTTTCAGACTAATTATTCAATTAATACAACCTTAGCAGAAACTTCTAATAACACTCAAAGCTTAAATCTGACTGCAAGCACAACCTTATACATACAGCTTAATTATATCCCGAATATAATTGATGTTAACCTTACATCCAACGATAACCTGAATAGGACAAATGGAACTTTAATTGGCTCTTTTAGCTATAATGACACAGACAATGGAACTACAAGACTAAATGAAACAAAATGGTACAATAACAGCATAGAAGTTACAGCTTTGGCTAATTTAACCTCAGTAAGTTCAACTAACACAAGCAAAGGGGAAAATTGGACATTTAGTGTTAGAGTTTATGATGGTGAAGAATGGAGCAGCTGGGCTAATTCTACTAATCTGATAATTGCAAACACAGCACCATCCAACAACTTCACAACAAACATAACACCACAGCCAGCTTACACAAACGACACATTAAATTGCTTAAATACAAGCTCTGTTTATGACCAAGACAATGATGCTGTAACACTAAGCTATAAATGGTTCAATAGCTCAGGAGAGATTAGCGGCATAACAGCAAACACATTAACACCAGCTAATTTCAGCAAAACAGATAATATAACCTGTGAAATAACAGCAACTGACACAAGCTCTGCAACAGCTAGCGTTAATTACAGCATTGTAATCAGCAACTATTGGCCAACCCATGCAAGGCCAATTCTAAACTCAACTTATGGCGGAAATTATACAAATGAGTCTTTAACCTGCTACAACCAAAGCGTTAATGACGTTGACAATGATGCTGTAACTTTATACTATGGCTGGTATAACAACAAAACAACAATTAGCGGAATAACAATAAATATGTTAGGTTCTGGCAATTTCTCAAAAAATGACAACTTAACCTGTGAAATAACGCCTTATGATGGTGAAAATAACGGAACAGCATTAAACTCAACAAAATTAATAATTTTAAATTATCAGCCGGTTTTCAACAACACAATAACCAACATAACTTGGAATGAAAACTTTAACTTAATAAATAACCTAACTTTAATCAATTATTTCTATGACATAGACAATGATGCTTTAACCTACAACGTAACTGGAAACTCTTCAATAAGGGTGATAATAAACCAAACAACATCTAATGTAACTTTCAGGCCAGCAACAAACTGGGATGGGACTGAATATATAATATTTACAGCAACTGATGGAGGGTATGACACAAGCTCCAATAACATAACTTTAACAGTAACTAGCGTAGCAAGATGCGGGGATGGAACTTGCGACAGCGGTGAAAGCTGCAGTTCATGCTCAACAGACTGCGGAAGCTGTGCTGTAGAAGAAACCAAAACAACACCGCCTCCACCACCGCCACCCCCGCCCCCACAGCCTGCGCCTACGCCAGCTATAGGCCCATCTGTTAGCGTTCCATCAACAACACTTTCAAGTTTGCCTTGCGTCAATGTTACATACACAGAAGTTGGCGGGGACCTAACTTTAAGCGGAGTTAATATAAGCGATTTAGTGATACCTAAGGATTATGAAATAATCCTAGAGCCGTTTAATTTAGATTGCAATGGCGAAAGCTTGGATATAACACTAAGCATTCCAGAAAATTATGTTAATGTTACTCTGCTGAAATGCGCAGGAGACATATGCTTGCCTCAGATAGTTAGCGAGGTTACAGGATTAAAATGCGGAATGAGAATAAGGGAAATAAGAAGAGAGACAAAGTTTTTAGAGCTGGAAGAGATGCCAATAAATATCAAGGAGAAAGAGCAAGTAGTAAAGAGAGTTAAAGATGCTTTAAAAACCGGTAATAATTCTATACAGTTTGTAGGCAAGATATTTGAAAATATAACTGCCTCTATTAGCATGCCAAAGGTTGCTGTAGAAGAAGCTGTAAATCCTAGTTTGAAAATAGTTGGAACCCCTTTGGTCTTGCGCTTATCAATCTCACCCACACCAACCAGCCGCCAAGAACTTAGTGGAGGATTTGGTACTGTTGTTACTATGCCTTATGTTGATGAAAACATCTTTGAAAAGGATTCCATAGCAATGTATGCTAAAACAGAAGAAGGCTGGGACTATCTTGGCGGCGAAATAAACAAGGAAAACAGAACAGTTACAGCTGAAGTTAAAAACATAACTAAATATTTAGACAATGAAAGCAAGGCAACATTTGCTTTAATGGGAATATTATGCACTTATTGTGTTAACTCCAGTTTAGAGTGGGTATACTCACCAAAAGAAAAAAGCAGGGATGCAATCATCTTAGTTCATGGTTTAGCTTCCTCCCCTCTAACTTATCAACAAATAATTGATGACATAAGGCTGACAAACCAGCCATTTAATCTGCTGACATTTGGCTATCCCGGCTCAAAATCAATAAGAGAAGCAGCAGATGAATTTTCTAGTTTAATAGAAGCAAGATCAGAAGAATTTGACAATATTTACATAGTTGCGCACAGCTTAGGCGGCCTAATAACGCAACAAGCCCTCTATATGGCATACAACCAAAGCTATAACTATGTACCCAAAGTAAGGAAGGTAATCCTTGTTGGAGTGCCAAACGAAGGCTCTCCAATAATTGAAGTCTATAAAGACATATTCGGGGAGCTAATCAACAGGGAGGATGCCCAATTCTCCTTATTCAACCTTAACGGCAGGATGCTGGATGATGTTGCAAAAGGGGTAATAACGCCAAGAGTGCCAGGCGTTCAATATTTTGTTATAGCAGGGACAAGGAATTATGCATTAAACCTTTTATTCTTCAAAACCTCAACAAAAAGACTATTTGCAACATACAATGTAAGCGACGGAATAGTCTCATTAAAAAGCGCCCAAAACATAGGCGGCAGCTATGTGGATAATAAATGCGACAACTATTGG
>JAGVXP010000030.1 GCA_018303725.1 Candidatus Woesearchaeota archaeon | reverse complement strand
TCAGGCTTTCCCAACGGGCCTGCGTCTTTTCTTAATGCCTCGGCCTTGTCTGTCTTCTCCCAGGTGAAGTCGGGGTCATCCCTTCCGAAATGGCCGTAAGCAGCTGTTTTTCTGTATATTGGCCTTCTTAATTTTAAATGCTCAATTATAGCTGCCGGCTTTAGTATAAAATGCTTTCTGACCAATTCTGCTATTTTATCTTCCGGGATTTTGTTTGTCCTGAAGCAATGAACCAAAACTGAAACGGGCTCTGCAACACCAATGCAGTAAGCTAATTGAACTTCGCACTTATCAGCCAATCCAGCTGCAACAATATTCTTTGCAACATACCTTGCCATATAAGCTCCTGACCTGTCTACCTTGCTGGGGTCTTTTCCTGAGAAGCAGCCGCCGCCATGGCTTCCATGGCCACCATAAGTATCAACAATTATTTTTCTTCCTGTAACGCCCGTGTCACCAGGAGGGCCGCCAATTACAAACCTACCTGTGCCATTGACAATAAACTTTGTGTCATTATGAAGCCATTTACCCAGAACAGGCTTTATCACTTTTTCTATTACACCCTTTTTAATCTGCTCTTCTGCTGCATCAGGGCTGTGCTGCGCTGCAATAATCACAGTTGTAACCTTTTTTGGGATGCCGTCTTCATATTCAACAGTTACCTGTGATTTTCCATCCGGCCTTAGGTATTTTAGTGTTTTATTTTTTCTAACCTCGGCTAATTTTTTTGTTAATTTATGCGCTAATATTATTGGCAATGGCATATACTCCGGCGTTTCATTGGTTGCATAGCCAAACATCATTCCCTGGTCGCCTGCGCCTTGCTCATGCCCTTTTGTTTCAGTTACTCCCTGCGATATATCCGGGCTTTGCTCATGTATGGAGCTTAAAAGGCCGACATCAGAATAACAAAAACCCATCTCAGGCTGGTCATATCCAATGTCTTTTAATACACTCCTTATCAGCTTTTGCTCATCCACATAGGCTTTTGTTGTGACTTCGCCTGCAACAACAACCAGGCCGGTAGTGGTTAATGTTTCAATGGCAACCCTGCTTTGCGGGTCAACCTTATAGCATTCATCCAGAAATGCATCGGAAATCTGGTCGCAGACTTTGTCAGGGTGACCTTCTGTCACGCTTTCAGATGTAAATAGATATTTGCCCTTTTTCATATTAAACAACCTCCTTATAGTTTTTTAAATATGCCATTAGAACTCACCATTCATATCAATACCACCATAAGAACTTAAACAGATATTCTATTTATAAAGATTTTTGACTAAATTATTCTTATTGGAATATACCCCCTCTGGAATAATATACCATCAATTAAAGCAGATATTAACATTTTATGTTTGTTACTATCCCAAAATAGGAAAGTTTAAATAAGAGCTTAATTTTTTATTAAAATTATATAAAATTTAGGGGGGCACAACAATGGCTTTATTAACAGGACCTCAAACAAAAAAGTTATTCAGGCATGCAGCTGAAAATAGATATGGTATGGTTGCTTTAAATGCAGACAGCCAAGAAATGATAAGGATGGCTTTGATGGCTGCAAAAGGACTGGGCGCGCCAATAATCATAGAGTACAGCATTTGGCAGGCAAGAAGTTTTCCTTTCGGCGGCGGTTTAGATGAATTTAAAGCTGGAATGAAAGCCCTTAAATTTGAGAATGGGGAGCTAAATGAAGGAATGGCTCGATTTTTTAATGATGTCTACTTTTTAGCAGAATCGCCTCAATTTAAAGATGTTCCTGTTGTATTGCATGTAGATCATTTTCCTGATGAAAGAGGGCCAATTGCAGCTATAAAGGGAGAGCCAAGAAAGGATTATAAAGTTTATGATTGGGCAGGAGGCAAACCAGTTGTCAGTTCTGTATCTTTTGATGCAAAAGGATATACCAATCTATCTGACATAATTAGGATAACTTTAGAAATTGCTAAAGAAGCAGCATATGCAGGTGGGGTAGCTGTTGAAGCCGAGCCTACAGAGATTGGTAGTAAATTGACAACTCTTGATGAAACAACCCAAATAGCAGAAGCGCTAGTTAAAGAACATTTAACTGTAGATAGTTACGCTCCAAACTTAGGAAGCGTTCATGGCCAAACAACTACAGCTGGCAGTCCAGTTCAGCTTGATAAAGCTTATAAACATAGGGAGATAATGACAAACGCATTAGGCTTGAGTTATCCGATGGGTCTTGCTTTTCATGGAACATCTGGCTTTAATGATTCACAATTAAAAGAGGCAGTTCAGGTGGGTGGTATAAAATTTAACACATGCACAACTGCTTTAGGGGAATTTGCAAGGGCAGCAGCGGATTATTACTGGGAGGTTAGGCATGAAATAGTGGAAGGGCATAAAGATATGAAACAAGCTGCAACTTATGGCGCGTCACAAACACATATCACCCAAAAATTTGTACCGTGGCTGCAACAAAGAATAGATATACTTGGCGGAAAAGGCAAAGCGCCAGCAGCCTTAGAATATTGCTTAAAATAATTTGAGATGTAATTTGTTCGGGGGATGAAAAATGGCTAATATGAATGCTTTAATGGAAAGTGCTAGTCAAATAAGGACAGAGTACAAACCAGCACCAGGTCACGACAAGAATGATCTTGGTAGAGGGTATATCTTTGGTCCCGGTGTTAGGTTCCAGCTAGGTGAAGCTAGTGTACAACTTCTAACTTCTGGAGGGAGAATGATGGGCACAGTTATGTTAGTGTATGATCCTTGTGCACCCCACGTTAAAGCTCCAGATTCAGATCAAAGCATTTTGGAATTTGCAAGAAAAAGATTAATAGATGCTGGCCTTGAAATTGTCGCTGAAATTGAAGGTGCTGATCCAAACAGCCCAATTACACATGGATTTGAAGTTTATGGTGCTTTAAAAGCAGCAAAACCTGATGCGATAGTTGCAGTTTGTGGGACAAGCGGTTTAGACTCTGTTTCATATTCTAATGCACTCTATCTCGCACATAGAGCCGGATTAAAAGACGACCCCAACAGGTTCTGGGGCGCAGGAAAAGGTAAAGAAGCTAAAGGAGCAATCACAGAATTAATGGAGGAAACAGGATATACTCTATTGCCTGTGGTAAAGGCCCAATTACTGTCAGGAGCAACAGGTCATCTAACCAAATATTCAAACAACACAGATAATGTTAGAAAACCAGGCGTAAAGAGCCTGATAATTGATCCTGCTAACAGGGCTGACCTTGCTATTTTTGATCCAGAATTTACCTTATCAGCTCCTATGAGAACACGGCTTGACGGAGCATATGATAGTGGAGCTCATTTATTTGAACCATTGCTTCATACAGACCCGTCTGGTTCTGAAAAGTATGCTAAAGTACAGAGAGTAAATAATATAGGAGCAGCAGTCCTTTTGAATTCAGTAATGCCTATGACTAAAAACAGCAGTGATCTTGAAATCGCAACTCAGATTGCAACAGCATCTGATATGGGTGGGATAATGATTGACCAGCTTCAAGGAACAGGCCTTCCGCATTTAGCAAGTTTCTTATTTGTTGATGATTTATCTCATGGAGCAGCATGCGCAATAACATTACCTTCTTATGTTGCAGCATTTGCTACAAGATCTCCTGAAGCTGTTAGATCAATTGGAAAGTTGTACCAGGAAGCAGGAATTGGCAGAGATATAGATTTAACAAATCTTTGGGGAAGGGATTTAGGGCTAGCAGTTGGGAACATGATGATTGAACTAGCTAGATCAACTGGTTATTCAGCATCATTGAGTGAAGTTGATGTTAGAGGTAAACCTTTCTCCCAAGAAAACCTTCAGGCTTTAATTGAGGCAGCAGGGCTTCCAAAATATGCTTCTAAATTAGTGGGGATAGGAATAAAAACAGTAGATGAAGCAGGAAATCCTATTCCAGAAGGACAGAAAGAAGCAAGAGAAACAGTAGGAGCATGGATAACAGCAGCTTTTACTGGCAAATTGAGAGATGTTCCTCAATTCAAACCAAGATAATTTTTTCTTTTTATTTATGTCAAAAACCACCAGTCACAGACTGGTGGCATGTATTTGGTTAGCACAAACATACAACATGGTTTTTGACACTCAAAATTCCACTGATGTGGTTTTTGAGCACAACAAAATACCAATAACATGTGTAGTGCAGCAAAACCACTTCTCATAGAGAAGTGGAATTTTGTTGTTATAAAAATGACTAAATGAATAAAAATGCCCCAATTCACAGATGATTTTATAAAAGAAGCACTTGAATATTATTCTGGAATTATTAAAAAAGAGATAAGGATGCCATATGGCGATAGAAAGCTTTCTATCCAACTGCCGCTGGAAACATCTATATTAAACCATCCAGCAACAGATTTAATCTCTCTTGATGAATCCCGCAAGGCAGTTAATGACGCACTAGATAGGCCTTTTGGCGGAGAAACAATTGAGTATCTTGTTAAATCAAATTCAAAGGCACCAAAGAATCAAAAAGCAACTGTTATTGTTTGTGACAGGACAAGGCCTGTTCCATATCACTGGGAGGACCAAAGAGGAATACTAAAGCCAGTGCTTGAAAGACTAGTGCATTCTGGGTTAAATTGTTCTAATATCAATATTCTTGTTGCGCTTGGAACTCACTCAGAGCAGGATAAAGATAACTGGGTTAGGGATAAGTTTGGTGATAAGGTATCTAATGGAGGATATAAAATAGTTTTTCATGATTGTAAAGCTGATGATCTTGTTTCAGTCGGATTAGTTGATACAGGACATGGAAATATTGAAGTTAGGTTGAACAGGCTTTTAATAGAATCAGACATTATAATCCCAACAGCTTCTATTGAGTCTCATTTTATGGCAGGAGCATCTGGCGGAGCTAAGGTGCTCTACCCAGGCTGCGCATCAGGGGAAGCTATAGTAAAAGGCATACATGGGCCTTTTCAGATGACAGACAAGAATACAGATTTTCTTATTATTGATGAAAATCCAATCCAGCAAACACTATGGAAAACAGTTGAAAAATTAGTTAAAGGGTATAATCCAAAAATTTTCAGTCTTAATGTAGTAATGTCTGGAGATTGTGAATATTTAATGGGTGTATTTGCTGGTGGCATGAAAGAATCTCATAAAGCAGGAGTTGAATTAGTCAAAAGTTATGCTAAATCTTATATTGATAACCCTGTAGATATTGTGATATCCCCGGCAGGCCCTATTGCCAGCAGCAATCAATACCAATCAGTAAAGCCTTTATTTGCTGCTAGTAGGATTATGACTGAAGGCGGTTATGCCATAATTATCAGCCCTATGCATGGAGGAATAGGCGGAAAAGAGGGATATGCTCAATCTATGAGGCAATTAGCAGCTATGGGCCCAGAAAAATATTTAGCTGAAGTAGTTAAACCAGGTTATAAGTATGAACTAGAAGAGTGGCAGACTGTGATGTGCGCAAGGGCACTGAAAGGGCAAAAAAATGTTGTCTGGGTCACTGATAATCTTTCTAAAGAGGAGCTTAAGCAATTACCTGGTCTTAATGCTTATGACCTCCACACAGGTAAACCATTAGAAATCAAGGAAACGGTTCAAAGGGCAATAGCTGTTATATATCACAGTCTTTTTAAAGAATTAAAAACACCTCCGAATGTTGCCTATATTGTTAACGAAACAGTTGTTCCAACACTAAGATCAGCTTAAGCCGAATAAAATGGTTATAAAAAACATTGACGAACTTGCTATAACCTTATAGAAGACTACATTAGTTATTGGGCATTTTGTGTCGTCTTCTAAATAGTAAGCGACATATTTATTTGCCCTATAATTACTGTCGCTTTCTATTATTCCGAAAAGCATAAATATAAGCTCTGATTATTCCTATATAAAATGTGGTTTAACAATATATTTTTTATACCTCCTGCTAGCTATACATTCAGCGGGGAAAAAACAGAAACTAAGCCTGAATCATTCACATTCAGCGGCGAACCAGTAAAAACAAAATAATTTTATTAGGTGAAAAATGCCATACGAATTGGAAGAAATAAAGGAAATAAGGAAAAAATTTGGCTTAACACAGAATGAATTAGCTAATAGGGCAGGCGTTTCCCAGTCATTAATAGCAAAAATAGAAGCAGGAAGAATTGACCCTACCTATTCTAAAACAAAAAAAATTTTTGCAGCCCTCGATGACCTAGGGAAAAAGCACGAGTTAAAAGTAAGTGAGGTAATGAATGATAAGATAATATTTGTTTCGCCTTATGACAATGTAAAAGATGCTATAGCCAAACTTAAAAAACATGCAATATCACAAATGCCTGTTATTGAAGAGCATATGGCAATTGGATTGGTGTCAGAAACAGGCATATTAGATGCTATGCTCACTAAAAAGGGCCATAAGGTAAAAGACATAATGCAGGACCCCCCTCCAATTGTAAATAAAAACACAACCGTAACAGTAATATCATCTTTACTTAGGTTTTATCCGATGGTTTTGGTTAGTGAAGAAGGAAGGTTAAAAGGGCTGGTGACAAGAAGCGATTTGCTTGGGAAGGTGTATAAGGGGTAATTTATAAATTTCTCAGTTTCCCAAACCCATAAACCTTGTCTGCAACAATATAAGCCTCAAAGTTTCTTAAATCCTGCTGCAAAAAAGGGCTTAATAGTTTTTCTTTCATAATGTCTGTCCCTTCCGTTACTAAATTAAAAGAAGGCTGCACAATCAAATCGTATTTTTTCCATTTGCCCTTAAGAAATGCCTTGTAGAGCTCATGCCTTGGGCCTTCTTTCAGCATTACAGCAGGATGCTCATGGCCTATTATTATTGTTTTTATCTTATTTTTGTTGATTATCTTTAATATTTTATCATCTATCTTATCGCCATGGACAACAAGTATATTTTTTTTATCCTTTATCTTTTTTAATGGATTTTTTGAATATTTGTTTTTTCCGTTATTGATAATATAATAATCCACTACCTTAACATCCCTTTTATTTGCTATTGGGCCCAAAATAGTGTCATGGTTTCCTTTGATAAGGACTATCTCGCTGCAATGCTGCTTTAAAAAATCCAATAGCCTTAAAGTATGCCTCCACTCCTGCTCAGAAATAGTCCCGAATTCATGCTTTATGTCGCCGTTGATTATTATCTTATCAAATTTCTTGTTTTTGATTATCTTTTCCAGCCTTTGTATTATCTCCTTGAACTGGAACCTTGGAACTAAAACACCCTGCTTGTTCAGGGCTTCCTCATAGCCTATATGAGTGTCTGCCAATATCAGGTTATTGCCTGCAGAAAGTGCAAGATCAACTATCTTTATTCCTGGCAAAATATTCATAGAAAAAGGTGTTTTACACAACTATTTAAATTATTTCTTAACAAAAACCTTCATTGTGTTTTCATTTAGTAATCCCAACAATCCAATAATGCCCAAAACTATAAACAAACTGGGTATGTAGAGCCCACTGATAGCTATTCCCGCAACCCAAGCCCAAAACTTACCCCTTTTCAGGCCTTTGACAACAATCTCAACAAAAACACCAAATCCCACTCCAATCGCCAGTAAAATCAAGCTATAAAACAAAAAAAATAAGGATTCTAAACCCGCGTCAGATATAAAGTTTATTAAAGAAAAGACTAAAGCAATTAATGCTGCAAAGCCCATTAAAAAATATAGGACAGCGCTGATATGAAAAACAACTATTGTTTTCTTTAATTCAGGGTTCATATTAGCTGATTGGAACTTCAAATAACTATAAAAATCTATCTCTCTGCATTTGTTCAAAAAAATAAAAAAAAGAAAAATTGGCTTATTGGACTTTTGCCAAAGCAGCAATGTCTTTCAAAGCAACAACAACTGTTGCTGGGATGACAAATGCCAATATTTGTGTTAATATACCACTAAGTAGCTTGCCTAATACAACAACACTTTGTGGTTCAACAACTCCTTTTGCAACAATGCCTAGCACTGTTCCTGCATTGCCCATACCAACCGCAATGATTAGTACTGTAGCAACCAATAGGAACTCTTTTGTTTCTTTACCAGCAACGTTTAGGAATCCTACGATTAAACCTAAAACAACCAGTAAAGATCCTAGCCAAGGTGTGTATGCACCGCTTACATCAAAAGCACTCAATATGCCTAAAAGCAAGGCTAATGCAATGCCTCCGATGAAGGAGTAATGGCCGACTTTCTTTTCCATTTGTTTTCACCTCGTATGTTTTTAAATTAACTATATGCCTTTATTGTATAAAGGCATTGATAATCAATACTGTATAACAACAACTATATAAATCTTTCGGTTATTGATAATCAATAATAGTAAACTTTATATATAAGCAATCAATATTAACGCCCTATTAAATAGATTAGGTATTCAAATGGTATTTGATTCAAATATAGAGGAAAAAATTATTGAATTCGTAAAAAAAAGCCCTATTGGGGTAACTTCTTCTGAAATAGCCAGTTATTTGAATATTAACAGGATAACATTAGCTAAATATCTCTCTGTTATCAAAGAAAGGACATTAATCGACTTTAAACAGCTAGGAATGGCTAAATTGTGGTATATTCCAGTTAATATAACCAAAGAAATGGTTTTAAAAACTATTATAACCAATCTACTCCTTAAAATAGACAAAGAAGAATCCAAAAAGCTAATAAACGAAACAGGACTTCAAATTGGTAAGGATATAGAGAAGATATATAAGGAGTTCTATGGTGTTGGCAAATTAAATATAGACCAGATTGTAGAGGCATTTACAGATGCTCAAAACAAGATAGGCGGCAGTTACATTGTTATTGAAAAATCAGCTGATAAGGTTATATTCAAAGGAAATAAAACCGCTTTTGGGGATATGCTCAGCAAAGTGCCATCTCTTAGCAGCATAACTTCGCATATATTAGGTATGCTAGTAGCTAGAAACTTTGGCTATAGCAAGGTAAGCTTTAAGAAATCAATAGCAAAAGGGGATAATGAAGACCTGATTGTTGTTTATTTGAAGAAAACAAAAGAAAGCGAAGAAGAGAAAGCTGATGAATATCACCCTACAGAATAACCTACCTGAATTTTTCTTTAAGCTTCCTCTCAACCAGCTTAGGGACCATCCTGTTAAAAGCCACCTGCTACAGTAAATCACAGCAACATTCTGCCCCCTATGAATTGTGGCAAATAGAAGGTGGTTTGGGTTTTATTTGTAAATCCTGTCATGATGGTCAAAATCATAGAATAGAACTTTATCCTCACTTTCAATATACCTGAAAGTTAAAATAAAGGGGCCTTTTATATGAACTCTCTTTAAGTGTTGTAAAGGCTTTCTTAAATTTTTATAATGATCAATATTCTCGCAGTTTATTATTTCGTTAATCTTCCCAAGAAGATCATTAAACATAGAAGGATCTTTCTTTGACAGTTTACCTATAATCTTCCTAAGTTTCTCCTCTACAGAAAATTTATGCATTTTCTATATCTTTTCTTAACTCTTCTATATTTTTAAAAGTCTTAAATTTACCTTCTTTCTCTATCTTCTTAATTTTCTGTATAAACTCGGGCCTTAATTCAGGTTCTAGAATGTCCTCACCATACTCTAATACTACTTTTTCTATAGCCTCGGATTTATCTTTAAGGTTGAATCTAGCCTTTACAATATTCAATACTTGATTTGTATTTTTAGAGATATCAATCATGGCTTGTACCATATACATCACCTATATATAAGATATATACAACCTATATATAAAACTTTCGCTTTTTTAAGCCAAAAACCCTAATTCTTTACCAACGTACCGCTTCGCTACTATAAGAATTCTTATTTACCTACTCGCCGTGCCGAGCCAAAATTGACAACCTTTAAGAAAAAACTATACTCTAAACTTCTCCCTCAGCCTTTTCTCCACCATCTTCGGCACCATCCCGTCAAGCTTGGCTCCCAAAGAAGCAGCATCTTTCACAATTGAAGCGCTTAGATAGCAGTACATCCCCCTTGTCATTATAAAAACAGTCTCTATGCTGTCGTCTAATTTCCTGTTCATTAAAGCATACTGCAGCTCATACTCAAAATCAGAAACAGCCCTTAAGCCACGAAGTACAACAACAGCTCCTTTCTTCTTGACATAATCTATCAATAAGCCGGAGAAATGCTCTATCTCCACATTTTTCATTCCTTTTGTTGCTTCCTTCAGCATTTCTATTCTCTCTTCAACAGAGAATAATGTCTTCTTGCTTGGGTGTTCTCCTACTGCGATTATTATCTTGTCAAATATCTTTAGCCCCCTCTTTAGAACATCCAAATGGCCGTTTGTTACAGGGTCGAAGCTTCCAGGATAGATTGCTGTTTTTGGCATTTTATTTCAATAATTTTACTAATTCTTTTAGCTGCTTTTTTGTATTGTCTATTGAGTATGAATTATCAATTATATAGTCCGCATATTTCAGCTTTTCTTTCAAAGGCATCTGTGATTTAATGATATTATCTATCTCCTTTTTTGTGTATTTGCCTTTCTTTAATAACCTTTTTATTTGCTCCTCTTTGTGGCATATCACAACTATCAGCTTATCAACTAAGCCAACAGCATTTGCCTCTATAAGCAAAGGGGCGTCTATTATAATATTTTTTTTATTGATTTTTTTAATCATCGATTTAATTTTATTGATTATCACTGGATGTGTTATCGTATTCAATTTTTTTAATTTATTCTTGTCAGAAAAAACTATTTTTTTTAATTCCTCCCTGTCTGCTGTTCCAAATGCCTTCCCTATCCTTTCCCTTAACAGCCAATTTTTTTCATAAATATCCCTGTACAACTCATCAACATTGATAACGGAATAGCCGTATTTCTTGAATAAGTCAGATACTGTGGTTTTCCCTGTCCCAAAAGAGCCCGTTATGCCGATTATCATATAGATTAGTTTAATTTTTATGTTTATAAATTTATTTCTTTTTTAACCCGGTCTTAGCCAGTATATCCCTAAATACCCACCTTCTCAAAAACAAACTTCTTGACCTCTTCAGGCCAGTCCTTCTCAATCTCTTTTTTGTATTTATGCACAGCATCAACAAGCCTTTCGCTTGCTTCATCTTTTCCATCAATCAGCTCAACAATCTCCTGCCTTGCGAATATCGGAACCATCTTTAGGTTCCATGCCTGTTGTTTCAGCTTTTCTTTTTCCTCATCTTTCTGCTCTTCTGCTTTCTTTACAATTTTATTCCATTCTTCATGATAATCAAATTCTCTTAATGCCTCCTTGTCAATCCCTTTTTTAGTGCTTAGCTTAGCCAATATATTTTTATGCATCCTTCTTACAAACCCTATTTTATCCTCAATCTTCATAACATCTGTATAGCCCTGTATAACCAGGTTAAAAGCAAACGGAGATGGCATTGAAGTGTGTATCTCTTCCAGTTGTATCTTCTTCTGTTCAATCCCTTCCAAAACCAGTCTGGTGTTTTCAATGTCCATCAAATCCTCCAAAACCTCGCGCCGGGCTTCCTTCAATATGGAAAAATCAGGCGAAATTCTTTTTACAGCATTGATCAATATCTGGGAAGCGACCTGCTGCCTTCCCACCCTTTTTGTATGGCCTTTGTACTGCCTCAAAATCATCAAAGCCCTCATTGCGCAGTGCCTGAACCTTCTCTTCAAGATCTCTGTCTTGTCAATTGCCATGTTCATTATCTTTCGCAGCTCTGTGGATTTCAGCAGCTTAAAAGCCTTCATTACATTAATCGGTTTTTGGGAAGCGATATAAAATCCATTATCATTAATCCCAATCTCAACGTCCCTATGCTCTGTTCTTGCAATCGCAAAAGCAACAGCTCTTGACAGGCAGTCATTTACCCTCCTGCCGTATAACGAATGGAACACAACATATTTCCCCATCTCTGTGTGCGTATGCTCTACTACTATTCTTGAATGTGAAGGTATTGTTGCATAATTAAACTGCTCAAAAAAATATTCATAGATCGAATTAGCCGCATTTTGGTCAACATATAAAAAATTATTGATAAACAATAATATCTCTTCTTTTGATTTATTCAAGCAAAACCTTTCTGACATTAATCTCCTAAACCTCCCTATTTCCAAAGCTAAATCAAAGCTTAATGGCAGCATCTCGCTGAACCATGAAGGCACAGTAGGCGGCCTGTTAGCAGAAGCTGAAACCTGGGCAACCATGCCGCGAGAAAACTTAAACTGGTAAACCTGGCCGCCAAGGACAAATATGTCACCCGGCCTTAATTTTTCCAAAAAAGCTTCCTCAATTGTCCCAACTGCCTGCTCTCCTACCTTGACTACAACAGCTGTTTCTTCAGGTATTGTCCCTATATTTGTCATGTAAATAACCCTGCCCATCTTGCCCCTTCTTCCTATCATTCCTGTTGCCTCATCATACCATATCTTTGCATAGATGTGCCTGTCTTCCAAGGAGATATATTTGCCAGAAAGGTAGTCAATAACTTCCATAAAATCTTTTTTATCCAAATCCTTGTAGCAATAGCTTTGTTTCACCAGCTTAAATAATTCATTGATATGTATTTTATCTGCAATTGCAATCCCGTCTATCTGTTGCGCCAAA
The DNA here is from genome assembly GCA_018303725.1 of Candidatus Woesearchaeota archaeon. GTDB lineage: Archaea > Nanobdellota > Nanobdellia > Woesearchaeales > JAGVXP01 > JAGVXP01. The sequence continues at coordinate 15,635 of JAGVXP010000030.1, read as the reverse complement.
ACATCCAAAGCATTTGCTGGTATATGGATTTTGTCTATTTTCCTGTCAACAGCTGATTTTAATAAAACAGCGCATTCCACCAAATCATCCCTGTCCAAAACAATAATCCTTCCTTTTGTTGTGTCATGCAGCCTATGGCCGCTTCTTCCAATTCTCTGCAAAGTTCTTGCCACCGATTTTGGCGAGCCTAGGCATACAACTAAATCAATATAACCAATGTCAATTCCTAGTTCCAATGAAGTTGAGCAAACAACAACCTTTAATTTGCCTTCCCTCAGCCTTTGCTCTAAACTATGCCTTAGTGTTTTGCTTAAGCTTCCATGATGCGCTCCTATATTCTCGGCATAATTTTTAGGAAACTTTTCTTTTAGGTGATGAACAACCCTCTCAGTTGCGCTTCTTGTGTTTGTAAAAATCAAAGTTGTCTTATGCTCCTGTATCATCTTGTCCATCAAGGTGTACATTGCATGATGCATTACGCTGTGCTCCATATCAACTAAATCTGCTACGGGGCTTAAAACCTTCAAATCCATTTTTTTAATGAACTGAACATCAACTATCTTGCATGGCCTTGGCTTTCCGTTTTCATAACCGGCAAGATACTGAGCAACATCTTCCAAAGGAGCTATAGTAGCTGATAAGCCAACCCTTGTCATATGGGAAGATAAAGCGTTTAATCTTTCCAGGCTTAAGGATAAATGAACGCCCCTTTTATTTTCAGCCAGGGCATGCACCTCATCAACAATGCACCATTCCACATTCCTTAAGTGCTCCATAAATTTTGAGGAAGAAAGCATTATGGCTAAATTCTCAGGCGTTGTTATTAAAATATGCGGCGGGGTTTTTAGCATCTTTGCCCTCTCTGAAGAAGGCGTATCTCCTGTCCTTACAGCAACCCTTATATTCAAATTTTTTCCAGCAATTGCCTCCATTTCCTTTAATGGCTCTACCAAGTTAACTTTTATGTCTTCTGACAGCGCCTTCAAGGGAGAAAGGTAAACGCAGTACACCCTATCCTCCAGTATATTTTTTTCTGATGAGTCAATCAACTCATTCAAAACAGACAAAAAGCCAGTTAAAGTCTTAGTTGCCCCGGTTGGAGCAGAAACAAGGACATTATTTCTTGAATGTATCTCCATAACTCCAAATAATTGCGGCAGGGAATAAGCCTCAAATCTACTATAAAACCATTTCTTTACAATTGGATTCAATATATTGTCTATCTCTTCCTTCGTGCTTGGTGTTTTTTTTAATTTGATCACGCCAAGAAGAAATATAAAAACATTTATAAAGCCTACCTTATTTCTCAACTGTAAGCTAATTCAATTTAGCAAATCTAGTGCCGCAAGGCGCGAAATTATAATTTGTTAACAATAAAGTAAAAACTTAAAAAAAATGGCAACCATATACGATGTTGACCCTATCGAGCATATAGAAAAGATAGCTGAAGAGCTAAAAAAGATAGAAGCCATAAAGCCATTACCATGGGCAAGCTATGTAAAAACAGGGGTACATAAAGAGAGGCCGCCAATTAGAAAAGACTGGTGGTATATAAGGGCCGCATCTTTACTGAGGGCAATATACAAATTAGGTCCAATTGGCGTTTCTAAATTAAGGACAAAATACGGCGGTAAAAAAAGCAGCGGGGTAAAGACAGAGCATTTCTATAAAGGCTCAGGCTCAATTATCAGGAAGATTTTGCAGCAGCTGGAAAAAGCAGAGCTAGTCAAAAAAGAAGCAAAAAAAGTTCATAAAGGCAGGCTGATAACTCAAAAGGGAAAATCCTTATTGGATAAGACAGCATCAATGATTATTGGCAAAAAGCCAAAAAAGGCAGAGAAACAAGAAGAAACGAGTCCACTAGAGACACATAATAAGGAAGAGATATCCACAGAAAAATTTACAGAGGAAATAAAATCAAAAGAAAAGCCGGCGAAAGTGCCTTCAGCAGAAGAATTAGCCAAGAAAAAGAAAGATGGATGAGCTGGAAGACATTAAAAGAAAAAAATTAGTGGAATTGAGAGAGCAACAGGAAGAATCTTTACAAGAACAAATAAAACAAGAAGCCCAATTACAGCAACAGGTTGGGCAGCTTGAAATGATTGTCAGGCAGATACTCACAAAAGAGGCATTGCAAAGATACGGAAATTTAAAAGCAGCGCACCCCGAAAAAGCAATCCAGCTTTTAGTTGTATTGGGCCAGGCAATACAGCAGGGCCAAATCCAAAAAATTGATGATTCACAATTAAAGGAAATATTAAAGCAATTATCACCAGGCAAAAAGGAGTTTAAAATACAGAGGAAATAAAATGGCTCGTTACAAGCATCCAAGCAGAAAACAAAGATTGGCTAAACTGCATAAACAAACCAGATGGGCTCCTTTTTGGACTGTGCCAAAAAAATATGGCAAAGGAAGGAGGGTTCATCCAGGCAGGCACACTGCTATAAAAAGAAGCTGGAGAAGGATAAAGACTAAGGCTTAAAAGCCACATAAAAAAATCAAGATTTTTGGGGCGCCAGAAATTTGTTTAAAACAGATTTTTAGGTGATTCCGGAGAATTTTTGAGCATGGCAGAGAAAGAAAAAACAAAAAAGAAAGAGAAAAAAGAAGCAAAAAAGGTTTTGGAAAGAACCTATAATGTTCCTCTTAGAAAGGAATGGCTTAAATCACCCAGATGGAACAGGACAAAAAAAGCTGTCAGCGCTTTAAGGGCATTTATTGCCAAGCATATGAAATCTGATGATGTTAAAATTGGAAAATACGTTAATTTGGAGCTTTGGAAGCACGGAATAAAAAATCCGCCGCACCATGTGAAGGTAAATTGTGTGAAATTTGATGATGGCAAGGTTATTGCTGAATTATTCGGCAGGCCAATTGAAGAAGAAAAACCCAAAGAAAAGCCAAAAAAAGAAGAGAAGCCAAAGGAAGCTGAGGGAAAAGAAGAAAAAATTGAGAAAATTGAGGAAAGATTAGGGGGTAAAAAAGAGGATAAGCTTGAGGAAGCAAAGGAAATTGAAAAGGAAGAGATAGAAGAATTGAAGAAAGAGCACCCTAAATCTCATACCCCTAAAGAAACAGCAAAACAGCCTTTCTTTAAGGAGCATAGGAGAGAGATGATCCCAGGCAGATAATCACAACAACATTAGATGCCTTCAAATACAAATCTTTCTTTTTTGACCATTTTGTCCTGTACCTAAATCAAAAATAATTGTTTAATACGCTGGAGGAAATAGCTCTTTTTCAGTTAAAGGATTAGGCAGGTTTAAGGTTGTATGTTTCTGTTGTTTCTTTTCCAGTTCCTATTTCTTTACTAACCTTTGTTGTAGCATAATTGGGATTGATTTTAATACTATCTTAAATTAATTACCTACCCATTCATGCCCCCTTTTTGTAATATTTTTCTTTAAGTTATATAATGATACCCCTAAACCTTCTCCGGCTTTTACACCTGCTCTACTGCCTAGCCAGCCTGCAAAGTATATTAAAAGAGCCCCAATTGAAGAAAGCAATAGATATGCGGATATATCATCTGGCCTTGTATAGTCCATTGCCTTTATTGATAAGAATGCATAAGATAGGAATCCAGCAAGCCCGCCAGCTGCATATCCCGTGTATCTGCCAAAAGTAGCTATAGGATACACAAAGTTGAATTTCTTTGCGTCTTCGTCTGATTCTTTCCAAAATCTATCCATCCTTTCTCTTTCTTCTGTTATCTTATCTTTTTCTTCTTTTATTTTTAATACCTCTTCTTGTGTTAATTCAACTAAACCATTGTCTGCTAATGTTCTTTTAATTAACCAAGCAGCATCTGAATAATATTTAAAATACGGGCCATTTTTATTGATTCCATGTGATATCGCATCCTCGATTGTTTTTCTTAATTTTTTCATATAGTCCTGCCTTAAGCCATGGTTTAATTTCATACTGTAATGAAGCTGTCCGCCAGTTATAGCCAGATTTGCATCCTCAAGGATTTTATCCAAAAATCTGTTATTATGGGGCGTTAGTTTGGAGATTATATCTTCAATTACTCTATAATCTCTTAATTGAATCCCCTCTCTTTCTAGGGTTAATGCCAAATGAGTGCCAAAGGTTCTTCCATTAGCATCCCAGAAAGGATGCAAAACTCTTGTTCCAATTAACTGCAAAAATGACTCAGCCAGTAGTTTTCTATTGATATCCACTTTTGTAAAAAATGAGGTATCCCTTTTATTTATTAGATCATATTCTGCACACATTCTTTCATAAACTTCACCAAGCCCTACTGACAAGCCATAATACGCTGTTGGAGGAAAAGGAAATCCACCAGAAGCAATTGCTGCAAATTGTTCCATTTCTGTTGAACGATCACATGTATGTGAAGCATAAACCTTTTCCCACCTGCCATCACCAATCTTAATCCTTCTTGTACCATATCTCCTTAATTCGCCTCTTAGCTGCGGGTTGAAATTAATTTCTGTATTTTCGGCACAGATTTCCTTATAAATTTCTCTCGCCTTCCTATAATATTCTGGTAAGGGCATTTGTTTTTCTGTTGCTTCTTTTATTAATGGTTTTAGTTTATCATTGAGTAGTCTTTGTATAAATTCATCATCTTCTCTATCCAGGGTGTATAAATCTAATAACATATCCTCCTTAATATGGTTTGGAAGCTCACCAATCGTTAAAGGAGATGTTACCAAAAGATGAAGCTGTTTTAGTTCTATTGATGTACATCTATCTTTCCCTATCTCTCCCTTTAAAAGAGAGTCTAAGCTGCCCAAATAAGCCTTCCAGCTTTCTTCCTTGTTTATAGAAGGAATTAATTCGGATACAACGGTTTGATAATTATCTACTTCCATCATTTTGATCTATACCAAATTCAAAAATGATTTTTTAATTTCGCCTTCTTGTGAATGGTAGGTAATTCTACTTACGTGATGACGTGATTCTACACCAAGTGGTTCTTTTTTAATTTCTGTAAGCTCTGTTAGCGACATAAAATCACCTCTCTCACAGCATACTCAAAAGCATGCGACCTATTCCTAAATTTGCCTTCCCCGACTTTCTCCCTTATAGCCAAAAGGGTATCGGCATCTACTGCAATACATATTTTATGCTTCATAGCAGTATGAAAGGGTATAACCTATATATAAATCTTTCGATTTTGTAGTATCTTAATAGTAGTAACATTAATCTCGGTTTTTTCAAAAAGATTATTAAAAAACAGGCTAATACTTCGTTCTATGAACAAACTGCCGTTTGAACAGATAGAAAGAACAATTCTTGTAAAGAAAGAAGCGAAAACAGTTCCAAAATTTAGTTTTAAATCAGAAGATGGAAAAGCAGAAGAGCTGATCAATTATGGGATTGTGAATATAGACAAGCCAAAAGGGCCAACTTCCCACCAGGTAAGCGATTATGTTCAGAAAATCCTAAAAATAAAAAAATCAGGCCATTCGGGAACATTAGACCCGGCTGTTACAGGCATCTTGCCGATAGCTTTAGGAAAGGCCACAAGAATAGTCCAAACATTATTGCCAGCCGGAAAAGAATATGTAGCTTTAATGCATCTGCATAAAAAAGTTGATGAAAAAGAATTAAAAAAAGCTTTAAACGATTTTACAGGCAAAATAAAACAAAAGCCGCCATTAAAGAGCGCTGTAAAAAGAGTTGAAAGGGAAAGAGAAATTTATTATTTAGATGTGTTAGAGATTGATGGGCAGGATGTTTTGTTTAAGGTTGGCTGCCAGGCAGGAACCTATATAAGGAAATTGTGCCACGACATTGGGAAAAGATTAGGTTGTGGAGCGCATATGTCAGAATTAAGGAGAACAAAGGTAGCAACTTTTGATGAGTCAACAGCATTTAGTTTACAAGACCTAACAGACGCTTTCTATTACTATGCAAACGAAAACAATGAAAAATACATCAGAAAGATAATCCAGCCGATTGAAAACGCAATCAAGCACCTGCCAAAAATCTGGGTCTTGGACACAACAATCAATTCCTTATGCCACGGCACAGATTTAAAAATCCCGGGGATAAGCAAGATCGAAACAAATATTAATGAAGGCGAAACAGTTGCTGTGATGACATTAAATAACGAATTGATTGCCATTGGCACAACAAAAATGGATTCTTATGACATAATGGAGAAGGATAAAGGGGTTGCTGTCAGGATAGAGAAGGTTTTTATGTCACCAGAAATCTATCCTAATGTTTAGTAATTATATCATTCTGTATTCTTTTTGCTTCATTAAATATAGAAAGAAAAACCTCTTCAACAAAGCCTTCTTCAAGGCCGTATTCCTTTGCTATCTTTTTTAGCCTGTCCATAATTGCTATCTCTCTTTTTTCATCTGTTACCGGAATCTTGTTTGCCTTTTTGTATTCTCCAATCTCAGGCATCAGGGACATCCTCTCTGCAAGAATTGCGATTAAAGCAGTGTCTATCCTGTCAATATGCTTTCTGACTTTTTTTATTTTTTCCATGTCTGGCATGTTTCTCACAATAGTTTAAAAAAAGAAGTAGTATATAAATTTTGTTATAATTAGTTAAGATTAAAAACCTCTTTAGGCCCGTAATAACTCAACCATTTAATGATGGTTAGTGCTTCTTTTTTGGCTAATTCTTTTCTAACGACCATCTTTGCCAAACTATCTGCATAAGCCCTTCTTGCCGTATCATGCCTGACTGGAATTGACAGAGGCGCTCTTGTGTCATCAGGGAATCCTGCTTTTTTGAGATAGCTTGTGCCCCTGCCTAAGGTTTGTTCTAGTGTCCTTTCTATTTCCCTTGCCTCATCAAACATCCACCAGTTTTCACCCAAATAAAGAGAAGGATAACAACCAGCCAAAGGAACCAATTCCCTGTAGTACGCATCCGAATCCTGGCAATAAACGACTACCTTAAACTTACAATTACCCATCATCTCATTTAGCAAAGGGCGCAAGTTTTCAACAAATTCAACTTTAGTTGGCATATCAAATCCTTTGTCAGGGCCATACACATCATATGTTCCAGCATCATGGTTTCTACAAACTCCCGCATGTATTTGCATTACCAGCCCATCACAAGCGCTCATACAGGCATCTTCCATCAGCATATGCGCCCTAAATTCTTCCACAGAACTAAGGGAAATATTTTGGGTTTTGCCATTTAATGCATTTAAAAATAATTCTTCTGCTTTTGCATAATCCATAAGTCCTACCCTTGGTGAAACTACCCCATGGTCTGTTAATACCGCTCCTAAGGATTTGAAATATTCCCTTGCTTTCTGTAATGCTGTCTTAAAATACTCATAATTTTCTATTTTGCCTCCTGTTGACTTGGCTAATTTAGCTATATTTTCTATCAACTGTGGACTAGATAAGTCCATTAGCTTGTCAGGCCTAAAACCAGGTATAACATTAAGCTTCCACTCAGGATGGATTTTTATCTCTTTATGAGACTCTAATTTATCCCATGGCTCATCTGTAGTGCATAAAACTTCTATTCCTGAACGTTGGTAGATGCTTCTCGGCAAGAATTCTGGAGATGCTAATCTCTCATCAATCTGACTATAAATTTTTTCTGCATTAATCTCATTAAGCCCCTCTTTAATCTCAAAAATTCCAGCAAGCTGTTGTTCAAACCACTGCGCCATTGGCGTGCCAGCCAAAGCATGATAATTCTGGGCAAATAACTTCCATGTTTTTTTTGGATCATAATCTTTACTTCTAGAACCATCTTTTCTTGGAATTCCCAAATCTTCATAGCTTACTCCAATAGAGTTAAGAAGCCTGAAGATGTAATGGTCAGGTATGATTATAAGTTCTGTTGGGTTTGGAAATCTTTTATTCTCAGAAAATATTTTTGCATCAACATGGCCATGAAAACTTATAATTGGCAAATCTTTGACTGATTCGTAAAGCTCTCTTGCTATCTTTTTTATTTCTGTATTTGGGTCAAAAAGCCTGTCATCATAATCAAGATTAAACCTTGCTGCCATTTTCTAATCCCCAACGCAAAAAGAAAGGAATAATGACTCATATTTAAATTTTATCCTGTTTTCTATCTTAGAATAGTGACATTTAATAAAGCCCATGCTCAGAAAAAACACCCAATTTAATTCCGGCATCAATCAAGCCAAAAGCATAATTCAAGGCTCCAAACGCAGAAGCAAAATCTTTTTTCTGCTTAAAATGCTTAGCATCAGAACAATACCTTTTTGCCATCTCCAGGTTTTCAACTGCCTTTTCATACAAACCAGAATCCTCAGAAACAATAATCTTGACTTTTTCCAGCGCTTTTTTTGTGATGTCAAATTCTTTTTCTAATCTATCTGAAGTTATTTTGTCCTTTAGCATCAGAACTATTTAGCCTTTTTTGGAAAAGGCCTCTTAACTGTTATGGGGACAATCCCCTCTTCAAATTCTAGTTTTGCTATTTCAAGTGGATTGTAACCAACATTTTCTATGTCCTTCTCAGTTAACTTTATCAAAAAAGGAGCGCCCATTGATATCTGCAATGCCCTGCTTCCCAAGATTCTGGCCTTTTCAAATTTAGTGTATTCCACAATTTCCTCTTCCTTGTCTTTTGTTGTCATTTTACAGCACCTCTCTTAACTCTTTAGCTTTTTCAATTGCAATATCAACCATCTGCATTATCTCATCTGAAGTTAGGGGCATATCCCCTCCTTTTTGTATTGCGCACAAGCTTCCGTCTTTTTTTGTTGAAATGGTAACTCTAGTGTCAATTACTTTTTCCTCTTCAGTTGTAGGATCAACAATAAAGCTATCTCCTATCTTAACGACAGTAACTGCAATTGGCTCTTTTGTTAGCTCTACCTTCTTATCTGTTTTTTCCTTATAATCAATCTTTTCTGTTTTTTCATCATATTTTGGGAAATTAGCGTCCTTCAAAGCAGCTAATACTGCCAATGCAGAAGCATCAATCAAATTGCCGTCATCATTTATAGGTATTATGTCTATCAGCAAAAGCCAAACCTTTTCGCCCTTCTTTATGCACAATTTCTTGAAATCAAGAGCTTTGCTCTCTCTAATGCCCCTGTCAACAACCCTTGCCAATTCAATAGCGTCTATTCCAGGAGGCCCCAATTCAAAATTAGGGTTAGCTAAAGGTGTAAGCTCTGCTCCAACAATTATTGTTCCTTGGTCAGGCATATCAGGATAAGGTTCACCAACTTCCATCTTAACACCCACCATCACATCAGTATTTTCAATATGGACTCTTGCAGAGCCTTCTGCCGTTTTTGAAACACCATACTCCACCTTAATTGGCTTTCTGTAATCCAATAATTTTCTTCCATCTAGCCTGACGCCTGCCTTAAGCAATTTTACAATATGATTGTGCAATCCTTCTTCGTACATTATTCCACCTTCTCTTTAACATATTTGGCCTTCAATGCCTTTTTTTGTATCTCATATATATCCTTGCAGGTTTTTTTTGCTAACTCCAATAACTTTTTTAGCTCATCTTTGGATATCTCTCCATCCATCTGCAATAAGCTTATCTTATCTGAATTAGGCAAGACAGCTACTGGTATGTCTGCAACTGGTACATCCTCATAAGCCTCCTCTGCGTAATCCAGGTCAACCAAAAGTTTATCGTCAACCCTTCCAACAGAAATCGCAGCTACTAAATCTTTCATTTCTAAACCAGCATCAGCCAATGCCATAGATGCTGCACAAATGCCAGCGCATCTTGAGCCAGCGTTTGTTTGCGGAAATTCAATAAAAACATCAACTACACTGTTGGGGTATTCATCCAGATTCAAAACAGGAATCAACGCTTTTTCTGTAACCAATGATATCTCTTTTGAACGCCTGGAGCCGCCTGGCCTTACTCTTTCGCCGGAGCCGGAAAATGGCATCATATTATAATTGCATCTTAAAATGCCTTTCTTTGGATTTTGCAAAAATCTTGGATAAAGATTTCTTGGGCCATAAACAGCTGCATAAGCCCATGTGTCTCCTATCTTGAAATAAGCAGAGCCATCTGCTCTTGGGATTACACCCACCTTGGCCTCTATCTTTCTTGTTTCCTCAAAGCCCCTATCATCGATTCTTTTCTTATAAACCATTGTAATTACCTCTCGCTTCCTCTATTTTTTTGCCTGTTTCTTTCTCCAAAAATGATTTTATCTGCTCAGTCAGTCCGCTTAAGTGTGATTCTTCCTCTATCTTTTTGATTGTTTTAATTGCCAATAATTCCTTGTCTGGCTCTCCGTCAATCCAAACCCATCCATTTTGCCCGACAATTATCCTGCAGTCAGTTGCATTTTTGATCATGCCAATCATGCTTCCCTGTTTTCCGATAATTCTTGGCACTTTGTGTGTATTAACTGAAAATACCCTTCCGCCTTTAAGCCCTCTTAGTCCCGGGCCTTTCATGCTTACATCAACCAGCTTTTGTGAAGTTACATTGACTATCTTGCAGACAACATAATCCCCCAAATTGTAATACTGTGTTAAATCAGCGCCCCTTGCAATATAATCTGATGTAGCGTCTTTCATTGAAAGCATTGCGGAATAAGCTGAATTAGTTTCAATTCTCCATCCGCTAAAAGTTATGTCTTCCACTTTGCCTATAATTGTATCGCCATTTTTAGGGATGTATTTTCCTGACAAATTTATCAATTTAATGGCCCTGCCCTCTATCTGGACTAAACCAAGGCCGGATGCCCTGATTTTCTCGCCATCTCTGTATGTTCCAGGACCAGGCAAATTATCCATTCCTTCTGCCAAAACCTCCCCTGGAACTGCAATGTCCTTGTTTTCCACCAATAATTTGCTCATTTATTTCACCTTTAATGTTCTTTGTATACCATATCAAGTGAAGCAGCAGCACTCATAATAAGCCTTCTTGTTGTTTCATCCACCTTGCCATGGAACCTTATAACATAATTATCAGCTGAAGTGAAAAGCTCTTTTGCCAATCCTGCCCACTTCTTATTTATTCCTCCAATAATATTTCCATTTATATCCTCAATTTTGAAATCCCACGCAATAAAATTGCCTTTTATATTTGCTATCAGCTTGTCATTTTTGTCATAAATCTCAAAAGTAGGTTTTATCCTAAACCTTTGTTTATAGTACCCTACCAATTGCTCATTCTGGTATACATTTATTTTTGAAAGGAAAAATGTAAATGCTCTTTTCAATTTCAGTAATTGCTGGCCGCTCATATTATAATATGCTATGACAAAAGGCAGGCTTTTTCTTAAGCTTGTTAATTTTAAAAATTTCACAATGCCAGCCGTTTCTTCTTTGATATCACCCAATTTTTGATTCTGTTCGCTGAAAATTTCATATACATTATTAAGCTTCAAAAAACGCACATGCTCCTTTATTATCAGCGTGTTATAGTCAAATATGGTGTGCATCTACTTCACCTTCAATACCTTTGTTTCAACATTGCCGTGGCATAACGCATTTAGCTTATTATGAAAATCCTCTTCTAAACCACCAGGCATCTCTATAACAACAACCAGGCTGCCGTCCGTCTGCCAGTCCTCCCTTATCTTCTTTCCAAATTGGTTGAATATAGGATAAGATTTTGCTGCAAACTCTGGAGGTATTTTTGTTGCTATTTCCTTTACCTCAAATTTGATTGGCAATATTGGCCTTATTATCTTTAAAACATCCTGAACCTGCTTTTGCACTTCCTTGAACTCATCAACATGGTAACCTGCTTCTGCCATTGCTGCTTCAATCCTTGCAGGCGGATGAGGCAGATGTGTTTGCGGGTCTACAGCATTTCGATGAATAATATCTATTATCTGCCTTTTCTTTGTCTCCCTTAAATTTTCTTTGTACTCTTTTGTCAGGGGAATTTCGCCTTTTTGTATGATCATTTTTGCTACTTCCAGCGGATCAGCAGTTTGAAATATCAGCTTCATCTGGTTTTCAGGCGCTTCCAGCCCTTTTTTTGCATCTGAGAACACTTTTTGAACAGCTAAAACATCTCTTATATCCATATTATTGTTCCCTCTGAATGCTATAGCAGCATTTGAATCTACAAGAATCTCAAAATTCTGTCCATGTGTTTTTAGTTTTACTATATTTGCCTGATCTACCGTTACCATTTTTATTTCTTCTTTATACCCTTTATGTCCTTGGCATCCCCGGCCGCATTTTCTATTTTTTGCCTGCTTATCTTTCTGAATTTTTTCTCGTCAATTTTTATATAAGCGGCGTCTACACTATCCACATTAAAATTCTCTCCCAACACCTTTTTTAATGCCTTTAATGAAAGCTTTAATCCGTCATCAATGCTTAGCTCTGGTTTGTATTCCTTGTGCAGTATCTCTTCCACTTCAACCTCGCCTTCGCCGATAACGCTTGCCGTGTATTCAAAGAATATCCCTGTTGGGTCTGTTTCAAATAATCTTGCTTTGCTGTTATCAATACCTGCAACTAAAATAGAAACTCCGAATGGCCTTAGCCCGCCCGATTGTGTGCAAATCTGCTTTAAATCGCAGATATCCTTTACAATGCTCAAAACATCGATCTCGCTGTCATAAGTTACCCTGTGTTGCTGGGCTCTTAACTGCGCTCTTTCTATCAAAACCCTGGCATCGGACAAGATACCGGAAGCAGTTGCCCCAATATGGTCATCTATCTGCCATATCTTCTCTACAGATTCTTTAACAACCAAAGGATCTATTATCCTCTTGTCTGTCACAAACAAAACACCATCTGAGCATACCATCCCTATAGCTGTTGAGCCCTGCCTGACTGTTTTTTTTGCATATTCAACCTGCAATAATCTTCCGTCAGGGCTGAACATTGTTATTGCCCTGTCATATCCCATCAATTGATGCGGCATCGGTTGCATTTTTTTCACCCTTTTATTAGATTTTTATCAAATATTTTCTTTCAGCTTTATTCAAAATCCCGCTTATACCCACACTTTTTATTTTAACTTCTTTATCATTTATCTTATTTATTGAATCCAAAGCGGACCTTAAATCATTAACATATTTATTGTTTATTCTTATAATGCCCCTTTGTAATTTTGAATTCCATTTCTCACTTAATAATTTTAACCCTTTTAAAGAACCTGCTTTAATTAGAATGGCATTAGCTATAGCTTTAAAAGAATTTATTCCACTACTTTTTGATACTATTTCGAAGGCCAAATACCTTCTCCTTTCCCTTTTGCTTGGCAAAAGTCTCTTTTTAACCATTTTTTAACAATTTTGTGAGAAAATAGCTCTTTTCGCCTTTCTCTTCTCTCTCAACACAATAGAATTAAGTTGATATTTATAAAGATTATGGTTTTATAGAGAATCAAAAGGGCTCTTTACAGTAAGCATTATAGGAGAAGCAGTATGGACATAAACATGTGTTGTCTCAAGGCTGTTATGCCCCAATAAACTTTGGAGAGAAGTCAAACTGCATCTATTTTCAACTAAATGAGTGGCAAAAGAATGGCGTAAAGTATGAGGATGAACGCTCTTGGCAATTTTTGCATTTTTAGCAGCTTTTTTAACAATTTCTTGTATAGTTCTTTGGCTTATGTGGTAATTTTTATTCCCGCTAAACAACCAGGAATCATAGCCAAGCTTATTTTTGCTGATATGATCCAGAATCTCTTTTTTCAGTTTTTCTGCAATTATAAAAGCCCTGTCTTTATTGCCCTTGCCTTTCCTTACCCATCCAAAATTATTGCTGAACTCAAAATCTCTTACCCTTAAATTAACCAACTCGCTTAACCTTAAACCAGCAGAGTACATCAGCTCAATCATCAGCCTATGTTTCGGATTTTCAATAGCATCAATAAGCTTCCTAACCTCTTCTTTAGCCAGCACAGTTGGCAATGACCTTGGCCTTTTTGAAAACTTTAACCTTAAATACATATTTCTATGCATAACTTCCTCAATAAGAAACCTGATAGAGCTAAGATGAATATTAAGCGTGCTTCCAGCCTTGCCTTTTTCAACCAAAGAATCCAAATAATCCTTAACATCCTTCTTGGTTATACTTCTAGCTTTTTTCCCGCACTTCCTGAGAAACTCCTTAGCGCGAAATGAGTAAGCATCAACAGTCCTTGGGCTAAAGCCCCTTCTTCTCATCTCCTTTTCCATTGAATAAATAAGTTTCTCTTCCATACATTATATATTATCTGCAGCCTTTATATTTTTTACCCGCAGATGTCCAGTGCCTAGTGGTATGCTAAAATGCCCTTACAGAGCCTATAAGCTTAGAATTCTTAACTTTCAGCCATGTCCAGTGGTAAGCCCCTGTTTCTTGTAGAGCTTTATCTTTAAAAGATTAGTTCTATTCATCGTTTTTCGCAATCACCTCCTCAAATTAATTTTCTTTTATTTTTTAGCATTTGTTCTACGGAAAAATCCTTTGGATTTTTCCTAGTGCAGTAAATTACTTTGTAATTTATGCACCAACTTAATACTTTTGTTTAAGAAACAAGAAGCAATAAGAGAACGCATACTTATGTTTTGATAGAAAATTAAAAATTTTCAGAGGTGAAAATATGAAAAACAAAGATGAAATAAGAACCGAAACATGTTTTAGAAGATTTCAGCTTCTTACCAAGCTTCAGAGGCATACCTACTGGCTCATTACTTCAACAAAGCCAGTAAAGGAAAAACTTGCCATCTGGCACAAAGATTTTGAAAAGTTCTGCAAAGAACTTGCCAGGCAAGATATGATACTAAGAAATAGTTAGTATCTCTTTTTCTTTTTTTTATTTTTTACTGTAGATTAATTTTTATATCCAAAAAGTTTATTGTACTCTTTATGGTCAACTATACTCAGAACAAAAAGGAATATTTCTACTGTATTTCCTTCAATAGTGTATAATGCCCTCCAATAATTGGACAATTCAACCCTATACAAATTCTGAACACCCATACTTTTAAATTGGTTAGGTATCAAATCCTTTGCAATAGGGTCTCCATATTGGGGGTTTCCTTTTAGTATCTCTTTAATCCTATCAAATGAGTTTAAGATAATTCTAGCTTCTTTATCAGTTCTTTTCTTTAATTCAAGATAAGCTGTCTTTCCCTGCCCTTTTAGCATAACTCTAACTTCTTTTCCGAAGAACATATTAAACCTCTAACGAATCTTCCATCATTTTTCTTAAATGCTCCGGTTCTGAATATATCCACTGAATCCCTTTAGGCCCGTAAATTATTTTTCCGCTTTTCCAAAGATATTCTAAAATTATTTTGATAGTTTGGTGCATAACTTGTTTGGGAAGCCTTTTCTTTAGCTCAGATAATCTCATAGGCATATCTCTATGTTCTTTAAGAAAATCCTCTACCATCAAGACAGTATTCAGATTAGGATATCTTAAAACCTTATCTTTTCTTTTTTCAATCATTTCATTTCTATTAAACTCAAGTTTTGGCATCATTATCACCTTTAACTATCAATTGATATATAAAAAGTATCAACTTATATATAAATGTTGCGTTTTTTAAATTTTTTTCACATTTCATATCAGAAAGATAGCTATAACACTCAGAATTCCGCCTTTATGGCCCCCCTATACTCAGAATTTGGCATTCTGCGTATAGAAACAGTTGTGCAAAATTTTTTCGCAACAAATAGGGCTTATTTAACAAAAAGAAAGATAAATAACAGTATAACTGAAGAAAAGCAGTTCAAAACACGCTTCTTG
>JAGVXP010000047.1 GCA_018303725.1 Candidatus Woesearchaeota archaeon | reverse complement strand
GAAATCCAACAGGCAATATCCAATATCCTGATGAAGCACAATTTGACAAGTATAGGTGCTGGAAAGGCAATTATTCCCATAAGCCCCAATTAGTAGATACAACACCGCCATCAATTAGCTCTATAAACTGTACCTCTTGTGTTACAGACCCAACACCAGATGCAGAGCCATATATAACAGAAGACACAACACCAACATTCAACTTTACCACCAATGAAAATGCCTGGTGTGTTATTGGTAAGGATGATGAAAACTATACAACAATGAATGCTACAAATAGTGGCACCTGTAATACTGGAGAAGGAAGCACAGGAGAACATATATGCACGCTGCCAATCCAAGATAGATTTGATAGTGTAGGCGCAAACAGTGTTTATATCAGCTGTAAAGACACTGATGGTAACGAAGGAAATGTGTCAGATTCTTCAAAATCAAATAGCGGCGCATTAGATATGGAAATAACGGGGCCGACTGAAGCTGGAGGAGATGACTCAATCCAGATAGGGATTGACACAAGCGAGATAGGCTCATTAGGAAGCCTGACCGTTTACAGTGATCAGCAGGTCTACGGAAGAAATTTATCTAATGGTCAGTTTACAGGCACATTTGATAAATTAGCCATCTGCAGAACCGGACAAACGAGTCAATAATTAATGATGTAAGCGCTTTCATTAACAGCACTTATCCTTGATTTTTTTTATTTTTTGAATAATTTATTTTATTATTGCAGATTAAATGAAAAATTACTTATTATATAATAATTTAATCTGCAAGGTTGGAAATTTAACCAAATGCAAAATTTTCAATTAAATTTCTAATAATATAGAATATTCTTTACTACTAATAGTTCTTTTATAAGAATAAAGAATTATAACTGTGTCCTATACTCAAAGCAAATAATCGAACATAGATTGGTGCGTTTGCTATATGTCTATTGACTTGAAACGATTGCATTAAGGATACAGTAACTTAAAGGTATTTTTTTTAAATAAATATCCTCCACACCAATTCCCACCACCCGATAGCACATATTGGGACAATTGCCTAATAATCCCCAAAACTATTCCTAAAGATGATTATTAACCTTTTTCTTACTTTTCCTTTTATCCCAAGAAAATCAAGAATTCCTCCGCTTATGTTTATCACTAATTGAATTAATCTTCTGTATAGCTTGTATAGGCAAGATAAGAGTGTTAGATGAGGTAGTTTAGCTATAGGCTTACCCTTAAATTCTACAGAACCATTACCGAGCACTTTGAAATTCCCAGATTCGCTAAAAAATTCACCTTTTTTTATCTTGTTTATTACATCTTCAATGGCAAGCCTTTTTACACTTAAAACTAAAGATTGTTTTTTAAAAAACTCAAAATTATGCAAGTCGCTCCCTATAAAAGCCTTAATATTTTCATTTGATTTTTTTAATCTTCTTAATAATCTCAATTTTTTTACTGGAAAAACAAAAGTGCCATCATGGAGCAGATTCCACAGCTCTATCCCATCCAAGAAAGGAAGAAAACTTGAAATCTCCTTTATCTCATTTTCTTCTGGATGCGCCCACACCAACAACGTATCCTTTTTATTGACTCTTTTTTTATTTTTTAGGTGTAAATAATCCTCAAAGCTTATATTCCCTATAAGGAGCAGATGGCTATTACCAATCTTAATTTCTATTCCCGGGATAAAAAGGCAGCCTTTATTTGAATGTGACTTGCAATCATTCAAGAAATCAGCAAATTTTTTTCTTGTTAAGCCATACTCATGTTCACACAGGATAAAGAAATTGAATCCATTTGAATTTCTCTTTATATCAATTAATTTGAGATTAGAGTCAGCTGAATATTCTGAATGCACATGAAAGAGGCCTTTTGCTGTTATTTTATTATTCATTTAAAAACAGGAAAATACGAATATTTATAAATCTATTCAAAGCACAGGATATTATGGGTTACTTAAAAAAGGCAATGAGAGGGTCTTTTGCAATCCTTTTTTTTACTGTAGTTTCTGCTTTTTTAGGCTTTTTGTTAAGAACTTTGTTTGCAAGGTATTTGTCAATCAATGATTTTGGTTTGTTTTATGCTGTTTTTAGTTTTATCAATTTTTTCATCATTTTCAGGCAATTAGGATTAAATGCTTCTCTGACTAGGTTTATACCCCACTTTCTTGTTAAAAAAGACTTGAAGTCAATCAAGAGCGGTTTTTTGTTCTCTGTGGTGCTGCAATTTTCTGTGGCAGTTTTAATTGCTATAGCGCTGATAATCTTTTCTTCCCAAATCTCTGATTTTTATTTTAAAACTAGCTCAGCAAAGATTATACTGGTGTTATTATCTTTAAGTTTTTGCCTTACCACAATCATATACATCATAAGGGCAGTCTTTTTGGGTTTCCAGAATTTCAAATTATATGCATCAGTTGATTTTTTCATGACAGCCGTAGTCTTAATATTCTCATTTATACTATTCAATTTAGGATTTGGGGTTTTAGGAGCAGCAACTGCCTATTTGGTAATGCCCATTTTAACAATACTCTTTTATTTTTTCTTGCTAATCTTTAAGGCATTCCCAAAATTCCTTAAAACGAAATTTGACATCTCTTTTCGTTTTAACAACTATCTGCTTTTTTTTAGCCTGCCAATACTGCTTGGGACAGCAGGAAATCTTTTACTTGATAACCTAGGCACCATCATGATCACTTATTTTGATACACTAAAACAGGTAGGGCTTTATAATGTGGCAATGCCTACAGCAAAACTGATATACCCGTTTGCAATAGCTGCAACTGGCATTCTTTTGCCTATGTCTTCGGAATTATGGGCTAAAGGATTCAAAGAACATCTTTCAAGGGGGGTAAGGCTGATATACAAATATCTGTTTATTATGCTGGTTCCTATTTTTTCGGGAATTGCTATATTCTCCAGTTTAATCATTAACACCTTATTTGGCGCTGACTATGCTGCAGCATCAAATATATTGAAGATATTAAGTGCGAGTTTGATATTCCTTATTTTTTGGTCTATCAACAATTCCATTTTTATAGGAACAAGCAAACCAAAAATGAGTGCAATTCTAATGGGCATTGGACTGCCAATATTTGTGGTTCTTAACTTTCTGCTTATTCCTTCATATGGCGCTTTAGGAGCAGCTTATGCTCATTTAACTGCTTATTTTGTTATGTTTTTTGTTGGGCTTGTCTACATGGCGCATATAAAAATTTTCAAATTTCCGCTGGCTGATTGGACAAAAACATTAATCTCGTTGGTGTTTTTTGTTATCATAGCAATTTATCTTAAAAATATCTTTTTAGATTCTATACTGTCTGCTATTATCATCTGCTCTATTGCACTATTACCCTTTATTTTGCTGCTCTTTATGTTTAGAGTAGTCAGCATAAATGAGTTTAAATCGTTTGTAGGAATTCTGAAACAGAAATTCGTAACGTTTAAATAAGGGGCTTTTTCTCTTGTCAATAGCATGAATCTTAAGGGTTTTGTAAAGAACCACTTTATATTCTTAATATTAATAGCTGTATCTTTTCTCATTAATCTATACTTATTTACTGGCCCATTGCAATATTATTTTGCTGATGATGCTGTTGTTGGCCTTATGGCCAAACACTTTCTAGAGAAATTTGAGATTCCTTTATTCTACTATGGTGCCAGTCATGGGGGAGCACAGGTTCTTACAGCAATACTAATAGCCCCATTTTTTTGGCTGTTTGGAGTATCTCCAACAGTAATGAAGCTTTTTTCATCATTGCTCTATATATCACTTATCTCGTTTAGTTACTTTTTTTTCAGGCGCCATTTTGGGGCTGTGCCTGCAATTCTTAATACTTTCCTGCTTGCTGTTCCATTCCCTATCCTTACAATCGTTGTTCTATCGCCATCCTACGGCCTTATGGTAATCCTCTTTAATCTTTGGGTTATGTACACCTTTTTTCTCATTTTTTTTGGAAATAAAACATCATTGCAGTATTATATGCTTTTTGGGGCTGTGAGCGCGCTTGCTATGTGGAATTTGGAGTCTATCATTTTATTGCTGTTTGTTTGCTTTCTTTTTTGGTTTAACCGTGATAGGCTGTTTTTCTTAACAAAGCAGTTTGGCATCTATGCTCTTTCTTTTCTGGTTGTGTACTCGCCTGTTATATATTTTAATTTTACCCACTATTTTTGGAATTTTAAAACCCTTTTTGCAGAATCAATATTCCATAAACTGGTTTGCAATTACAATCTGCTGCCAGAGCCATATGTCTATTGCTTGAGCAGTCCAGCCAGCACTAAAATAGACATTTTAGGTTTCTTAACACAGGATTTCAACTATCTATTCGGAAAAACTTTTTTTGGCAGTATGATTTATTTCTTATCTTTCAATATAGTTTATGTTTTCTTTTTGGTTATACTCATTTTCTTGATTATTGCTAATTTTCATGTCATAAAATCATTTATTCTTAAATTTTTTAAGCCGAAGACCAAAGGCTGTGCCACAAAAGAGTTTTTTGTTCTTGTCTATGTAACATTATTTATTTTTGCTTATTTTCTAAGGGGCCAGCTAAAACAGAGATACTTTGTTGATATACTCTTCTTCGTTACGTTGATTATAAGTTTGGGTGTTGTTAAATTATACAGACTTAAAAAGAACAGGTTATTTAGGGTAGCACTGGCCTCTTTTTTTGTCTTTACAATTGCTATTAATCTTGTGGCGAATATCACCCTATCATATGATAAAGAATATTCTTTCAATTCAAAAAGCATTAATCCTTCAGCAGTTGTTGATTTCCTGGAGAAAGAAGGAATCACTTACGGGTATTCAGAGCACATCATGAGGTGGTTCCTTGTGTTTGAAAGCAAGGAAAAGCTGATCTTTGCCTGTGAGGGCGTGTGCTTTTGCAGGGGAGAAGGAAGATTGTCGCCTTATCAGCCCTATGATGACACCGTTGCCAATTCCAAAAGATATGCCTATGTTTTATGGACAGACCTCCCATCTGAAAGAACATTTGAAAAAGAGTTAGTAGACTATCTCAACTCAAATAGTATAACCTACAATTATAAGAAAATAGAAGCGGGATACAATAAATCCATCTACTATAACTTTTCAGAAGATGTGCGGCCTAAAATAGCTGTTAAAAATTGTAATGACACATCAATGGTTTTTCCTGCTGCTAACCTACCAGCAAAAAAAGAACCGCCTCGCATATGGCTTGGATGGGTGGTTATAGCATTCATTGTTATTGTCTTAGTTTTGTATCTTATTGTGAAGGGGAATAAAAAAAGTGGAGGATAACACCATCTGCTGCAACCCCTCCACGATTAACTCAAAAAACAACAATTTTTATAAATTGATTGTGGTTTTTAATGAAAAATGGGCAAGAAACTGTCTGTAATACTTCCTACTTATAACGAAAAGGAAAATATTGAAGAATTAATAAGGCAGATCTATCATTATGTAGCTGAAGACCTCTATGAAGTTATTGTTGTTGATGACAACAGTCCAGATGGCACATGGGAAATTGTCAAAAGGCTGCAAAAAAATTTTAAAACCCTGAATCTCATTAGGAGAGTGGGTGAAAAGGGCCTTCCTAGTGCTATATGGGCAGGAATAAGGAAAGCCAAAGGGGATTATGTGTTGTGGATGGATTGTGATTTGTCGCATCCTCCTAAGGAAATCCCAAAACTGCTAATGTATATCCCTCAGTATGATGTTGTTTGTGCATCACGCTATGTAAAAAATGGAAAAGACAATAGAAACTTCAAAAGGGTTGCTGCAAGCAGGGCTTTCAGCATTATTTCTAACATTCTTTTGGGGATCAATGTAAAAGATGTAACATCTGGATTTTATGTTGTAAAAAGAAAAGTTTTTGACAAAATTAAGTTAATGACCACAGGCTATGCCGAGTATTGCATAAGGTTTGTATGCGAAGCAAAAAGAAGGGGTTTTAAGATAAAAGAGGTGGGTTATATATTTGTTGATAGGGAAAAGGGAGTATCAAAGACAGACCCAAGTATAATAACCTTTATCAATAAAGGTTTTCTCTGTATGAAAGAAATATTAAAATTAAGTGTTGGCAAATAAAAATTTAGTTCTCCCTTTTTTTGCAGACACAAGCTATATTTATGCCAAAAGGATAGTTTATGTATTTGATTAAAAAAAGCTCTGCTTTGAAAATTGCTTTTAAGAAGCCATTAACCAGTGGATTAATATTTACATCCACATCTGACTTGACAGGGGAGTTCACAAAGTTGCCTATCTTTCTGCTCATGTAAGCAAAAGGAAATAAAGTAAAATTAAAATAAGTTGTTTTTTTTATTTGAAACCCTGTTTTTCTTAATTTTGATAAAAGTTCTTTTTTTGAATATCTTCTTATTCCGTGGTGTGTGATATCATGTCTTCCAAATAGGCATTTCATAGCTGAATCGGTAACTATCAAAATTCCCCCTGGTTTGAGGACTCTATACATTTCCGATATGGCCTTAAAATCATCTTTGACATTTTTATGATAGAGAACATTAAGCGATGTTATGAGATCAAACTCCTCTTTTTTATAGGGTATGCTGCATACATCTGCCTTTTTTATATTCCTTATCCCTCTTTTCCTGCAAAAATTTAATGCAACATCAGATGTGTCAATTCCATGCACTTTTCCGTATGATTCAAGCATTTTCATAATTATGCCTGTCCCGCAGCCAACATCAAGAATTTTTAAATTGTTTTTATTCTTAAGATACTTTTTGAGAAATATACTCAAAAGATATCTTTTGCCTGCAAACCACCAGTATTTTTTCTCTACTTCATACATCACGCTATATTCCCTGGTATTCATTGACAACTCCTTTCTTTGGCATTTTCATCTTTTTGTAATTAAGCAGGGTAAGTCCTGATTTCAGCTTTGTTTTGAATTCCTTGAAAGACCTTATCGAAAAAGCTATTTTTAACATCCTCATTGGATTAAAATAAAACCGATGGAGGCACTCTTCCAGTATTTTAAATAATTCTTCCCTGGAATAGTATTCGTTCCATACCTGCAGTTCAAATCCTGGATAAGGCCTTTTTGCGAATTCTTTCCAGAAATCCGTTTTAAAAATTTTTCTTTTAAGCCCTTCTTCATAAAGTTCTGTTTGCGGGTAAGGAGTAACTATAGCAAATTCTGCATAATCTGCATCTATTGAATTGGCAAAATCAACTGTATTAAACATCTCTCTTTTTTTCTCCCCGGGCAAACCAATCATAAAATTAGCAACTGCCACAATGCCTGTTTTTTTGCACAACTTAAATGCTTTCCTGATCTGTTCTGTAGTTATGTCTTTTTTTATTTTTCTTAAGCCTTCATCACTCCCCGTTTCAACACCAAAGTGAATTCTGTGGCATCCTGCTTTTTTACATTTAACAAGCATATCATAATCCAATGTATTTACCCTTCCCCTAAAACTCCAGCTTATTTTCAATTTTCTTTTTACTATCTCATCGCAAATTGCTTTAACTCTTCTCACATCTACACTGAAGTTATCATCAAAGAAGAATATCTCCCTTATGCCAAGTTTATAACACTGCTCAACCTCCTTGACTATGTTCTCTGCTGACCTAAAGCGCCATGCCCTTGCTTTTAGTGGTTTATAGCAAAACGTGCATCTATAAGGGCAGCCCCTGCTTGACATTATTGTTGCAACTACATTCTCTTTGCCTAATACACACTGGTGTTTTCTCCAGTCTACCAAATCACGGGCTGGGAGAGGAAGCTCATCAAGATTTTCCACAAATCCGGGCTTTCCTGTTATGATTATTTTGCCGTTTTTTTTAAAAACAATGCCCTCTACCTTTTTTGGATCTTGCTTTTTTTCTAGCGCATCAATCAATTTTGGGAATATATACTCTCCTTCCCCAAGAACAATATAATCAATGCCGCCAAGGTTTATTGTTTCTTTGGGATATATGTCGCTGTGGTGGCCTCCGATTACTGTTATTATTTTTTTGTTTATTTTTTTTGCTAGCTTCAATGTCTGCCATGAGTCATAGATTATGGGTGTGTATGCTGTTACTCCCACAACATCAGGAGCATAGCCTTTAATTTCTTTTTCAAGAGCCTTAAAATCAAGTTTGTCTGTATCACAGTCTACTATCCTGATGTCGTGTTTTTGTTTTGAGAACTTTCTGATGCAGGCTGCCAAATACATCAATCCAAGCGGAGGATATGCCCCAAATTCCTCATAAACCTCATTAGGGGCCTCCATTAAAACAGTGTTTATGTCAGGAGGCATAACAAGCAGTATTTTCATTTTTATTCCTTAATTTCGATAGAACTAATGGTTATTTAAAAATTTTGTTCTTTTTTGTTAAGTAAATTTTCTAAAGTGTATACTCTATAGGCTTGCATTTTGGAAAAGTTTATATAGCTTTTCAGCTAGTAGTTCTAGATAGGGGGTAAAATGATTAGAAAAAGAGGGGTTTTTCTTTTTATAGTGCTTTTTTTCTTATTTACTTTAATTCCAGATTTTGAAAATATATATAAAATAAAAAGTATAAAAAGGTGATAAAAAAT
>JAGVXP010000043.1 GCA_018303725.1 Candidatus Woesearchaeota archaeon | reverse complement strand
AGCACATTCAAATGTCAAAAATGCCAAGCATTTTTGAGCACACTCAAAAATCGAGATTTTTGATGAATCAAAAGATTTTTGATGGGTGGTTCTTGACAATTTAATGCTTCTTGTAATACGAAAAAACGCAAAGCGTTTTTTGTATCCCTCTGGGATAAGCAGAACGCAAAAAATATTACAATTATTTTTTGCGTTTGCTATAAAAACATTTATAAATAATTAGTACTTCTTTATTGGTAATATGCTGGATAAAATTGAATTCAATAAAATAAGAAAAGAGATGGAAGAATTTGATGAAAAAAGGGAGAGGTTTATCCAGAGATCCAGGGAGATTATCAAGCTAAGCAAGCAGATAATCTATGCAGCCCACAGGGATGACCTGAAAGATGCCACGGGCCTGGTTATGGACATCAAAAAAAGGAAAAAAGAGCTGGATAATATAAGCAAGGTTCCTTTGGATACTGAGATAGGCAATGTTGCTGTACAGGAGTATGCGGAAGCATTGTGCTATTATAATTTTGTCAAAAACAGGGAAATCCCAACAAGAAAAGAGCTGGATGTTGACACAGAAAGCTATTTATTGGGTTTATGCGATTTAACCGGCGAGCTTGGCAGGAAAGCTGTTGCTGATATTATACAAAAAAAATTTAAGCAGGCATTGTTGATAAAAGAGCTGGTTGATGAAATTTATGGCGAGTTTTTAAAGTTTAATTTAAGAAATTCAGAGCTAAGAAAAAAGTCAGACCAGATAAAGTGGAATTTGAAGAAGTTAGAGGACATTATTTTTGATGTTAAGATCAAGGGGAAGCTAGAATGATGAGGACAAATACATGCGGCGAGCTGTTAAAAAAAGATATTGGGAAGAAGGCGGCTTTAGCCGGGTGGACTCATTCTAGGAGAGATCATGGCGGGATTATATTCATTGATTTAAGGGACAGATATGGATTGACACAGGTTGTTTTTGATCCCAAGCATGACCAAAAAACACACAGCGGAGCAGAGCATCTGAAAAGGGAGGATGTTATAGCTGTTAAAGGGAAAGTCAGGGCCAGAGGGGAGGGTTTGGAGAATCCAAAGCTTAAGACCGGCGAGATAGAGGTTTTGGCTGATGAGCTTGAAATTCTGAATAAAGCTGCGACGCCGCCAATTGAGATTAACGATAGGCTGGATATTAACGAGGATATGAGGCTGAAGTACAGGTATCTTGATTTAAGAAGACCAATAATGCAGAGAAATCTGGAGTTGAGGCACAGGGCAATAAAAGCGGTAAGGGATTTTTTTGACAAAGAAGGCTTTTTGGAAATAGAAACGCCAATGCTGGCAAAATCAACTCCGGAAGGCGCAAGGGACTATCTGGTTCCTTCAAGGGTCAATCCCGGAAAATTTTATGCTTTGCCGCAAAGCCCCCAGCTGTTTAAGCAGTTGCTTATGGTTTCTGGCTGCGATAGATATGTCCAGGTTGTAAAATGCTTTAGGGACGAGGATTTAAGGGCTGACAGGCAGCCTGAATTTACACAAATAGATATTGAGATGAGCTTTATTGATGAAGAGGACATTTACGGGATTAATGAGAGGATGGTAAAGCATTTATGGAAAGAGACCTTGGGTGTAGACATAAATATACCCTTCCCAAGGATAACATATGATGAAGCTATGGATAGGTACGGCTCAGACAAGCCGGATGTGAGGTTTGGGCTGGAATTGAAAAATGTAACTGACATTGTTAAAGCCTCAAGTTTTGAGGTGTTTACAAAAGTCATTAAATCAGGCGGAATAGTAAAAGCAATTAATGTTGAACAGGGCTCAGCCAAATTCTCAAGAAAAGACATAGACGGCCTTATAAATTTTGTCGGCGTATACGGCGCCTCAGGCTTGGCATGGATAAAGGCTGCAGAAAACGGGCTTGAGTCCTCAATAGTGAAATTTTTCTCGGAAAAAGAGCAAAAAGAGCTGATTAAAAAATTAAATGCGAAAAAAGACGACCTGCTGCTTTTTGTGGCAGACCACAAGCATTTTGTTGTGAACACAGCGTTAGGCGCTTTAAGGGTGCACCTGGCAAAGAAACTTGGCCTGATAAAAGAGAATAGCTACTCTTTCATGTGGGTTACTGATTTTCCCCTTCTAGAGTTTGACGAGGATTTGCAAAGGCATGTTGCTGTCCATCACCCATTTACTTCGCCAAAGGATGATGATGTAAAATTATTAGAGACGCATCCGGAAAAAGCAAAAGCAAAAGCCTATGACATGACATTGAATGGCGTTGAGATAGGCGGCGGCTCTATAAGAATACATAAAAGGGAAGTGCAGGAGAAGATGTTTAAGGCTTTGGGCATTTCACAGAAAGATGCTGAGCAGAAATTTGGGTTTTTGCTGGAGGCCTTCAATTACGGGGCTCCTCCCCATGGAGGCATTGCTTATGGGATGGACAGGATAGTTGCCATATTAACAGGAAATGAAAGCATAAGAGAGGTAATTGCTTTTCCTAAAACAAAAAATGCAGAGTCCTTGATGGAAGGAAGCCCTTCTGAAGTTTCTGATGAGCAGCTGAAGGAATTGAATTTGAAACTGGATATTGTCAAAAAATGAGAATTAAAGCTTTAAAAGGAGACATAACTTCTTTAAAGGTTGATGCAATCGTTAATGCTGCCAACAGCTATGGCTATATGGGCGGGGGCGTTGCTGGCGCTATTAAAGCCAGAGGCGGAATTGAAATAGAAAGAGAAGCTATTTCGCAAGCGCCAATACCAATAGGGCATGCTGTAATAACAAGAGCCGGCTTATTGCCCTGCAAATTTGTTATTCATGCTTCGACAATGGAAAATCCAGCTTCCCTGATTGATGTTAATAATGTCAGGGAAGCTGTTAGAGCTGCTTTGGAGTGCGCTGATGAGAATAATTTGAAGATAATTGCTTTTCCCGGGATGGGGACTGGTGTTGGCAGTGTTCCTAAGGATAAAGCTGCCAAGGCTATGGTTGAGGAGATTAAGAAATTTAAATGCGGGTCTTTGCAGGAAGTTGTTTTAGTTGGCTATGATAATGAGATGGTTAAAGAGTTTGAGAAAAATATTAAATAATCAATAACAAAAAAATTAAAATAAATACCTCGTCTATCAGCAACTTTTGGAAAAAGTTGCCCAAAAGAAAATGGAAAAGCTAAAAATTTATTTTGTGACACACAATAAGGGGAAAGTAAGGGAGTTTAAAGAGATTGTTAAAGATGAGGATATTGAAATTGAGCATATAGACATGGAATATGCTGAGCTGAGAAGCGACAATCCTGAAGAGATTTCTAAAGAAGCTGTTAAAAAACTTGCTGAGAAACTTAAGAAGGCTGTTGTGGTGGAGGATTCCGGCCTGTTTATCAAGGCTTTAAGGGATTTTCCCGGGACCAGTTCTGCTTATATCCATAAAAGAATTGGCTTAGACGGAATTTTGAAGTTGATGGATGGCGTTGAGGACAGGGCTGCTTTGTATAAATCGGCTGTCGGCTATTGCGAGCCTGGAAAAAGGCCTGTTAGTTTTTTAGGCAGCGAGAACGGCACAATAGCTACAGAAGTCAGGGGCTCTTTTGGTTTTGGCCATGATCCAATATTCATTCCAGAAGGTTTTGACCAGACTTATGGGGAGATGGAGAATGCTTCTGAAGCCAAGAAATTCAGGAGAAGGGCTGTTGAGCAGCTTGTTAAATTTCTAAAGAAATAAAACGCCCCAGACTTTTTTTTATAAAAATTCTTAATAGATATGCCACTAGCCACTGGACATCTCTTGGGGTGAAGTATATAAACCACAATCATTATATAAATAGAAAAAGAGAATACGCAAAACTGCCAAATTAAGATTTTTGGTCTTAGACACAAAAATCTATTACGCAGTTTCACTTAACATTCCCTTTTTCCTTAACCCCAAAGTTTTAGAATAAAATAAAAAACTTTGGAGGTGATTGATATGAGAAAATTCAGGAAAATATGGCGAAAATTGACAATTCAAGAAAAAACAGATATTTTAATTGATAAATTTAATCTTAACATGTCTGATATAGAAAGAAGTAGGAAGTTTAAAGATGGAAAAAGAAGATTAATAGGGGCTGCAAGGCTACAATTCAAATCATTTGGCAATATTCATACAGACTTAACTGCTTGTATAGCTGGTTATAAGAGCGATGCTGTTGTAAGAGCCAAATTTGGATCTTCATTGAATTTGAGAGAACATTTTATAGAATCAAAGATCAAACATCCGCTCATAAATCCATCATGGATGGATATAAAAAGGGATATTAGAATTCCAAATAAAATGAATGCTTTATTAGCAGAAGAAATAGGCATTCATATTGGAGATGGTAGTCTATCCCAAATTATAGCTAATAAGGCAAAAAAATGGTATTATTACAGATATAGACTAACTGGAGATCTTACAGATGAATATATTTATCATAAAAAATTCATATTTCCTTTATTGAATCATTTGTATAACTGTCCTCCGGTATTTACTATAAACCAAAATAAAAATTCAATTCAAACTATAGTTAACTCTAAAGCAGTATTTGAATACAAAACAAAAATATTAAATCTTCCAAAAGGACCAAAAAATAATATTTCAATACCTAATGTACTATTCAATAATCAAGAATTTATTAAAAGATGTGCAGTAGGTATTATTGATACAGATTTTACAATAAGCCCAAATCTTTCTATACAAGGGTCTTTAACTAGCTTAAATATTATAAACCAACTACATGAAATATTTAAAGATACAGACATTATGCATAGCCTGAATATAAAAAATGAAGTAGGATACATACGAATTCATAAGAAAAGTTCTATTAGAATAATCAAAGAATGGGGTTTACATAATCCTAAACATTTATCCAAATACCACCTCCATATAAAATATGGAAAGAGCCCCACTTTCACAAAAACAAATGAAAGATTAACTGTATTAAATGGTAAAATGGAATTTGAGGAACTAAATAGAATAAGTGAAGAAAGAAGAAATAAGACGCCCCAGGGCAGATTTACGGGAAATAACCTTCCTCTCGAACTGCCGACCTTGTGATGGCTGTGACAGGTTTAACAGTTTCGTGGTTTTTAACTCACACGCTCTACCTGTTGCTCCATGCTTACACATGTCTAAGCTACTGGGGCATATCAATCCAGTTTTTTTATTTTATTTAAATACCTTTCGTTATAAGGAACTATAAGTTAAAGATTAGATAAGAATAACTAGGCCATAACATCTTCCTTAGAAAGAATTTTTTCTGTTTCTATTTTTGTGATGACTTTATCCATCTTAATAAGTTCTTTTACCCAGGGGTTCTTAGTATCTAACCTAAATAATTTTGCATTTCCTATCTTTCTAGTGAAGATTACAATTCTCTTTTTAATTAGTGATGGCCATATTTCAGAAAAAGCTGTCCAGCCAACACCTGAATTTTTGCATATCTCTGTCATACTATAATCCATATCCCTGCCTAAAATTAAGAAATCCAACACCCTGATTAAGGGGTAATCTCCAAAGTACTCTACAAATACGCTTTTCTCTTCCATTGTAAAGGATAAGCAGGCATCGCTTGTATTTAAATGTTTCTATTTTAAGAACCATAGTTCACAAAACGAAAACTATAAATATGAGTACTCCTTTTTAGAGATTATGGAGGATAGATCAACCATAAAAAAATTTATTGTCAGAAAATTGTATAGGAAAAGGATGTGGTTGCATAAGCATACAAACATTAATAATCTTCCAAAAGGATTATCAAATGAATTAAGAGTCTCTAAGGAGGTTAAAAAAGCAATAGAAGAACTCCTCAAATATCAAATACTCTTGTCTAAGCCAACACATTACGGGTTAGAGGTATCTCTAAACCCAAAAAAAATAAAGGAAATTGAAGAATTAGTTGACTAGGAGAACTATCTTAAATTTTTCTTTCCTTAAGATGCTATTCCATCTATACTCACTCGCATAAACTTCAGCAGAGTTTTCGCATTCAAGCACTTTTTCTGTATTTCAATCATACTATACATTGTATAGTATACCACTATACAGACCTTTTGACTTTATAGTTAACCTGCTTAACACCAAAAGATTTATAAAGGGTAACTGTTAAATTAGTTAACATGGATCCAGAGCAGATTAACCTATCTAGTTTAGGCAGCGCCAGAGCTGTTGTAATGTTCAATTATTCCACTGACAGGCTGCTTAAAAAAGACAAAATAAGGTTTTTTTATGCTTTGAACGGCAGGGATGGAAAGAGCGGCTTGTTGAAAATCTATAGCGCTGTTCATTTTGGCATTGGCGTTCTCCTGGTTCCTGTTAAGTTTGACAAGGATTTTCAAGAATTTTTTGGGCTATGGAATATTCCTTTCACTAGAATAGAGATGTTAGTTGAGGGGTGAGTTAGCAGCAAAGAGGGGTTTTTTTGTTTTTAGAGCCAAAGGAGAAAGAAAAAAAGTACAAAGAATTTGGGAAGACACTAACTGATATTGAGGAAAAGTTAGTGGAGAATAAGCATTTAGAAGCTGTAAGGCTCTATTTAAGATTAAAAACTCTTTCTGAGGAGCTGAAGAAGTTCGGCAATATCCATGGCATTGTTTTTTTGGAGAATGAGGTTAAGGGTGTATATGAAAAATTAAAGGAAGCCAATGCATTTCACAGCTTAAAGGTAAGGTTTGATCCTTCCAGGATTTTTCCATTTGCTGCCTTGTTTATTTTAATAGTTTTGGGCGCTTTGTTTTTTAGGTATGGGGGCATAACCGGCTTCGTTGCAGTCCATGAGGAGAGAAGTTATGCTGATCAGTTGGGCTTGGAGTTCAGCGCTAATAGCAGCTATAATTGGTTTTTAGGGAATGCGGGCGATTTAAAATCAGTTAAGTTAAGCGGTTCCTTGAGCAGCAATGCAACTGCAAAGGTTTATCTGAAGAAAGGCAATCAGTTAAAGCTGGTATTTGATTCTGAGCAGGCAAGCGGCTTAACCAGCGTTACTGGCGCTGTTGCCGGAGGCCAGGGAAAAGGCCAGGCCAAAGGATTGAACAAAACAAATGAGACAGATGATAATGAAACAACTGATGATGGAACAAACCAGGCAGATGAAACCAACCAAACTGCCTCCCCTGCTAATGAAACAATTAACGAGACTGATCAATCAACGGCTAATGAAACTAATGAATCCATCCAGCTATCCCTTCCTGCCGCCCAGAGGAATATATCTATTGAGCTAGAATATAATTCTGGCACCTTATTTAATCCTGATGATGATGGTGTTGAGAGCACAGCCGGCGCAATTGATTTTACAGTTGCCAATAGTGATTTTAATTTTGATGCTGATGAAACTAAGCTCTGCACTAAGTGGGTGACTTATAACCTGGATAGTTATGAGAGCACCACTGTTTGTTATGGCAATAGCGATTGTTGTTCTTTTGTTGGAGTTTTGCCTTCTGCTTCTAGTTGGAATGATTTTTTTGTTAGCACATTTGGCAGGTATAATGCTGGCTTGGAGAATTTAATTAGCGCCCAGATTGTTTTTTATAATGTTTCCTTGGAGCCAGAAAATATTTATGCGGATATTGTTATTAGCAATCTAAGCTCTTTAGATGCCAATTATTACCATGCTTATGGCTATTTTAATGATGAATGCGTTGAAACCTGCAGCGGCTTGAGCGGCTATAATGAGATATTTTATGAATTAGTTGTTGAGGTTGAGAATGGCGTCTTAAAGCTGGACAATATCAGCTATAATATTCTTGAAGAAATCAAAGAGGTTAATATAAATTTAAATGTTGAGGATAGCTCTGGATCCATCTCTGCTGTCCTTGACATTTATTCTTCTAATGGCAGCTTAGTGGAGGGCAATAAGGTAGAGCCGGGTTTGTACACAATTGAGGTTGTGCCGGGCAATAAGGTTATTGAGAAGGTAAGGTTTGAGGGCGTTAATATAACAAAAACATTGGCTGGCAATATAGGAATTGATAATGTCAGCGATAGTTCCAAGGCGAATATAACTGATGTTAATGTTTCTAAGGTGTTTGCTCTTGATCCATCAAAGCTGAACTTCAGCAGCGCAACTCTAACTGGAATTGCCAGCGCTTCTGCTTTGTATAAATGCAAGGAATGGGTTTTTTCTGGTGAGGAATGTGCTGGTTCTTGGGTTAAGATAGCTGATTTGGTTGTAGGCGAGGAATATAATGCAACTATAACACCAGATGATCCTGGTTTTGCTGAAGGGGATCCAACTGGAAATATTTCTGAAAATGCAACAGAAGAGCTCAATGTAACCTTTGATGTAGCAATTAAAGACGCTTCCGGCAGTGAAATAAACTCAACGCTCCAGTTCATTGACCCATTGACAGACATATTGGAGGAGGAAAGCAAGGACAAAAAAAGGCATAATCTAAAGATTAGAAAAGACAATTATAAAATAAAAATAAATTTAAAGGATATGCCTGTGGATGAAATTGAGGTAGATGATGTTAATATCTCTTCCAACATAACTGAATTTATCAATATAGATGATGTCCCTAATAATATAACCGGGCCTTACAACTGGACAGAGGTTTTTGCTGTTGATGCCTCTAAAATCAACTTCAGCTCTGCTGTTATCAGGAGGAATGCAACCGGCACTGCTTTGT
>JAGVXP010000042.1 GCA_018303725.1 Candidatus Woesearchaeota archaeon | reverse complement strand
CTGAGCAATACATTTTGAATCAAGCTAAGCATCACGGTTTAGCTTGTTGATATTCCCGAAACGGGATACTTGGGACTTTAGTCCCAAGAGGAGGTCATTATACCAATATTGTGCTTTTATAACCTTTTCTTCCTATCTCACTTTTGAAATTACCTCTTTTATAGCAGCATCCTGGTTGATCCCTTTCCTCTCAGCCTCAAAATTCAATATTATCCTGTGCCTTAAAACAGGGTAAGCCATTGTATTTACATCATCCATGCTTACATGGTTTCTTCCGTTTATCAAAGCCTTTGCTTTGGATGCCAAAACCAAGCCAATAGATGCCCTTGGCGAAGCGCCGTACTGGATAATATCCTTTGACTCCCTTGTCGCTAAAACAATCCTTATTGCCCTCTGCTTTATATCATTGGCAATTGGAACCTGCCTTGTCAATGTCTGCAGGCTAAGCAGGTGGTTTTTATTCAGCAAAACCTTCAGCCTTGGCTCGTCTCTATTGAAAGCATACATATCAACTATCTCTTTTTCCTCGCTTTCATTTGGATAGCCGACTTTTATCTTTAACAGAAACCTGTCTGCCTGCGCTTCAGGCAAAGGATAGGTCCCCTCTTGCTCTATAGGGTTTTGTGTTGCCAAAACAAAAAACGGCAAATCTAATTTAAAGGTGGAATTGCCAACAGTAACCTGCTTTTCCTGCATTGCTTCCAGTAAAGCTGATTGCGTCTTTGGCGTTGCCCTGTTGATTTCATCTGCTAATACTATATTGGCAAACACAGGGCCTGGCTGGAATTTAAAATTCCTTTTGCCTGCCGTTTCTTCTATAATATAGGTTCCTGTAATGTCAGATGGCATTAAATCCGGCGTGTTTTGTATCCTTGAAAACTTTAGGTCCATTATCTGCGATAATGTTTTTACAGCCAATGTCTTAGCCAAGCCGGGATAGCCCTCCAAGAGTGCATTGCCATCGCATAAAATAGCAATCATTATCTGCTCTATAAGCTCTTTTTGGCCGACTATTGCCTTACCAACTTCCTTATGTAAAGTTTCAAAAACTTGTTTATAGTTTCTCATTCATATCACCTTTTATCAATTGTTTTTATTTGTTTTATTTGTTTTATTTTTTATTATTTTTTATATCATCAATATCCTGCTAATTTTTATCATTCTTATGCTTATCCCTTTATCCTCCAGCTAATTTTTTAAAATAATTTTTGACCAATTCCTGGTCTTCGATGCTGAAGCTTTCTCCAAACCCCTCAGATGATTCAGCAAAAACCTCTTCGGGGAATGTCTCTTCAAATTCCTTGTCCTCTGCTTCCTCTTCGCTATAGCCTGTCAGCTCAAAACTAACAGGTTTTATCTCTATATTAACCTCCTCATTGCCCAAAACAGCTATAGACTCCTCGCCGTATATATCCTCGCTGCTGGCTATGCCTGCTGATGGTATATCACTGTCCCCTTCAATGCCTATCTCTTTTCCCAGTATATAATCTGTTGCTTTATCGAATATAATGCTAAAATCCATAAACTTAACATTCAATGTAGTCAGCAATATTATCAAAAATCCCAAAATCAAGCAGGCAAATATCTTATAAGATGTTTTTTTGATGTTGAAAAAAGAGCTGGCCTTGACATTTTTCATTCCTTCTGTCACTTCCCTCTGCAGTTCATCAACAATGGGGTTTTCCATATCCACATTATCTTGTGCTGTTCTTAATTTTTCATTTAAAGCTTCATATTTCTCCTCAACAACCTTTGCCTTATTCATTTTCTTGTTTGTGTAATATGAATAACCAACATAGATTATAGCGGGGAATAATGAAAGCAAGACAGGATAGAAATTAATCAATCCAAGGACAAGATATGTAACTAAGAAGATAATGATTGCATTCACTATCCTGTCAAAAACTATAATCCTGTTTAATACAGAGTTCATCTCTTTTATCAAATTTTTAAATTGTTTCATCTTCTGTTTTCAGCAGCTGTTTTCATCAGCATCCACTTTGGCTTCCAGGCAGTCTACCTTTTCCTCCAAACCGCTTACATCGCTCTTTAGGGAGCTTACCTGTGCCTGCGCAGCGCTGAGCTGCGATTGCGCTTGTGATAATTGCAGCTCAGCTGATGTCAGCCTTGCTTTTGCGTCAGCCAAATCGCTTTTTGTTCTTGTTAAATCACTATGCAATTTGTCCCTATCCTCTTTTAGCGCTTCATATTTGCCGCTTAAATCCTCTTCCCTCTGTTTTTTTATTTCCAGCTGGTAGCTTGTTTGGTTCAGCTTGGTTTTTTCAACCTCCAGGGTTTCAGATAATTCTGTTATCTCTCCGATCTTTGTTTCATAATTTTCCGACAGATTCAAAAACGTTGACTGGTAATAGGTGCTGAAACCAGCAAAAGCTATCAATGTAGCTACTATTATCATAAACAAACCAAAATTTATATCTTTTTTCATGAAAGCCATTTTGCATCACCTAATTTTACTCCTTAATTTTTATTTAAATATATTTTTATTTTCATCCAGCCTTCTTATAACTATTTCCGCTAACAGCAAAATCAAGGCAGCCAAAGCAAAAGGCCACCTGTAATTGACAGTGTTCACCTTTGTCCTTTTTGACATTGTTCTTATTGATTCTACAATATTCTGGATATCAGCAGGGTCAAATATAATCCCGCCGCTGACTGTGACAAGCTCTTTTAACTTTTGGTTGACGCCAATCTTTTCATACTCATCATTATAATTTGTAGCAAACTTTGCCCCCAAAATCTCTTTAAAGCCGGTTTCTTTTGGCGCATATTCAGCGCTATAAAAATTCACATCAGCCTTTGAAAAGAATAATCCCTCATATTCCGGCATTTTATCTGAGACAACATCCACCCTTGTTGGTTTTCCTAGTGTAGTGTCATCAATGCTTACATCATAGGCCTTGTTCCTCTTTAAATCGCCTATTGCCCAGTTCATTGCCCTTGTGATTAATTTGGAATTTTGCTTGCTTAGCATCTCGCCGGCCCATTTGCTTCCATCATCCGTGCTTAAAGAGACAACCCTGCCTAAGCCAAAGCGCCATACAGTTATTATTGGCCTTCCGCCGCTTGTGACAACAAGGTCCTTTGCAGCGCTTTTTGGTACAACAGCATTATAGCCCGTTAGCTTAGCTCTTATGCCTTCTAAATTCCTTGTTATCCAGTGGTTTGTATCCAGTAAAACAAGGCTCATTGTACCCTCCTCATCCTTTTTTGGCTCTTCAGGTGCTGTAAAAACTAATTTTAAATTCTGGCTTTCGCTGGGCTCAAAATAAATTCCATTCCCATTTTGCGCCATGCTCCTTAAAAATTGGCTGTTTGTTCCTGCTCCGACACCGACTGTATAAATCCTAATCCCTTTTGTTGACGCTTCTTTTGCGCTCTCCAGTGCAATGGTAGGGACAGCATCAATGCCGTCGCTGATGACAACAATATTCTTGCTTCCAGATGCCCTCTCTAAAATCCATTCCGCTCTTTTCAGCGCTTTGAAAATAATTGTTCCTCCTCCTGACTGCAGCCTTTTTATTTTTCCAACTAAATCCTCCTTTTCGCTTAATATTGACAGTTGTGAAACCATGTAATTGGCATCATTAAATGCTATGACAGCTACCTGGTCATCTGGCCTAAAATCGCTCAGTATGTTTAATGCAATTGCCTTTTCAACATCCAGCTTTGAATT
Source organism: Candidatus Woesearchaeota archaeon (assembly GCA_018303725.1). Lineage (GTDB taxonomy): Archaea > Nanobdellota > Nanobdellia > Woesearchaeales > JAGVXP01 > JAGVXP01. Next base: position 4,983 of record JAGVXP010000042.1, on the reverse strand, counting down.
TACGCTTCCGCTGCCAAAAGATAAGCCGGAAGTTCCTGAAATGTCCAGTATCAACACTATGTTGATATCGCTTTCCTTGCCCTTTTCCCCTGTTCCAACCTGCACTGGCAGCAATGTTTCAAATAATGAATTTTTGTAAGATCCCTTGTCATAAGAATTTTTTCCACCTACGACAAACAACCCATTCCCCCTCTCTCCAACATAATCTGTCAATCTGTCAACGCTGTCTTTTAATTTCTCCGCTCCAATGTCATTTATAACAATAGCGCTGTACTCATTTATATCTTCAGCTATGAAATCAAGAAGCGTTACATCATATACCTCAACTAAAGCCCTTAAAAGCTGTGACGGCTGCTCTGAAACAAATAATAGCTTAGGTCTTGGGACAACCCTTACAGTTTTGTAAAAAACATTGTTTTGGGGGAAATAATCATCTCCTGCTATCCCCTTTAGTTCGCCGACAATCTCGTAATAGCCTTCTTCTGTAAAAGTGTATGCAAACTTATTGTCAACACCCAGCTCTACAGGCACATCATTAACAGTCACCTCTGTTTTATAGGAAGAGATAGGGCCGGCAATATTTATCTCAGCATCATACATGTTTTCTGTTCCCAATATAACCTCTTTCGGGCCTTTAATTTTTATCCCAACATCCCCCCTAACCGGCTCAATATCTACCATGTTTATCGTTGAATTAAGCATTGAAGCAAACATAATAATATCGCCTAAATCCCTTCCATAATTATTATTTCCATCGCTGACTATTAGTATATTATCATCTCCCTCTATATTTGTTAATATGCCATCCCCTATGTTTGATCTTTCGCCAGATGCTATATAATTTAATGTTACAGGAAGGCTTCCCTCCAACTTATCTTTTAGGTCAGCAGCAATTCCCCTTTCAAAAACATCAAAGGAAGTTGAATTATCAGCTAAAATCTTTAGTGTGCTATCGCCAGGAACCGTTTTATGCTCCACTCTAAAAGGGGATGCAATTGCAACCGTCACCAGCAAAAATATCGCTGCCCTTGAAATAAGCATGAATACCCTAATTTTTCTTTTCTCTTTGCTGTAAACCTCCTGCTCTTTTTTTGTTTTAAACTTAATAAAATCTCTGAACATTGTAAGGGCCATTACCAGTATAATCAGCAGGAATAATGCCATCATATAAGGATAGTTCAAACAGTACTTTGAAAAACAAAATTTTAGGCTTAAATCAGGGATTATGATTATAAATCACCTCTAATCTTGATATAAAACAACTCGAAAATAACTATCAAAAACACCAAAACAAGCAAAGGGATTTCAAAATTGAAATTTCTCTTTTCCTCAATCTTCCCCAAGCCCAGGCTTTCTTTTGATAATTTTAGCTCTTTTTCCTCACCGGCTATATTAGACTCGCCTTCATTTATCAGGTTAACAGCTATTTTTTTATCTTCCAGCTCATAAACGCCGGCTTCATCCAAGATTATTTTTGATGTTTCTATATCAGCAGAAGGCGTCTTTACAGTTTGTTCCTTTACTGCTAAAATGTCGCCCGTCCTGAAGTTATAATCATTTATATCCTCTGTCTGGACTAAAAAGTTTAATAACTTGCTCCAGAAAATTGGATAAGAGGTTAAGGTCTTAAAATCGCTTAAGCCGTCTATGATGCCATAATAAATAACCCTTCCAATGCCCCTCTCTTTTAAAACAATTATGGTGCTGTTGCCTTTTGTTGAAGCAATTGCAAATGTTCCTTCTTTTGATGATGTTTTTAAGTAGCCAGAAACAACGGCAAAACATTTTTCCTCTTCAAATTGTTTTGTGAATTCATTTATCACATCTGCGCAAACAGTTGTCCTTTCATCGATCCTGCCTGCTAATGCAACTGGCAATAAGTCCCTTAACTCATTCGAGTCTATCTTGTCTAAACCATCCTGGGCAGCTATTATCAGATTGCCCCCCTTCTCAACATAGCTTTTTAGGTCAATGAAATCTGCCTTTACAAAGAGGTCCTTGCTTATGTCGCTTAAGACAACAACATCATGGTCTATATTATAAGCATTTGTTACCGGGGGGTTTCTTACCTCCAATTCAACATCTGGTGATGCTTCTAATGCAGCTTTTATGCTGTTGGTTTTTTCATTGGTTATAAAAAGAACCCTTATCTTCTTTTTTGATGGAGCGCTTAAATAAGCCACATTATCAACAGCAAGATCATCCTTGACATCCAGCTCTATCCTGCTTAGCTCTGTTGGCGTTTCAAAAGTCAATTTTTCCTTTGAATCAGCCTCTATCCTTATTTGCTGTTCGCTTATCTTATCATTGCCTTTTATTAATTTTACATTAAATGCTTCCTCTTCTTTGTTATAATTCCTTATCCCCACAATTGTTTCATGTTTGCCGGCATCTAACTCCACTATGCCAACATTTTCCGCTTTGCTTCCAACATCAAAAAAATCAACAACATTCCCCTTTGAGATTAAAGCGCTTTTAGCTACCATAATATCGGGCCCTTCTGTTGTTATGAAGTCACTTATCACTATAACCCTCCCTTTCTTATTCCCTAACAAATCTTCTGCCGTTAATAAGGCATCACCCAAATTTGTGCTAGTTGATTTTGGGCTTATCTTGCCCAATATGCTTAATGCTTCGTCTTTTTTGCCATTGTCTAAAATTACCAGCGGGTTGTTTTCAGCCAGGATAATGCTTATCCTTCCGTCTAAATTTGCCTTTGCTGTTGATAGTGCTTTGTCAAATCTTATTGCAACGCCATCTTTAGCCTGCATTGATGCGCTTACATCCAAAACAATAACTGTGTTTTCAGATGCAACACTATAAGGTATTTTTATAAAAGGAGATGATATTGCAAATGCAAAACCAGCTAATGCCAATAGCTGCAAAATAAACAATAAATTCTCCAATAGCTTCCTCAAGAATGAGGCCTCTCTGGAGGTTTTTCTCTCCTGCATTACAAACATTAAAGAGGGGATTACTTTTTCAACAGGCTTAGGCCTTATCAAATATATTATTATGAATGGCACTAAAGCCGATAATGCCCACAGCCCAGCTAAATTTTCAAATCCCATCTCAGCCTCTCTTTTTATTGTTCAAAACCATTTTCATTAAGTCTTTTTGGTTAACCAATTCCTTGGTAACAATCAGGCAATCATCAATCTCATACCAATAAACCTCAGAATCAAGCTTTATATCTAGGTCTTGCCTTGCCTCAAACGGCAGAGTTAGCTGCCCTTGCCTGCTTATCTTTGCTTTTCCTATAAATTTTGGCTTATCCATATTATTAATATTAATAATATTATTATTCTATTTATTTCTTTTAATATTAATAATCAGTATTTAAATAGTTTTCGGTTTTTACTATAAAACACACAGTAAGGGTTTAAATTAATAGCTATAACTTCAAATGGAATTGAATATAAAATGTCAAAAATTTTCCACCAGTCTCTGACTGGTGGCTAGAAAGCCAATGTACTAGCACATTGTTGAAAATTTTTGAGCATGCTCAAGAACCACCCAGATGCGGTAAATGACCGTAGCATTCCACCCATCTCTGATTGGTGGTTCTTCTATAAGATTTCTTAAATATAATTAAGTTGAAAAAGACAATCAGTCTTCTCCAACTTGTGTTGCCCTCACATTTTAAATATCACCTCATATATATAAACATAACGGTGGTGGGTCGTTGACGACACTCTTCTATTAGGGTACAAGGCCTCTCTTTTAGAGAGGTTAGCCCATGCTGGTAAGTCACTAGTTGCCCACTCTTGACAAAGGGTGCTAAGCCCACAAACCACAAGGGCAACTGACTCACCACCTATGTTTTTATCACATAAGCATCTATTCATTGAGTTTTTTGTACACTAAATCAGAGATGCATCTAGCAACTGACATTATCTTCTTTTGCTTAGCTGCTTTTTTCTTTGAGTTGTAATATGCCTGAAGCCTTGAGCCTTTCTTTCTTTTTGATGCGTGTGCTGCCATAACCAAAGCCCACCGCAGTAATGCCCTGCTTGATGCTTTTGGAAGCAGGCTTCCGTGCGGCTTGCCCGCAGACTCTCTTAGGCAGGGGATCACACCAGCATATCTCCTTAGCTTTTTCTCACTTGAAAACCTGGATATTGGGCAAACCTCTGCTATTACGTAAGAAGCAATTATTTTCCCAATTCCGTCTATCTCCTGCAGCTTCTCAAATTCCTTTGGAAAATATTGCTCTACTTTTTTGGTAAGAGCTTGAGTTGTGTTTTCTAGCTGATTGGTTAAATACTCATAATGAGAAACCAAGCATTTTAAGTTCCATGAACCCCTTTTTGAGGAAGAGATAGCATTTACATGCTTAAATCCTTCTTTGGTAAATAAGCTTCTTGTGGGTATTTTGATTCCATCTCTAGCCAGGCTTGCCCATATCTTGCTTTCGACCTTGTTTGACTCCTGTAAAAAGGAGTGCCTGATAGCAACTAATTCCCTTAGCTCTTGTATTTCTTTTGGAGGGATGAAGCTCTCTGGGAAAGTCCCAAGCCTAAGCATGTCACTTAACCTCCTTGCATCAAGCTTATCGGTTTTCGCGATTAACTGCCTTATTTGCAATACATTGGCAACTTTTACTGTAATATTATCATGCATAAAACCTGCTCGTAGGGGATAGAAGCAAGTTGAAGCTTCTATTCCTACAACACAGGAATGCATGTAAGGCTCAAGAATTGATTTTAAATCCGGGTATGAAGTCGCACATGAGCCTTCAAGCACTACATCCCCTCGCCAAGTCCTTACAACATATTCCGTAGATTCTACGTGCACATCAAGTGCTACAAAAAATTTTGTTTCCATTTGCTTTCACCTCATATGATATGAAAGCAACACTATTATTTAAGAAATCTTATCCCATCTTGACATCTCTTATTTTCAATAAAAATTTAAATACTGGCTCACTTCCCCTTTTTATGAACATAATAAAATTTAATATCAGCAAAATAAAAATAGACA
>JAGVXP010000041.1 GCA_018303725.1 Candidatus Woesearchaeota archaeon | reverse complement strand
CTTTTCTTTTTCATGGTTGGGTATGCTCCAACCACCCCTCATAGAGCCTTACGGCTCTTGGGGGGTTATTAATTTTTCTATGAGATTTTCACCAAAGCCCTAAAATACAATAGATTTATAAATAAAAATAGATATTTATACTGTGTTGGTGGGGTAAGTTGGAAAAAAGCTTTGGTAAATGCGAATTGTGCAATAATGGAAACCTCATCTTAAAAGAGACAAAAGCAGTAGGCGGTAGCGAGTATAAAATACTTAAATGCGATAAATGCAATTATGAGGTAGCAAGGGGGAGCAGTTAAAATGGCTGAAAAATCATTGCAGGAGATTGAGGGCGTAGGAACAAAGAAATGCCCCGAATGCGGGTCAAAAGATATTATCAGAAAGGATGATGAGCTTTATTGTAAGAAATGTGGTTTTGTTATAGATTGAGCTTCTTCTCAAAGAAAAAATTTATAAATACTGCTCTGTTGTATCCTAACTTAGGTGATATAATGAAGGTTTATATTGGCTCAGACCACGCAGGATTTAGGACAAAAGAGAAGCTAAAGAGATATCTGAACAGCAAAAAAATAAAATTTGAGGACCTTGGAACTTATTCTGGGACTTCTGTGGATTATCCCGATTATGCCATCAAGGTTGGTAAGAAGGTTGCCAAAGACAAGAACAGCAGGGGCATTTTGGTTTGTGGCTCTGGTACAGGGATGGTGATAGCAGCCAATAAAATAAAAGGAATCAGGGCTGTTGCTGCTTATGACAGCTATTCTGCAAAGATATCCAGATTACACAATGATGCAAATGTGTTGGGCTTAAGAGGAAGGATTTTTCCGTTTGAGAAAACAAAAAAGATAACTTCAATTTGGTTAAATACTCCTTTTAGCGGCAAGGAAAGACATAAGAGAAGAATAAACAAGATAAGGAAGCTAGAAAAGTGAAAAAAGAGATAATACCCGCAATTATTGTAAAAAACCAGCAAGAGCTGTATGAGAAGATAAACAAAGTGAAGGATTTTGCTGGGATATTGCAGCTGGATGTTATGGACGGGAAATTTGTTCCAAACGAGTCCATTAATTTTGATTTTAAATTGCCCAAGACTGACTGCAGGTTTGAAGCACATTTAATGGTTAGTGATCCCAAAAAATGGATAGAAAAAAATTACAGTAAGGTTGACACAATAATCGCCCATATAGAGTCTTGTTCAAATCCTAAGGAGCTAATTAATGATGCCAAGAGTAAAGGCAAAAAAATTGCATTTTCAATAAATCCGGACACAAAAGTAGATGAGATAAAAAATTTTTTGGGTGAATTAGACCAAGTTTTGGTTATGACCGTTGACCCTGGCTTTTATGGCAGCAAGTTTGTTCCATCTGCTTTAAAAAAGATAAGGGAAATAAGAAAATTAAGGCCTGACCTAAACATAGAAGTTGATGGAAGCATAAATCCAGACACAATCGGAGATGTTTTAAAGGCGGGAGCCAATATGTTTGTTGTCGGCTCTTTTATAATGAAAAACAAGGATCCGGCAAAGGCCATAGAAAGGCTAAAGGGATATTTAAAATGAGGGTATGTGTTGTGGGTAAGGATGGCGTTGACGTTAGTAAACTAAAAGAAAGGGTAGGGGGGTTAGGCTACAAGGTCGTTGAAAAAAATCCAGATATTGTTATCTCGCTTGGGGGGGATGGCTCTTTTCTTATATCAGAAAGAAAGTTTCCCTCTGTTCCAAAATTGGCTGTAAGGAACACCAGCATATGCACAAAATGCGGGTATGGAGAGGACAAATTGAAGAAGATTTTTAAAAAAATAGAAAAAAAACAATTTGAGATTAAGAAATTTGGCAAGATAGAAGCGGTAATTAATAAAAAGGGCAAAACAATAAGGAAAACGGCAATTAATGATATAGTTATAAGGAATAAAGAGCCATATTATGGGTTAAGGTTTGTTTTGGATGTTAACGGCAAAAAGGTTGATAAAGAGCTGATAGGCGACGGGATTGTAGTTTCCACTGTATTTGGCTCTTCTGGTTATTTTTATTCTATAACCAGAAAAACCTTTAATAGGGGTGTAGGAGTTGCTTTTAATAATATTACAGTAAAAAGAAAGCCCTTGATTTTAGCTGATCCTGTCATTAAGTTGAAGGTAACAAGGCACGAAGCTGTTGTTTCTGCTGATAACGACATGAAAACAGTAACCATAGATGAGGGGGATAGTGTGGTAGTTAAGAAGAGCGACAAGATAGCAAAAGTGGTTGTAATGAGGGTATAAGTTTTTAAATGGCTTTTAATTCTTTTCTCTTATGACAAAAGTATTTTTCCAGACCCACGGCTGCTCTGTGAATTTTTCCGAAACAGAGCAGATGAAAGGCATTTTAGCTAAATGGGATTTTGAAATAATTGGCGATATGGAAACTGCTGATGTTATTATAATCAATGTATGCACAGTTAAAGGCGAGAATACTGCTTTGAGGGAAATTAAAAAGATAAATGAAGATTATGGCACTAAAAAATTGATTGTTGCAGGCTGTTTGACTGAAGAGTTAATTGAAAATGTTAAAGAGGTAAGAGATGATGTTTCTTTTATCAACACCGATAACATAAAGAGAATAACAGAGGTTGTTGAAGAGGAAATAAATGATAACCATATTGAGCTTTTGTCCAAAGAAAAAGAGCTTAAATTAAATTTGCCAAAAATAAGAAAAAACCCCGCAGTAGGGATTGTACCTATACTGAATTCCTGCGCATTAAACTGCTCTTATTGCTCTGTTAAGGAAATAAAAGGAGAGCTTTTTTCTTATCCAATTGAGGATATCACCAAGGAAGTTGAAAAGTGTTTAAATGACGGCTGTAAAGAAATCTGGATAACCTCACAGGATAATGCCGCTTATGGCATAGAAAATAAAGAGAATAAGCTGCCTTTGTTGTTGAATAATATATTAGAGATTAATAAGGATTTTTTTGTAAGGATAGGGATGATGAACCCCAGCAATGTTTTGCCAATTTTAGACCCACTGGTTGAAATCTACAAAAATAAAAAAATATTTAAGTTCCTGCATATCCCTGTGCAGAGTGGAAATAACAAAATATTGAGATTAATGAATAGGAACTATACTGTTGATGATTTTAAGAAAATAGCGAATAGGTTTAGAGAAGCAATACCCAACATTACAATTTCTAGTGACATAATATGCGGCTTTCCAACAGAAACTGAAGAGCAATTCAAGGATTCTTTAAATTTAATCAAGGAAATAAAGCCGGATGTTTTAAACATATCCAGGTTTATGGCAAGGCCAGGAACAAAAGCAGCCCATATGGAAGGGCAAATAGCTGGCGGGGTTAGTAAAGACAGGTCAAGGCTCTTAACAGATATTTTTGGCAATATAGCAAGGATGCAGAATGAGAAATGGCTTGACTGGGAAGGAGAAGTTTTAATAGATGAAATAGGGAAGAATGACAGCTTTATAGGAAGGAATTTTGCTTATAAGCCTGTGATTGTTAAGGGGGATTTTAAGCTGGGGGATATTGTTAATGTAAGGATAAGGAGTGTAACTTCTTATGATTTAAGAGCAGAAGATATTTAAAATGGAATGAAAACCTAATTAAAAATGAGTATAGACAAGGCTGTGAAAGAATTAGAAAAAGAACAGTTTTGGGTTGTTTCTTATAAATTTGAAAAATATAGTATTATAGGAGTTTATGATAAGGATGAAACTAATAACCTAGGTCCTTATCAAAATATGACTTACTTTATTATAGATGAGAATAGCAAAAAAGCACTAGTCATAGACCCCGGTGTAAGAGGTAAAAGAGGATATTTAGTTAAAAAAATTTTGGGTATAAAAGATCCTACAGCTACTGTAAGCCATTATCATGTAGATCACTGGATTGGATATGGGCCTTATAAAAATAACAGAATATACACATCACAATTTTGCATTGATGTTCTTACAGGCAAGGAAGAGGAGGGCATAGTTAAGGTTTTTAAGGATGGAAGATTAAATTGGGGGCATACAAGACAAGTGCCTCAAAGGGTGCTTGATGATCTTGCTGATGAATTGCCTTTAAATCCAAAACTATTCTGGCCAATCAGTAAATTAAAAAATGATTTTGGAGTTGAGTTTTACGAATTGCCCGGGCAAACACAAGGATCTGTTTATGGTTGTATGGAGGCAGATGGTAAAAAAATATTGTTTGCTAATGATCTTCTTATAGAAGGAAACGGACAACTTTTTATAGAAATCCATTATGATTTTCCGCCAGAGGGTGAGGTCATAAGAAACCATATCTTAGCATTGAAACCGATATTCGGCTTAAGTGTTAAAACAGGCGATAAGGAGTTAAGGGGTTTATTGAAAAAAATTGCCAATCCTGATGTTTTGTTGTTAGGACACGGCCCATTTGATATTAAAAGAAATAGGGATAAAGCTGTCACATTGATATTGGAGACAGAATTTGGGAACAACTTAGTAAGCAAACATACAAGATAAATTGATGGGTAAAATAGAGTATGCCAATCATCTTATTATGTTATACCTATAAAGTGATAAAAAAATCAAAAGATTTAAATATAAACCGATTTTACGTATGTGAAAAGGTGTGGTTAAATGAGAGGAAAAATAAGACAAGATGGTACAATAGATGGTTCAGCGATAGGATTATCTACTAGAGGGTCTAATGAGGGTACAAATCATATAGTCAGTGTTTCTCCTCAAAAACAAATGGGGTATGATAATATAATAAATGATCCAAGGATGGCATTACCTATTAGAGGGCCTAATGGGGATAATGAATTTTATATGGTTGGTGCTTCTACTCGAATGAGGGAAATTTATAAAATGATAGCAAATATAGGAGCCAATTCCCCCGTCCAAGATTGTATTCTAGTAAGAGGTGAAACCGGCACTGGAAAAGAATTGGTTGCAAGAGCTATCCATCAGTATACTCAATGTTTTAATCGAACAAGTGGACCACTTGTGAAAGTAGATATGACTGCTCTCCCTGAGAATCTTATAGAAAGTGAATTGTTCGGTCATGAAAAAGGTGCTTTTACCGGTGCTGATAAGCCAGTAACAGGTATACTGTTAGGAGCTGAACCTGACGGAGCCGTTGTAATAGACGAAGTTAGTAAAATACCTTATTTAATACAAGCAAAACTTTTAGGAGCAATAGAGGACAAAATAGTTATTCCAGTTGGTTCTGGTGGCACTAAGCATAAAATTAAGGCAAGAATAATTATAACTACTAATGGAAATCTTGAAGAAATGGTTAAAAACAACGAATTTAGAGAAGATTTATATCATCGTATAAACCTAATAGGCATAAATTTACCATCATTGAGGGAAAGAAAAGAGGATATACCCCTTATGGTTACTTATTTTTTAGAACAGTATAATACGAGGTATAACAAGAAGGTTGGTGTTGATAGCGAGGCGATAAATGAACTTCTTAGGTATGATTGGCCTGGAAATGTAAGGCAGCTAAAGAATACAGTACAAAAACTTGTTTTTAATAATAATAAGGGTACAATCTACACAGAAGAGGTTATAAAATGCCTTGAACCTGAGAAAAAATTAATAAAAAGAGAAGATGATGATTTGTTTAAACAATTTAAGAGGGGAGACTTACCATTTAAAGCATACTCCAGGAGATCAACTGAAGAAGCAGAGAAGAGGGCTATTGTGTTTGCTATTAATACAGAAAGAGGGAATCTATGGAACGCAGCAAAAAGATTAGGAATAGACTATACAACTTTACATTATAAGAAGAAAGAATATGGGATACTAACACAAGACGTGATAAGACCAGGGTAAGTTAAAACCTAATCCATTTTTTATGCCAAAATTTTTGTTTGTTTCTTCTTACCAAATAATGGCCATTTTTCTTGTATGTCACGTCTATGCATTTTATCAATAAAACCAAAACCAATTTAAACCAAAAACCATTTCTTATTCTTATGCCAATAAGCCTCTGCATATTAACAAAAAACGAGGAAAAGACATTAGCAAGAGCAATAAATTCTGTTAAAGATGTTGTAGATGAGATAGTAATAGTTGACACTGGCAGCAAGGATAAAACAAAAAAAATAGCAAAGAAATTTACCAGCAAAATTTATGATTTTAAATGGAACAATAACTTTGCAAATGCCAGGAATTTCTCAATAAGCAAGGCAACTAAAGAATGGATTTTAATTCTTGATGCTGATGAGATAATCAATAAAAAAGATTCATTAAAGATAAAAAAATTAATTCAAAATAAAAACTGCTTAGGATACAGGTTTATACAAAAAACACATCTTAATGCCGAGCGAAGCAAGGCTAACAGACAAGTAGGTGATAAAAAAATTAAAAATAATGATAAAAAAATATTTTATAGAGGCATTTGTAGATTATTTCAAAATAAAAAAGATATAAAATTCACTTATCCAATTCATGAAACAGTAAGGGAGTCAATTAAGAGATTAAACGGAAAAATAGGGAAGTCTGGTGTTGTTATTTATCATTACCCCAAATATGATAAAGATAAAAAGGATTACTACTTAAAACTATTAAAGAAAAAAATAAAAAGCTATCCTAAGAGCAATGCAAAAAAAGAGTTGGAAATAGAAGAAATTATTTAATCCCCAAAGCCCTATTCGTCATCTCAATGCTCTTCTTGCCGTCCTTAAAGCCCATTGCCGCCCTTATCGCATCTATATTTTCACAGACAACGTCGCTTTCCTGGTGTATTGCCTGCATATACAACAATTTGTTTTCATGGACGCCAATGCCTTCTTTCCATATGCAGATTTCTGGCATGTCTCCTCTTGCATAACCTAAATCCTTTGCCAATTCCATAATCTCCGCAGTTGACCTTATTTTAGATGAGTTATCAACCATCCGTACCCTTGTTGTGTTTTCAAAAAGCTTTATTGTCTCTTCTACTGTTGGAGTTTTTTTACAGTCAACAATAACATTGTGCATGTGCATTAAAGTAGTTGAAATGGAAACAGCTGTTGTGAATATTTTCATGCCTTTCAGAACAGTTGCTACATCCGGCCCGTGATGGGATGGCAGCTCTAAAACAGGCACAATGGCATTTATCGGGCCATGCCTTATATCCCATGGGTCTGCGCCTCTTCTTATCATTGTTGCATACACTTCCTCAACTCCATACTTCTGGTTTATTGCATGCAAAGTCCTTGCTAGGCCAGTTGTATTGCAGCTTACAACCCTGATATAATTTTTGCCAACAGCATCCTTGTAATTGCATTGCGCAACAAAGCTTGTATCAACTAACTTGTCCTTTTCACCGCCCTGTAAGATTGCCTTTCTCTTTGCCGGCAGATAATATTTTTCCTTGTTCTCTGCTCCAATTTTTTTTGGCGAGCAGTCAACTATTATGTCTGATTGCTTTACCAGCTCAGGTATACCGTCAACAACATCAATGCCAACTTCTGCAAAAGGGTTTCCTTCTTCAGCAGCATTAAATATTTTTATGCCTTTTTTATGGGCAATATCCATTCTCCAGTTATAGCTGTGGCCTGTGATGCCTGCCAATTCCATATCCTTCTGCAGCATTACAGCATCAGCTACCCTTTTGCCTATTGTTCCATAACCAATAACGCCAACCTTTATCTTACAAACCATATTCTCACCTTTGATATTTCTGATAAACTCATACCATCAAATTCAGTGCCCCTGCTGTAACCATGTTTTTTTGCAAATCTTATTAACTGCGGCTCTTTGCCAGGAGTTGGTATTAATATACTGTCCAATGAAGGTAAATTTCCAATTTCATTTCTTTCAAAAGTATTTGTGACTAATGCTATATCCCCAATTAACAAAAAATAATGAGGTATGTGCATCAACACCAGCCGTTGCCCATCTTGTTCAGACAATGCTTGCTCTACCCTATAATATTTGTTGAATAGTTTACCTGCTGTGTACACCAAATCCCCCCTTTCCAAATTTCCTTCTTTGGTGAGAGCCCGGTAATAATCATAAGCCATTTTTATTGCCTTTTTTATTTTTCTTTTACCTGCTATATTTACAAAAATAAATCTGCCTTATTATCGCAGCCCAATAATTTTATCTTTCTTTTCACAACCTCTTTAACAAGCTCCCTTGCAGGCCCAAGGTATTCCCTTGGATCAAAGTTTTTTGGGTTTGCTGCAAGCTCTTTCCTGATGCCTGCAGTTAAAGCTATTCTTAAATCAGTGTCAATATTGACTTTTTGGACTCCTATTTTAATTGCTTTTTTTATCTGCTCCTCTGGAACGCCCTTGCTTCCTTGTATATCGCCGCCATTCTTGTTGCATATCCCGACATATTCAGGCAATACTGAAGAAGCGCCATGCAAGACTAATGGTATTTTTACAAGCTTTCTTATCTGCTTAAGCCTTTCAAAATCAAGCTTTGGCTCGCCTTTAAACTTGTAAGCTCCATGTGATGTGCCAATTGCAACAGCCAATGCATCGCATTTTGTTTTTTCAACAAACTCTTTTGCTTCATTTGGGTCAGTATAAACAGCAGATGCAGACACTTTTCCGCCTTCCCCGGAATCAAACTGCTCTCCAACTAATTTTCCAAGCTCTGCTTCAACTGAAACCTTTTTAGGATGCGCATAATCAACAATCTGCTTTGTCAATGCAATGTTTTTTTCAAATTGCTCATGGCTTCCGTCAATCATGACGGATGTAAAGCCGTCATCAATAACTGCCTTG
>JAGVXP010000040.1 GCA_018303725.1 Candidatus Woesearchaeota archaeon | reverse complement strand
CTCAAAAATATTTAAACATGATGCTCAAGGAGCAGGATTTATTCCAAATGCCCATGTAGATTTAGGAATAGACTTTAAAAGATTTATTTCTTCAGACGGAGATAGTTATATCCTAGAAGGAATCAGGGGAACTGGTAAAACTCATATTTTTAAAATGATTATTAATGAAATTGGAAAGGATTTCCAAAAATATAGAATTATTCCTGCTTTTGTAACAATCGCAGGTGCGCCGGAAATATCAAAAAATGATCCTAAGTTTTTTAGGGTCTATTTATACACTTCAATTATTAAAGATGTGTGCAAGTTTATAACTAATAACAAAGAGTTAATTAAAAATACAAAAAATGATACACTGTTAAAAAAAATAAAAGGTATTTTTTCAATAATTAATGAAAACAACGATTTTGAATCTAACATAAACTATATTTTGAATCTTGCAAATAATATAATTAGTGAATTGTATGATAATCCTGACAAGATCGTTACTAGATTAAGTTCAAGTTCTATTTCTGATACAAAGGCTTCTTTGGAAATAAAACCACTTGCTATTTCGGTAGGTGATTCCAAATCTAATAATGATGAGCAAATAAAAGAGTACACTACTTTGAAACTTGCAGACATATACGGACTTGATGTATTATTATCTTTTTTAAGATTGGTTAAAAATTTGCTAAATATCAATTACACTTATTTGTTACTAGATGAATGTTCCGAATCAAACGAAATGATGCAAAAAGAAGTGTTTAGGCTATGTAAGCAAATAAGAGCGTTTTGTTCAAATAATGAAACTTTAAGTAAACCAGATGTAGCTTTTATTGTTGCAGTCTATCCGCCCCATAGTACATATTATCCAGCAACTTCAAAAGGTGATGAATTTAATTTTCAACCCGGACATGATTGTAGTCCAGAATATTTAGAAATTGATGAGTTAAATGATGAATTTGAATCCTTTTTTAAGCAATTAATGGAGAATAGGCTTAAATTAAATAACGGCGGACCTTCTGGATTATTAGAAGTCTTTGAAAATGAAGAACCCATCCTCCTAGCTGCTTATGCATCAGGTGGTGTACCAAGGCGTTTTTTAGAAATAATTAAACAGGCGTATAATCAGTTAAGTCGTGATTTTGGAGCTCAAACATCAGATATTAAAAAAATAAGTTCTAGCTATGTAGTCTCTGCTATTGGCCAAGTAGTTGAAGGACCTTCAATTTTAAACGATAGTACTTTGACAGATGATAACAAAATCATATTAGAAAGAATTATAAAAAAGTTTGTACAGAGAAACAAATCCGTGGAAACAAAAAGTAAAGGAATAAGCGAATCTGAACGAACACCAATAACGATTTATTTTACAACTGCCGCAAAAAGTAGTGGTGAATTGGGTAACCTAATTTCGGTTGGAATAATTCATGATAAAAAAAGAAGCCGTTCACGAAAAAGCAGCATCGCATCATGGCAAGGTTCTGGTATTTTATGTTCAATAGATATTGGTGTTGCAATTCATCGCGGGATTGTTCCAAGAACATCTAGTAGGATTCTAGAAATTTGCCAAAAAGATATAAAACAAGCTGCACATAGGGGATTTACTTATACGCTAGATATGCGATTAGAAGAAGAATCTCTTGATTTAGAATATGAACAAACAAAAGAGTTTATTCAATTTCTTGAAAAGAGATTACTTGATTTAGATAAAGCATTGATGGATAAATCTATTCCGGAATCACACTACAACCAAATTGTTCAAAGAACCAATAGTATGTTAGAACCTCAACGTAAGAAATTAGAAAAAATTCAGGGGAAAATAGACGAAAGAAAACGAGCGAGTGACTATTGAGTGTGCCCCTAGATTCTTGTCCTTGACGTATCGCTGTCGCTCTTTTGATTGGACGACGAGTGCCCCGAGTAATAACTCTGCGGACGCAGGTTTCCAGAACTTCGTAACTGGAAACGATTTTAACAAGGGTCCCCTATAAGTTAAGTTCAATAAACTTTGAGTTCCTTTTTTATAAATGGTTCTTAGTCCTTCGGACATCTTGCCTTTTGCTTCGCAACGTTGCACTAAAAATCAACCACCCCAATTATTCGGGAGAAATGAATAGCGGACGCGTACGTTAAACACAATTGAGTTCTCACTAAATTAGGAAACGGGAAAGGGGTTGCCCGACCAAAAACAAAAGATTTAAATAGTACTATTAACTATCAGTTAATAACTATTAACAAAATGGAAACAGTTAAGCCAAGCACCAAAATCCTGAAAATCCTGCTAAAAGACTTTACAATAAAGCCAACCATAACCTTTTTGGCTAAAGAAGTTGGCATGAGCAGGGTAGGGACATGGAAAGTTCTTAAGAAACTGGAGGCAGAGAAACTAGTCATTCTTTCTCCAATAGGCACAGGCAAAACAAGCGCCTGCAGCATAAGCCTGAATTGGGAGAATCCTATTGTAGAGAAGATGCTATCCCTTGCTTTAACTGAAGATGCCATAAAAAACCAGAGATGGCTGAGTAATTTTAAAGAAATTGAGGATAAAGCAGACTTTCTCTTAATTTATGGCAGCATAATTCATTCTCCAAAAGAAGCTAATGACATTGATATTTTAGGGGTAACAAGCAAAAATAAATTTTTGGAAATTGAAGAGTCAATCCAAAAAATACAGAAAACACAGGTTAAAAAGATTCATGCCTTAAATCTTACACCTGCAGAATTTAAAGGCGAACTTGAGAAGCCAAACAAGGCGCTTATTGATGCTGTAAAGAAGGGGATAATCTTGTTTGGGCAGGAAAAGTTTATTAAGCTAATCAAGAGCATACACAGAAAATGAAAAAGGAAGTCAGGGATTGTTTTGTACTTGCTGCAAGAGACGAGAAAAAAGGCAAGAAGCATAAGGGCCTTCTTATTGGCAAGCCAGACAATAAAGCGGCAGAAGATTATATTGCAAAAGCAAAAGTGAACTTGCAGCTTTGCGATTTCTACAAAGAAAAAGGATTTGACTATAAGATTCCTGAAGAATGGTTTTACACTCTTTACTATTGCGCTTTAGCTATTCTGTCTAAATTTGGTATTGAAAGCAGAAGCCAGAAATGCACTGCTTTCTTTCTAAGGTATGCCAAAGATAACGGATTGGTAGAGTATGAAGATGAATTTATTGACAGGATAATGGTTTACAGCGCTAAAGAAGAAAAATCAGATGTAGATGAAAGAGAAACAGCAAGATACAGCTCTTCTATAGCCAGCGAGGAAGTTGAGAGTAAGTATGAATATATGATTAATATATGTAAAAAAGCAATTTCTCAGGCAGAAGAGATGGTTTTTTCTGATAAAGACTTTAAAGTTCCAAAAGAGTTATATGAGTAATCAAATATGGTAACAAAAGTATCAATAGTGAAATGCAGCTCGTATGAAAAAGAGCTGGTGTACAAGGCTGTTAAGCAAGCAATTGATTTAATTGGCGGCTTAAAGATTGGGAAGAGTTCCAAAGTTTTGATAAAACCCAATGTTCTCAGTCCTCATAAACCAGAAGAAGCTATAACAACACACCCGGCTGTGATAGATGCTGTCTGCAAAATTTTAAAAGAGAAAGAAATAAATGATATCACAATAGGCGATTCATCTGGAGTTGCAGCAGCAGGTGTTACTAAAGAGGCATTTAAAATTTCCGGCATTGAGGAAGTTGCAAAAAAGAACAATGCCAAAGTTATCTATTTTGAAAAGCCAACAGCTGTAAAAATAAAAAATCCAAACGGCCAGGTTCTGAAAGAAGTCTATTTGGCAAAGCCGATATTTGATGTTGATTTAGTTGTCAATGTGCCTAAATTAAAGACGCATGTTTTGACTAAATACACAGGAGCTGTGAAAAACCTGTTTGGTTGCGTTCCTGGCGGAAGAAAGCAGTTTTACCATATTGTTGGCATGAGCGAAGAAAAATTTTCTCATTTATTGCTTGACATTTACCAAAACATTAAACCGCAGTTAAGCATAATAGACGGGATTGTAGGCCTGGAGGGGAATGGCCCCGGTTCTTCTGGAAAGCCAAAAAAAACAGGCCTTATTCTAGCAAGCAAAGATGCGGTTGCTCTGGATATAGTTGCTTCCAAAATTATTGGCTTTAGCCCAATGGACATTTACACCAACAGGTATGCAATAAAAAGAAAGTTGTTTACAGACTATAATAATGTGGAGGTTATAGGAGAAAAAAATATCTCCATTAGGTATGAACAGCCTTCAACAATAATAAGAAAAGTGCCTGATTTCATAGCAGCCATTGTAAGAAGGATTATCATACCAAGGCCATATTGCAATACAAAAAAATGCACAAAATGCGCAACCTGCTTTAAGGTATGCCCGGTAAAAGCAATCGAAATGCTGCCCTATCCTGTCTTTAACAGGTCAAAATGTATTCTGTGTTATTGCTGCATCGAAAATTGTCCGGAAAACGCAATAATACTAAAGAAACCAATAACAGAAAAATTTATAAAGTTTAGCAGAAAGATATTAAGATTCTAGGGGTGGGTGAAAAATATTGAAAAATAATATTAAGCTGGTTTTTTACCGCCATTCTCTATTAATGTGTTTATTACTTTCATGTTTTCAACTCCACGACTTTCAAATCCATCTAGTATTGTTCCCCCCCCAGTAAATAAGGTGTGTTTAACTGGGTTTTCTATTAATTTTTTATAAAAGTCAGGTATGTATTTCTTAAGTGCTGTAAGTGTATCCCCTCCGCCAAAATAAAGTCGAGCTGTACTTTTATCCAGTAATTGATATAATACAAGAGTTCCTTCCTTAAATCCTGCCTTATCAAAACCAACTACTGCGTTAATGAAACCAGTTTTAGCTCTATTAATAGCATTAACCACTTCTGGCTTTTTAAAATAATTAGGGCTTACATCGTAAACATAACCTAAATTCTTTCCCTCTTTTATTGTAGATAAGTCCAGTTCCCTGTATGTCCCTTCTTGCCTTTGCTTTTCTTTGTTGCATTCAATGTCTGATACCATAACTAAATCTGGAATAAGCAGTTTATTTTCAGTTTTATCCTTATCTAATAAATCTTTAGCTATCCTTGTTTCTGTTTCTCCAATTCCATTTATTTTGACATTATATTTAGCACAGATAAGAGCATTTGCTGGTAATCCTCCAACTAACAAGTTGTCAGCTAAATCTCTTAAAGACTCAAGAGCGCCAATCTTCGTGTCAATTTTTTCTCCAGCAACAATTGCTAGGAAAGGATGCTCTTTTCCAGGAAGATTTAACAGATATTGTAATTTCTTTATTTCATCTCTCATCAAAAATCCAGCAAAACTTGGCAATTCTTTTGTGACCCAATAGGTCGAAACATGTGGATGAGGGCTACCAAAAGCATCATTAACAAAGATATTAGCAATAGATGCCAATTGTTCTGTAAATCTATCTCGTACCTGGCCTTCTTTCTCTTCTTCCCCACTAAACCACCTTATATTTGGTAAGTAAAGTATCTGTACTTTTCCTGTTTTTAGCTCTTTTAGAGCAGCATTAATAGAATCGTCTAAGCTAGGTAGCCCTCTTTCAGTTGCTTTTGATAAATCAACAGGAACTACTTTAGCCTTATATCCCCAATTTTCATTGATATACCCAACAATAGGGTCTACTGATTCATTATTGCTAATAGCTATATTTCCTTTTTTGTCTCGTGGTCTTCCAATATGGGTCATTAGAATAGGATAGCCACCATTATCAATGATAAAATCTATTGTAGGTTTAGTACGTTCTATCCTGTAAGGATCTTCAACCATACCATTCTTAACAACATTATGGTCAACTCTTATTAAAACAACATTACCTTTTACATCCTTTTTGGAAACAATTGGTATTTCTCCCATCATATTCACCCTTAATCTAGCAATTAATAAGGTATATTTAATTTTTTTGGTTACTCTTCGTAAAAATTACAGTATTTTTATACTTACCTTTAAAGTATCTTTTATCTTCTCCTCCAACTTCCTTTTTAAATCTTCCATATTTATATCAGCATCATCTTTTAACCTTATAATCTCTTTATCAATCCTTTCCATTTCAGAATTCTTTTGCTCCAGCCTGTTTTTTATTTCCTTTAATTTTTCCTCAATCTCGTTCTCCTTTATTTTATCCTCAATATTATCCAGCTCATTCTCCAATTCGTTTCCTTTCTTTAAAAAACCATCAAAAAACCCTTTGTTCAGCTCTTTTATAATCTCCAAAGTCTTTTCCTTTTTCTTGTCCTTTAAGTCAATTTGGTTGTTTAGAACATTCTTTTCCAGCCCTTCCAGTATTTTAATTATCTTCAATTCATTGTCGCTTAACAAAGCCTTAATCGGGTTTTCAGCATAGCCGCTTACCAATTTCTCATCTTCCAGCGCTATCCTGGAATATTTCCTTAACGCCCTCTCAATTACAGAAAAGGAATAGATTAATCTCCCATTATTCCCCCTTATTTTAGTAAGTATTATCTCCTTTTCGGCCTTTAACTCATTTAATTTGCTGCTTTCCCAGCTATTCTCTAAATTATTGATTTCTTTCTTAATGCTATCAACAGAATGGGTTAAATCTTCCCTTTCTTTTTCCTTTTGGCTTGATATTTCCTCATTTTCTTCTTTTTGTTTTATCTTATTTTTTAATTGAATTATATGCCCCCCCAGCCCCTGAACAGAATCCAAATCTGCGTCTCTTATCATTCCTTTTAATTCTTTGATAAGATTATCTAGTTTTTTTATGTTTATAGCAACATCCCTGCTTTCATTAGCAAGGAATTCCTGCAGAATCTTGTATGGCCTGAAGGTGCTTTTTCCAAAAGAATCCAGCATATCATTAAAATTAGAGCAAAATTGCAATAATTCTTCATAACCCCCTTCTAAATTTATTTGTTTTAAAAAAATACCAACCTTCTTCAGATAGGCTTCCCTGTTTCCTTCCATAAACTGTTTTTCTCTTAAGCTTATTTTTGGGTTATGCAGCTGCGCTTTTTCTAAAATATCCAAGTTTTCTTTTGTTTTTTCGATTTCTTCTTTTATTTTTTCTTTTATCAGGCCTATTTTAGTGTCTAATTCCTTAAAGAGAGAGCTAGCCCTTCCATTAAACCAGCTTTCCAGCTCATTAATGCTTATTTTTTCCTCTTTTGCTTCTTCTTTTTTGAACAGTTTTTTTAGAAAGTTAAGCATTTTATTCAAGAAATACAGTAAATTTATTAAAGTTTCTTGTTTTCTTAAGGTTATGAAGAAAAAATACAAAAAAAATGAACTAATGCCAATGATAAGGGAATTCTTTGGAAAGGCAAAACTAGCTTTTAAAAAAGAGCCTAAAAAAGCCAATGACTATGTTAGAAAGGCTAGGAATTTAGCCATGAAATACAAGCTCAGGCTCCCAAGGGCATTAAAAAGAAGGTTTTGCAAGCACTGTTATTCTTATCTAGTCCCCTCTAAAAACTGCAGGGTAAGGCTACAGAAAAGAAGAGTTGTTTATTAACCACCCATCAAAAATCTTTTGATTCATCAAAAATCTCGATTTTTGAGTGTGCTCAAAAATGCTTGGCATTTTTGACATTTGAATGTGCTCAGAAATCTTCGATTTCCGACACATCACAGATAGGTGGAATGAAGCGTTAGCTTCTTGCCATTTGTGATAGTAAGGTGGTTCTTGAGCATGCTCAAAAATTTTCCCAATGTTGAAACACATTTACTTTAAACCACCAGTTACAAACTGGTGGAAAATTTTTGACATTTTATACGTATAAATACGTATGATTATTCAATATTTTACCTCTACCTATCAACGCCCTCAAAACCGAAAGCATACTCGTTTTGCTTTGCTTCACTCGTAGCTTTCAATTTCTCGCTTCGCTCAAAACCGAAAGCTTTATATATAACTTAATTACTACAGAGTAGTGAAAGAAATCACTAGTTCAGGTGATTTTTAAAGAAAATGAATATTATACAAAATATAAAATTTGGCAAACTGTTGCAGGACTTCGAAAAGCTAAAAAGGTCTGTATCAGAGTGGGTGATAGCTTTAGATACTAAACAGTACGAAACAGAGAAGAGAGTAGCTGAATTAGAATCGAGGATAAATGAATTAGAAAAACTGCACAACAGGGAGATTCAATAAAATGGTTATTTTAGATGATGACATGGAATTTGCAAAGGATTTAAGGATTAAAAGGAATCAAAAGAAGACAGACTTTCAAAAATTACTAAACAAAAAGGATTTAACTGGTTTTGAGTTGGATGAGTTGTTTAATGACGAGCTTGCTGATGTGGAACTTGGTGGTAATGAAGGTTTTTTTGAGGAAGAAGAATAAAAGAGGTGAAAAATGGATAAAAAGTTTTCTATACCAATGGCTGTTTTAGTAGGTTTATTAGGTGTTAGTATACTAACTGGTTGTGGCGGTAAAAAAGAATCTGAAAAATCAGGACCAACTAAATCCAAATCTGTTGCAGCAGCTCCTTTAACAACACAAGAAGCTAAGAATCCCATTGAAGATACATACGAAAGGGTAAGGGATTCTCATTATGCGCACGAAAAATTGAATATTTTAGAACGAGAAATTCTTCCGAAGATAGGGCCGAACCCAGACCCAGATTTTGCTTCAAGGGCTTTTTATAATCTAGCATTAAACGCATTAAGAAATGAGAAGTATGCTAAAGCAGTACGATATGGGGAAGATGCTCTAAAGCATATACCTAGGAGCAAGGAATACCCAACACATGAAGATGATATATACCTTATACTAACCAAAGCTTACTATAAGCAAGGCAATTTATCAAAAAGTGTAGAAGCAATTGTAAATGGAGTGAGGTTTAATGGCGATAAAAAAAATGAATTGTATATTGAAGCATGGAAAAACTGTGAAAGTAAAAGATTCGCTGAAAAATTAAAAGAGAAAACAGATGATGATTTAAAAGATAGCCTAATAAACAGGGCAAAAAATGTTATAGTGAGTTACCTCATGGTCTTGATACATGGCGGAATAGAGCCATCTGAAGAGGATTTTTCAAGGGGAGACCATATTTTAACTATGTATGGGCTTAAGGGTAGTTCAGTGAAAGAAGCAGCAGCAAGATACGGGCCTCAAGTAGACCCAAGAAAGGTAGTTAGTGATAACCCGCCTTATCCATTAAGAGTGGATATTAATAAGGTAATTAGGGGCATGGGAACAAGTCCTCCTAAACAATCACCACATAATGGTGGGAATACTAGACTTTTAGGATAAATTTGCCTATCAAAAATCAAAAATCTTTTATAAGAGTCTAATTTTCTTTTTCTCTATGGCCTACAACCTAGAGCTAAACACAGCAATAAAAGAAATCAAAAAACAAAAAGCCAAAACGGTCTTAATCCAGCTGCCAGACGGCCTGAAGCCAAGGGCAAAGGAAATAGCTGATGAGCTTGAAAAGCAGACAAAAGCAAAAATAGTTATCTGGCTGGGAACTTGTTATGGCGCTTGCGACTATCCTAATTTAAAAAACATTGATTTACTAATCCAATGGGGGCACAATGAGTTCAAATGAGCTGGGTAATTTTTGTTTTAGCTGCAGCCTTAATCTGGTCTGTAGGATCAATAATAAGTAAATTCTGTAGAGTTAGTTACATTGAAAATTCATTGGGCTATCTAATTTTTATAGCGCCTACAGTGTTGATTGTACCTCTTCTATTGTTGTTTGAGCCATTTGTCCTGCTAAAAAGCACAGAGGCTTTTCTTGCAGTCTTATCTGGAATGATAGTCACAGTTGGCTATTACCTCTATTTAGAAGCTATCCACAAAGAAGAGCTGTCAAAGGTTTTTATATTATTTGGAACAGGCCCTTTATTTATATTAGTTCTATCAACAATCTTCCTTAAAGAAGTATTAACAATAAAGCAGTATATTGCATTCGCCTTGATATTTATAGGTTCTACGTTGGTATCTCTCAAAAAAGTAGATCAAAAAATCAAGTTAACTTTTGGAGCCATATTGGTCTTGCTATCCGCGTTATTCTTCGCTATCCATAATGTCATTCTAAAATATATTTCAGAAATAAATTTGACTACACTGATGTTATACAGGGAATCCGGATTTTTAATGCCTATCCTGTTTATATTCATCCTATCCCCAAAAGCAAGAAAGCATGCAAAAAAAGTCATTAATGACTTAAATATAAAAAAAACAGCTTTGGTTTATAGTGCAGAGGTACTGGGTATAACAGGCATGTTCCTTGTATATCTTGCAATTCAAAGGGGTCCTGTTTCACTAGTTACTGTGCTTGAAGGCTTTGAAACAATTTTTATATTTATCCTAGCAATAATTATATCCTTGTATTTCCCAAAAATCTTAAAAGAAAAAATTGATAAAAAAACAATAATTATAAAAATAATCTCAATAACACTCATGCTGGGTGGATTATACCTTATCGCAATTTAACATGAAAACCCACTTCGTAGTCACAGGAATTGTAAGGAACAAAGACGAGATTTTGATATTGCAAAAATCGCCTGATGATTATAACTACCCAAATAAATGGTCTTTCTGCTCCGGCTTTGTGAAGGAATTCGAGCCTGCAGAGGAATCAGTCCTAAGGGAAATAAAAGAGGAAACGGGCTTAGATGCAAAAATAGTTAAAACTGGAAAAATAGTTGAGGTTTTAGATAAAAAGAACAGCAAAAGGTGGGTTATAGCAGTTTATCTTTGTGAAGTTTATAAAACAGATGTTAAGCTTTGTCATGAAAACCAAAGCTATAAATGGGTTAAGCTTGAAAAATTAGATAATTATGATTTTGTGCCTGGTTTAACAAAAGACTTAAAAACCCTTGGATTAAACTAACTCAAATGGAGCTATTAAGTTATTTTTTAGCGTCAATATTGTCTTTTTCAGCGCTTTTTTTGGGATTCTCGCTGGCATTAGCAGCAAAAGAAGAGCTAAAACCAGGAAAAAAATACTTTGTTTTGTCGCAAAACATCATCCTGGCATTAATACTCGTTTTCTTGCTCTATTTTAAAAAGGTTAGTTTGATATTATCCATAATAATTGTTATAGCTGTCCTCTTATCACTATTCTATTTTGATAAAATCAAAAACAAGTATACAATATATCCTTTGTTAGGCATCATCTTCTATCTAAGCTCAAAAAATATCAATCTGTTTGTAATTGAATCAGCCCTAATCTTCCTTTACGGGTTGCCAACAGGAACTTTATTAACAAACATTAAAAATAAAAAACAAGCCATAAAGAATATTCTGCACCACATCTCGTTCATAATAATTGCATTAGCCTTATTCTACCTGATTTAATAGTAAATTGCAAAAATATCGGAACTTTTTACTTGCAATTTACTATTCTAGCAAATCTCACAAATGTTCAATAATTAATGAGATTTGCTATAATCACCATTTCTCTTTTCTTATCTTTAGATAGAAGGCTATATGGTTGATCAGTATATGCAGCATAAAACTCAAAACTATTATAGAGATAAACAGGGGCAAATCCAGCTTGAATTTTATATCAGTAAACAACAAGGCCCCCAGAACATAATCAATTTGATCCCACGGAACAAACCTTGCCCCTGGCTTTAAATTCAGCTGTCTCTTGATAAAACTCTCGGCTAAATCGCCAAACATAGCGCCAAAACCAATAAAAAACCCGAAAACAAGCCAATTGGAATAATCAATTATGCTTATATCCCTAAAAAACCCATACATAAAAAGAAGGTATTGTATATAGGCAATAATAACCGCAAACAAAATCCCAAATATAAATCCTCTAAATGTCTTATTCCTGCCAAAAATTGGCTTGCCTTTTATTTTCTTATTAAAATCAATAGGAATATTAAAGCGTGGGAATATCCCCCTCCCAATAACAGGAGCCATATTTGCAAAATAAGCCGGCAATATCAAATAAAAAGCCTTCAATACATACATCAATATTTCTGCCATTAGGATTATACACAAAAAGAGAAGTTTATAAATCTTTTGCTGTCAGAGATTTCTCAATTTATGGATAACTCTCCTCTGAAAAAAGCCCAAAGTTCCGCTTATTGATCCAAGAATGATAGAACCTTCTGCCTTTGTCTTTTTCTTTTTAATAGCATCCCTCAAATCACCCTCAAATAAGGTGTAAGCCCTTCCAATGTCAAAGGAAAAATGAGCATCGGAAGAGCCAATCTTTGCAAGAGCGCAATTATCAGCTATTTTCTCTGCTCTTCTATTCTCCCAGGGAAAGAGCATCCTAGAGTTAAATGCCTCAATAGCGTCTATCCTCTTAGCTATTTCACTAATATTATGCCTAAATCTCAACCAAGGCATTGTCCTGAATGGGTGCGGGACAGCAATTAAGCCGCCTTGCTTTTTTATTTCATCAATAGTATCCAATAAATTTCTGGACCTTATCTCTTTGGTTATATAATAAGCAAGCAAATCACCTTTATCTGTCTTTATTTCAGAGCCAGTTATAACCTCAAAATCCCTGTCCTTATTTAGTTTTCTCACTTCTAAAGCGCCCTTTATTGTATTATGGTCAGTTACTGCAATTCCATTAAGCCCCTTTTTCTTGGCTATTTTTAGTATAGTTTTTGGCTTAAGAACAGCGCAAGGCGAATTATAAGTATGTATATGCAAATCATATTTCATGAAAATAGAAAACTATTTAAATATTATAAATGTTGTGTTTTCATATGAAAAAGTTTGTTTTGAATGTGCCAAATACATTAACAATACTAAGATTCCTTTTATCCCCTGTATTCTTTGTTTTTTTATTAAAGGACAAACTGGATTTGGCGTTAATTACCTTTATGTTCGTTGCAGTAACAGATTTTGCAGATGGATGGATAGCCCGCTTTGCAAAGCAGGAAACATATTTTGGTAGAACATTAGATCCTTTAGCAGATAAATTTATGATATTCCTTGCTGTTATAGCATTAGCCAAAAATTTTGCTTTTCCATTCTGGGCAATACCCTTAATTTTGTCAAGAGATTTTGTCTCAATACTTGGTTTGGCTCTCTTTTCCAAACGCATGAAAGAGTGGAAGGTGTATTTTTTAGGAAAACTAACAACATTTTTACAAGTGATAACAGTATTGGCATTTATAGTCAGCCTGGAATACAAAGAAATCATCCTTTGGCTTACCCTGGCTATAAGTGTTATAACAGCTGTTGTTTACCTTACCAGGGGAGCAAAAGAGTTTTTCAGTCCAAAACAATAAATTCTTATTAGGCGCCTGATTCTATAGTAAAGGCAACAAATAATTGAGCATAATTATTGCCTTTACTTGTCAAAAACAACTATGTTGTTTTTGAGCATGCTCAGAAATCGCAACAATTGATAATAAATACTTGCGATTTCTGACATATTACGAACGGACAACCAATGCTCAATTTATATTGTCCGTGAGTATAACTACTATTATGGCTTCACAAACTTATAACCGCAGCTTTCTTTAGTTATATGCTCTGATTCTGCTCTTGGGTATTTTCTGCAGCTTGGTGGCCTTATTTTATATACCGAGCAAGAGGATTTTCCTTTTTTATTGTAAACAAGAAAGGGACAGATATTTGGCAATTTGCAGCATTCCCCGCAGCTAATGCATTTTCCCTTCCTGTTTTTATCAACTGGCAAAAATAAGCTTGTAAGGGATCTTTTTAATTTGCTGATGTAATTATTTTTATCTGTTTTTTCTGCTGTGTTTTTCATAGCTATTTTTGTTTCTTTGTTGTGATTTATAAACTTTATGATTAGAACAAAGTGGTAATCATAAATGTTTAGAAGAGATTTTCTATTCAAAAAGCTTTTTATACTAAAATATATTCTTTTGTTTTGTGGATACTATATTGGATTGTTACACAGACGAACCAGCCGGCTTGGGAGTACCTCCTTATTTAGGCACATACCCCAGGTATATTGCTGGCTATTTAGGCAAGGTTAATTATATGACTATTGATGATTTAAGATTATTCAAAAATTATAATTTAAAGATTAAAAAAACTCAGAAAACCAATATAAAGGTTTATAATTTAACTGATAGTATAAGGAACATAAAAAAAATATTGGAAGAAACAACAAGGCTTATTGTTGTTTTGGGTGTTCATACACCAGGTAAATACCTAAGTGCAGTTCCAGGAACACTAAAGGAAGTCAGTTCTTTAATTGCAGACTTAAAATGTGAAAAAATACTTACGGGCCCTGCTGTTTTTGGCACACAATTAGAGGGAGGAAAGTTCTTTGAAAAAACCAACTTAAATGCTTTTGACAAAGTGGAAAAATTTGATTTTAGCTACAATGAAATAAGGGATTATTCCATCAAAGGAGCTTCAATAATAAACCAAATACCTTCTTTAAGAATCATTGAAATTGAAACTGGCCACGGCTGTGATATTGGGAAATGCAGCTTTTGCACAGAGCCATTAAAGCATGAATTGGAATTCAGAGAAAAAAATGATGTTTTAGATGAGATTACCGAATTCTATAAACTGGGGGTAAGGTATTTCAGGTTAGGCAAGCAAAACTGTTTTTATTCTTATCCAGAAGCTGTTAATTTGCTAAAAGAAATTAGAGAGAACTGCCCCGAAATTAAAGTCCTGCATATTGATAATGTAAATCCAGTTAAGGTAGTTAATGATGAAGACAACAAAATAACAAAAGCCATAGTTAAATACTGCACAGAAGGAAATATTGCTGCTTTTGGCGTTGAGAGTTTTGATGAGGATGTTGTTAAAGAAAACTGCCTTAACTGCAAGCCGGAAATAGCCTATGAAGCTGTTAAGATACTAAACAGATATGGCGAAGAAAGGGGAGATAATGGAATGCCAAAGTTTCTTCCAGGAATAAATTTGCTTTTTGGGCTAAAGGGGGAAAGCAAAGAAACGAACGAGAGGAATATGTTTTGGTTAAAAAGGATTTTAAATGAAAACCTGTTATTTAGAAGGATCAACATAAGGCAGGTTACTATTTTTGAAGGAACTTCCTTGTATAAAGATTGTGGTAACAAATTTTTAAAGAAAAACAAAAAATATTATTGGAAATGGAGAAATGAGATAAGGCAGAACATTGATTTTCCCATGCTAAAAAAATTGGTCCCTTCTGGCGCAATATTAAAAGATGTGAGAATGGAAATTCATGATGGAAAAACAACATTCGGCAGGCAGATTGGCACTTACCCTTTGATTGTTGGCGTT
Organism: Candidatus Woesearchaeota archaeon; assembly: GCA_018303725.1. Taxonomy (GTDB): domain Archaea; phylum Nanobdellota; class Nanobdellia; order Woesearchaeales; family JAGVXP01; genus JAGVXP01. Next base: position 1,075 of record JAGVXP010000040.1, on the reverse strand, counting down.
AAGCAAAAGCTGGAGTTAGGGAAATTTTACAATATTAAGGTAACTAGCCACATGCTGAGAAGCATTGTTGGCGTGCCTATCTAAACTTTTCCCAACAAGTTCTCAGCCTTGCCTATATACCTTAATACCTTCTGCACAACCCTTCCGTCCTCTCTTCTGTTTTCCACAAGGTAGTAATATTTCTGCCCTTTTATTGTCTTTGTCCTTATAAATACCATTTTAGTTTTCACCTCCTTCTGGTTTTTTGTCTAGCTCATTTTTCATTTCGCATCACCCTTAGAATTTCCTTCAAACTTTGGTAAGCTCTCTTCAGCTTGGCATAAACATGACCCTGTATCTTTTCATCAGGCTGTGTTTTTACTAGTTTGATATACACTAATCTTAATTCAGAATATAGCTCAACAGCTTGTTTGGTGTTTTCCTTCCCAATAGACCTGTTTAGGTTATCCAATAATTCATTAAACTTTGATAATAAGGATGCTAATTCTTTATCATATATGCACTTAATATTATTGTAGAAATGTTCTCTTTCTTTAACGCTTCTTTTTGATTTGATTAATTTGATGTATAATAATCTCGACTTGGAATAATATTCAGCAGCTTTTCCAAGCAGCCCATCCTTGATATATTCATTGGCAAGCCCTAATAACTTGTTGAATTTTGAAACATCGCGTTTATATCTGCCAAATACATAATAGACATACGAAGCAGCTGTTACTAGAAGCATCACCAAAACCCACGGTAAAATTGAAATTCTTTTTTCCTCTAAATAAATAGCGCAATCGCTTGGGCAGTTTATAGCATCTTCACCATAACCGCAAATGCCATTCCCGCACTTGCAACCGGTTTGGTCGTAACTTTCCTCAATATCTATTCTCTTGCCAACAACAACATATTTTGTGTCCTTATTGCAATTATCTATCTTTAAATCAAAATATTTATTATAGCCCATTAAGGTTAATTCCTTCTTCAAAACCTCTTCTGCAATTATTTTTTCAACTAATTTTCTAGCTGTGGGGTCTTCTATAAGGTTGGTGTGGGTTACATTAAGCTCCCAATAGTTGTCGCATTTATT
>JAGVXP010000055.1 GCA_018303725.1 Candidatus Woesearchaeota archaeon | reverse complement strand
AAGAAGTAACAATTTCCGAACGCAGCACTCGGAAGTTGCTGCGCGGATAATCTTACACAATCTTATTTCTTTTTTGGCTAGACTTTTTCACGTATGCCGGTAACAGACAATATCTAAAATAAGAAAAAATGGGCTAATCTTATACCTATTCACTGTAATCTTTATTAGTTTCACCTTCTACCCTTACCTTAGGCAATGGCACTGGCGGTGGTAGGTTAACCTCTTGGCTTAATATCAGGGCCTGTATATTGCATCTTGTTAATACAGTATTCAAAATAGAAGTCATAACGTCTTTTGGCACCTTCTTGTCTTTTTTCCAATTATCTAATATCTCCTTTGTCTTCTTTGCTTCACCAACAAAAAGAACATCCCCCCCTAGTATAATATCCCCTACATTTGGTTCATATTTTGAATTAAACTCAAATATGAATTTCAGGGCATTCTGTTTTTCCTTGCCAAAGTCCAAGTCTTTTTGTTCTATATTCTTTATAGAAACATTATTGCTTATGCTGATCTTGCCTTTGACCATCTCTTTTTTTTCAACATCAATCTTATTAAAATTAAATCCAACTATCATCATAATCACCCACCAATTAGTTTTTATCTCTAATATATAAACTTTATGATTGCTCAAAATAGTTTTATATCTAGGCTTTAGCCGACTTGTACAACTCCATTTTGAGGCTTAAAAAATACATCGCCTTTAGGCAAGGATTTTTTATTGGGGCAAATCAACAACATAAAGGTTTTTATATTAATGGTTGATTCTTTTGGTTATGAGATACAGGCTAGTCTGTTTCGATGTTGATGGAACTTTAATAGATAATATTGAGTATAGCTGGGAATTATTTCATAATTATTTTGAAACCGATAAAAAAAGAAGAATATGGGCTAGGGACAAATATTACAAAGGAGAATTCTCTTATTTGGACTGGGCTAATCATGATATTGGGATGTGGATTGAGAAAGGGGCAACCAAAGGAGAATTCATTAAAGCAATGAAAACTATAAAACTGATGAAAGGGGCCTTAGAAACATTAAAGGAATTAAAAAAACACAATTTGAAATTAGCGATTATTTCTGGTTCATTAAACATAATATTAGAGCATTTTATACCCAATTATGAAGATTTCTTTGATGATGTTTTTCTAAGCTGGCTTTATTTTGACAAAAATAATAAATTAGTAAGAGCAGAATCAACAGAATTTGATATGATAAAGAAAGCAGAGGCATTGAGGAAGATAGCAAAAAGAGAAGGTTTCAAGCTGGAGGAATGTGTCCATATTGGTGACCACCACAATGATGTGGAAATAGCTAAAATAGCCGGCCTAAGCATAGCCTTTGACGCTAAGGACGACGAACTCAGGAAAGTGGCGGATGTTATAATAGACAAAAAAGATTTAAGGGAAGTCTTGCTTTATATCATCCCCCAGGGAAACTTAACGCATTCTTTAAAATTGAATAAAGAATAATCCGCTTTTCCATTAACAACAAGGGTTTTTATCTTATTTCCATTCAATATCTTTCTTGCTTCCTCTAATGTTTTTCCACTTCTGGAAACATCATCAACCAGTAATATCCTCTCATTTTTTATACCATTAAATCTTTTAATTAATTTTGGTTTCTCATATACAACCTTATTATCCTTGTCCCTAAAACTCAACCACATTACCTGCATCTTTAAATTCAACTCGTTAGCTAATAATAAAGAAGGGACTATTCCGCCTTTTCCAATAGCTACTATCTTATCAAATTCTTCAAATTCTATTTCCCCTATCCTATCCTTTATCTCTTCTAAAGTCAAAGCTTTCATTTTAATTTTTTGATTTCCTCAATCAATAAAGGCAAGGCCCTAGTTATGTTATCAACAATAGTTACAGTAGCAGCTTTAGCTGTTCTTGACATTGGATTTAAATCGACAGTTATCACTTTTTTTTTCATTTTAATCAAAGCCTTGCATCTGTCTCCATCTTCTAAAGGAACAAAAACAACATCAGCTTTAGCTATGCCTTCTGGATTACAGAACCTTCTGTTGTGCTCTATAAATTTTATCAAAGGTTTCTCTGGCATTAGAACCTCTTTTGCGCCATACTTAATCAGCCACTCTTTTATTCTCTCTTCCCTCTCCTTGCTTTTATGAAATATGTTAACCTCTAATTTGGCAGGAATTAGTTTTGATAACCCAATAACCTCTTTTGGGGCCAAAACTGCTACATTACCATTAACAGATATAACAGGATATTTTGCTTTTAATAACAGTTTAGCAGCTTTTTTTATCTTTTTCTTGGCTTTTTCAGTTGTTCTTTCTTTTATCAGATAATCAAACGCCTCCCCCCTGCCTTGAGCTATCAAACCATGTTGGCTTGTAATACCCAATTCCACACCTTTAACTATCTTCTCTCTTGTCATCAGGCTTTCATATCTTGGGTGTGATTTAGGGATTTTTTTCATATGAAAAAAGAATTTCTCAATGTTTAAATATTTAACGAAATTAAATACTAAAAAAACCTTGCCTTATGAACTCAACAGCAATTGCAACAATAATTAAGCCGGTTATTCTTGAAACAACATCTGCTCCCTGCTTTCCGATTAGCTTAAGCAAAGGCTCAGAATAGCGAAGAATGATATAAGTTAATAGCAAATTTATAATAGAAGCTATTAAAGTTACCCAATAGCCATATACCCCCACCAGAATTAAAACAGTAGTAATCACACCTGGTCCAGTTATTAAAGGGGTTGCCATTGGCACAATAGCAAGCTCATGCATTTCTGGTCTTTTTACAAATTTAAGTCCAAGAACTATCTGTAGCCCTATTATCATTAAAACAATCCCGCCAGCAATTTTAAAACTATAAATGCTTATACCAAAATATTTTAATAAATAATTGCCTAAAAACAAAAATATCAGTAAAACCAATGATGCAATTAGCACAGCTCTTTTTATATTCCCAATTTTTTGTTTACTGGAAAATTTGCTGTTCAATGCAGAAAAGATTGCTATATTGCCTAAGGCGTCCATTACAACAAATATAGCTATAAACGATTTTATTAGCCCATCTATCATATTCTTTACCTTTAATGAACCTGTTTAATTAATTTTCTATTTTATAAGGTCAGCTTTGTTATGGGATACCCTTACTTTTCTACAACCCTTAAAAGGCATGTCTGAAAAAACAGCATTCCCAAGCATTATCATTGAGGCATTTCCGCCCTTGTTTTCTATTTCCTCTATCAAATTTTTTACCCTTTTATCTTTTAACAAGCCGCTTTCAACAGCAAAGTCTTTTGAGATTCTTATAATATTATCTAATGTTTTGTTCTTTAGTGTCATTATCCTTTTTAAAGCCCTATCGCCTGCCTTGTTTATTCTCCTTTTCTTCCATCTGCTGTTAATAACTTTTTTTGTCTCTATCTTGCTGAAAAATTTATAGTAAATATCAACACATTTTATTCCTAAATTTACAACTGCCAATGGCTTTCCTTTCTTTATCTTCATATTAAATCCGCCATTAAACTGGCCGCCAACATCGCCCAAGCCAGTTCCGTTGATAACTTCTGCTCTGTGCGCAACCATTGCCAGCTCTTTTTTTGATTTCCTTAAATTTAATAGCTTATTTAAGGCATAAGCTGTTGCCAAAGCAGATGCCCCGCTTATGCCAAAGCCAGCTCCAGAAGGCAGTTGGTCTTTTATTTCAACCTTGACTGGTTCTTGTGTTAATTCTTTTATAACTGTCAACACAGTAGGAAACCTTATCTTTCTGCCATTTGCAAATACCTCTGTTTTATCGCTTTTGCCAACATTAACAATAACCCCTTTATCAACTGTAAAGCCAACTCCTAAACTGTGTCTTTTGGTTCTGTCTTTATTTTCAACTATTCTAAAGATACAGCTTGCATTTCCAGGGCAGAAGGCTTTTGTCATTTTAGGTTATTAAAAATAAAATTAAGCTGGATGTTTTTCCAATTTCTTTTGCTATACCAAATAATTTCCCTCTCTTTTCATTATTCAAATGATATTTCCAGCCATACTTGTGTTTTTTCTTCATCGCAAGGCCCTGCTTTACTAAGCCATTGATAATATCTTCAACCAAAGGGATTTCATTATCTTTAAAACCAGATTTTTTTATGTTGTCAAGGTACATAGACCCCTTACCCCAACAAGTCTCTCTTAATAACAATCTAATTATCTTCTTAGATATTATTATGTACTCGCTCTTTTTAACTTTTACCATTAAAAATAAGAATAAGAAGCCATTTATAAATCTTAGGCTAAAATATTAGCCGATGATGGCTAAAATAGTAACATTTAAATATAAGAGCGCATTAATACTAATAAAATGACAAGCGCATTTATAAGATATGAAGGAAATACTCCTAAGAATAGGATTATGGAATTTTTAGTTACATTTGCAATTGAAGATGACTATTCAATGATGGATATAACAAAGCACAGCAAAGTAAGCTATGCAACACTAAAAAACGTATGGGGAGAATTCGTAAAAGAAAAAAGAGTGGTATTCACAAGATTTGTTGGAAAAGCTAAGATGTACAAGCTGAACGTAAAAAGCCCTATTATAAAAAAATTCATCGAGTATTATTGGAAAATTATAGAGGAAGAGTCAGAAGAGAAGCCAAAAATAAGCTATAATTCTGCTCCATCAGCAGGGGCGGTATCGGCACAACACATCTAAATCAAATCAAGAATCTTATTTGCAATCTCTCTTTTTTCTCCTTTAAACTGTTTTATTTTTTTATCCCTGTTTACAACAAAAACATTATTCATTTCAGAGCCAAACGGATTCTTTCCAACATCATTGGCAACAATCAAATCGCAATTTGCTTCTTTCAGTTTTTTATAAGCCTTCTCAATTATTTCTTTTTCAGAAACATTACACTCTGCCTTAAAGCCTACAAGCTTGATTTTTTTATTGATTTTTTTAATTCGATTTATTATTTTTTTAGATTTTTCTAATCTTAATATCAACGATTCGTTTTTTATTGATTCAATTTTTTTATTGATTTTCTTTCTAATGGTGAAGTCAGAAACAGCAGCTGCGTGGATTACCACATCATTTTTTTTAATTTCCTTGTTTAATAGGCTGGATAAGTTATCTGCTGAACTGAAATTGACTATTTTTATTGGGTAATTTGTTTCAATTTCTGTTTTTCCTTTTAATAAAGTTACATCCGCGCCTCTTTTGTAGGCTTCCTCAGCCAGATAAATCCCCTGCTTCCCGGAGCTTTTGTTTGTGATGACTCTTACCATATCTATCTCCTCAACGGTTGCCCCTGCTGTTACAAGAATCTTTTTGCCTTTCAGTGAATTTTTGTATCTTAAAATATTCTCAATTTCATCTTTTATCCTTTTAATATCAGCTAACCTTCCAACCCCCTTATAGCCGCAGGCTAATCTGCCGTATTCCGGCTCTATGAAACGATAGCCTAGTTTTTGCAGTGCCTTAACGTTCCTTTGGACTATTGGATTATTCCACATATTAACATTCATGCTGGGGCAGATTAAAACAGGCGCTTTAGTTGCCATAACTGTTGTTGTTAGCAAATCATCAGCTATTCCGTAAGCTATTTTTCCTATTATGTTGGCTGTTGCTGGCGCAATAACAACAATATCTGCATTGTCAGCCAAAGAAATGTGCCTTATCTTTTTCTGCTTCAGGTATTTTTTATAATCATAACTTTTTTTAAAAGTTTTAATCGCCACTGCAACGCCCAACTTTTCAAATTCTCCTGGCTTTATTATATTGGCAGCATTTTGCGTCATTATAACAGCTACTTTATTATCCCTTTTTAGCTCTATGACTAGCTCAACTATCTTGTATGCTGCTATAGAGCTGGTTACCCCAATAACTATGTTTTTCATAGCAATAGAAAGTATAAGTTAATATTTAAAGATAACTAAAATTTTTGTTTTATTATCCCTTAAATATTAAAATTTAATTGTTCAATATTTATAGCTGGGCTAATTCCTTGTATTATGCTTCTTATTACTGAGTCATTAGATAATTCTATTTGAGTTGAATCTATTTGGCTGCTAATACCTTTTGCTTCTTCAATTTTATTGACTAAATCATTTAAATAAACATCTACCCCATAGTGTGATGGTTTTATTATGCGCATTCTCTCTTTATAGTTAGCTAGTGTGTACTGGCCCTTATCACCTAATGCAATAACTGTTTTGTTATCTCCTACTGCAATAAACCTATCCATCCTGTTCGTATGGTTATAACAAACAATCCTTTTTCCTGTATTAATAGATTCCAAGAGTTCTTTATCACTTTCATGCAGAATTGATATGTCTATGTCTAACTGACAAGCATAATATTTAGCTACTCCTTCCTGGCTTCTTTTACTTGCTGGGTAGTTGTAATCTCTAACATATATAATTGCATATTAACGCACCTATCTAGAACCTCTTTTTTATTTAAGAATATTTGAGTATTTATAAACTTTCTTACACTATCCTATTATTCCTATCCACTTTGATAATTTTTGGTTTTACAGAACCCGCTTCTTTGTCATCAACTATACAATAAGAAAGGATATAAAGAGTATCTCCAACCTTGCCTTTTTTGGCAGCAGGGCCATACAAAACAATAGCACCAGAGCCAGCCTTTTCTTTGATTGTGTATGTTTCCAGCCTTTCGCCATTATTCAGGTTTAAAACATGAACCTTTTCATTCTCCAAAATATCTGCTGCTTTTATTAGGTTTTCATCTATCCCGATTGAGCCTTTATACTCCAATACTGTCTTGGTTAAAGTGCATCCATGGATTTTGCTTTTTAGCATTATTCGCTGCATTTTATTTTTTCACATCATTTATGTAATTTTCAACAGCCTTTCTTATCTCTTTTCCTAAATCTGTATATTTCTTTGCAAAGCTAGGAGATTTATCGCATAAGCCCAAGATATCATTAATCACTAAAACCTGGCCATCACAATCTTTACCTGAACCAATCCCTATTGTAGGAATATTAACGTTTTGAGTTATCTTCTCAGCCAATTCTGGAACAACGCACTCCAAAACAATGCAAAAACAGCCGTAGCTTTCCAAAGCCTTTGCGTCCTTTACCAGCTTATCAGCTGCTTCTTTATCCTTGCCCTGCATCTCAAACTTCTTTGCTGTCTGCGGCAGTAAGCCAAGATGGCCCATAACTGGAATTCCTTCTTTAATTATTGCTTTTATTATTTCTTCCTTGTTTCCTTCTATCTTAACAGCATTTGCGCCAGACTGGACAAATATCTTAGCATTCTTAACAGCCTCTTCCTTGTTTCTATCGCTTAAATAAGGCATATCACCAACAATAAAACTATTTTTAGCCCCTCTTGCAACTGCTTCTGTGAATATTTTCATCTCATTCATTGTAACATCTCTTGTTGTTTCATAACCCAAAACAACATTAGCCAAGCTATCTCCTACTAATATTATATCAATTCCAACGGAATCAAGAATTTTAGCTGTAAAATAATCATAACAAGTTAAAACAGCTATCTTTTCCTTGTTTTTCATTGATTTAATCTGTTCAATGGTTTTCATAGGAAAAAAGTAATAGAAGTTGCTTTAAATTATTTTCCTTTCTGCCTAATAACTCTCTATCTTTAAGCCCTTAATCTTCTCAAAATGCTTTTTGTTTCTTGTTAGTAAAGTTTCATTATCCTTCTTAGCTATAGCTCCAATCATTATGTCTTCTACGTCTATTTTTTCTCCTGCTTTTATCAGCTCTGCTTCAATATTGCCAGCTATAATTGCGCTTTCTTTGTCTAAATTTAAAACAATCAAATAAGACAACAATTGATGCACTTTCTGTTTTTCAGTTTCCGGATTGTTGCTTAAGACTGCCCCTCTAATCAATTCCATTATAGCAGGAGAAGCAACTTTTACAGGCTCAGTTCCTTTGTCAAGCCTATTTTCTATTTCTTCAACCCTTTTTTCTCCTCTCAACACATCTATCAGAAATGAGGTGTCTAAGCAGACCATTTTAATTCTTTTCTAATGCGCTCTACTCTTTTTTCATGTGATTTACTGTGTTCCTTTCTTAACTCTTTTATGCTTTTTTCCAGCTTGTCTGCGCTCTCTTTGGATAATACCCCATGAAAATCGCTTAGCTTTGGTTTGAGGGTTATCCTTCCAATTACTTCAGAGAAGCTTTCATTCTCATTTTTCAGTGCTGCAAGCCTTTCATACGCATCCTCAGTTATGGATATTGTTTTGGTTGCCATAGTCTGTGTATATATGTGTATGTATTTAAATCTTTTGGTTTTTATTGATGTTTAAGAAACTGAAAAAAAATAATAATGCTAGTTCTCTTTCTCTAACATCTTTAAAGCTATACTAACAATATTTTTACCCCTTTTTGTTAATCTATAATGTATAAATGTCCTATCTTTTTCTTCTATCTTTTTGTTTATTGTTTCTGTTAGTCCTAACAGTTCTAATTCCCTTAATCTTTTAGTTCTTGTTTTATCAACAGGACACACTTCTTTTAAATCTGAATATCTCTTTGGGCTTTTAGATATAGTTTCTAAAATATCCAATGCGTAGGGTTTTCCAATTATCTCTAAATTCTTCCATTTAGACATAGACTTACCGTTCATCAAGAATACTTACTTCATATGCTTTTAATATAGTTTTTCGATACAAATGGATAGTTTACTTACCGATAGTAAAGTTTATAAACAAGTACTAATTTCTATGGATAAACTGATGGTGTATTTTGTGCCAATCAGTATTCGGGGTGGAAAATGAAAAAGATAATGATTTCTATGATACTAACTAGCATTGCTATTCTACTACTTGCTGGCTGTGAAAATATAGATTTAAGTAAAGTCAGTGATGAAGATTTAGCACGTATTTCTGAAAAAGCTATTGTTTGTAATGATCCCTATATAAGATACGCTTCTGGTTGTTGTTTAGATCACAATGATAATAAAATATGTGATAAAGATGAAAAAAAAGAAGTAAAGGCGATATTTACTTCAGTAGAAGAAGCAATACCAGAAGAAATTGTTGAAGAAGGTATTGGACCAGACAAATTTTTACCAAGTACATGTACGATGCCATCTGGACTTGTTTGCTTAGACCATAAAGCAGATACTAGTGGCATAACGGTGGTATTACAAAATGCTATGGGTTATGATATTAAAAACATTAATGTTTGGATTTCAGGTTGTGGTACTGCTAGAGGTGTAATTGCCCTAGCAAATGGTGCAAAAAATACATATAAAACAAGTTGTTCTCTAACAGCTGGTTCTCAATTTGTTAGTACTATAGATGTTAGTTACACAATTGTTGATACTGATTTATCACATACTAAAACGGGATCAATCTCTACAAAAGTTGAAAGAGCTGAAACAGCAGAAGAAGTTCCTGGTGTAGAACCGATTCCAGCTGAAGAGGTTATCGAAGAGTTAGCTGAGAGATGTATTATGCCATCTGGTTTAGCTTGTATTGGTTATAAAACAACTCCAACTATCTTTACTGTAGTTATACAAAATGGAATGGGCTATGATATAAAAGTTGATAGCATTAATCTCTTGAATGGTGGTTGTGTGGTTTTACCAAATCAAATTCTGTATAACGGGGAGAAAATGACTTATGTTTTAGAAGATTGCAATACAGGAACAGTAGGAAGCAAATTTGAGTCTGATATTAGGGTTGTTTATACTATTTTGGACACTTTGCTATCACACGTTAAAATAGGAAATGTTCGAACAAAAGTTGAAGGAGTTGAAACAGCAGAAACTCAATGGAGCGAGACCCAACAAGCAACAATAGATAGATTTAAAGAGGAATGTGAAAAAGGAAATACAGAAGCCTGTTCTAAACTAAAAACACTTTTTGGTATAGAAAAAATGCAACCTTAGTGGATTTTGTTGTGATGACCCTACCAATAAAGCTTGTTATTCACCCGTTGAAAAAGAAAAAGATGAATCTGGAAAACAATTAGGTTTGTGGTAGTAACCTCCACCATCTGCAACTACAAAAAATACAAGAACTGTGATTTCAACACCAATCTTCTAGGTGTTCATATGAAAAAAACAAAGACATTTTTAGTAATAGCAATAATAGTTTTCGTTTTTGGATTTTTAGTCACATTTGGGATTTTAGATTTGTCATTTCATTATGTCTATAAAAGTGGTGATTTTTTCTATGTTGGTGATGAAGGCGTAGCTAATATGTATATTTCACTGGAAGCTAAAAATACTCTAATCGCTGGTGAACACTATCCTATCAATCTTAAAATGAGGTTGATTTCATTTTCTGATAAAACTAAAAAGGTCTTAGAATCACAAAATTTTATTTTAAAATTGGAAGGGGCTAGACGCTATGAAAACATTTCTTATGGTTCCATTCCAGCATCATTTTATTTATCAGATTTTAATTATGATCAGAACAAAAAGGAGTACGCTTTAGAAAAAAAGATATTTTATAGGGCACCAGGAAATTATAATTTATTTTATTTAGATAACAAAAAATCAGAATTTTTTAATGTAAGAATTGCTCCACCAGAAATTTTATTTCAAATAAAAACTAACAGAATTCTTATTGGATTAACAATTATAATAATATCTTTAACTTTAGTAACAATTTTTCATCCCAGGAATAGATAAATCTCATCTTCTTTCCAGCGTCTTTTAGCGCCCTATGAATAAAATCAATAGTAATCATCTCCCTGAAATTACCAATATGCACAGTGCCAGAAGGAGTGATCGCCTAGTGTTTAATTTCTACATCTTTTTGCATGACTTGGTTTTTATAAATTATGCCTTGTCTATTAGTCTCGCAATAGAGCTTCTTTAGTGATTTGGCTCGACAGTGCAAATGTTATTTTTTATATTCTTTTTGTTTATTTCTTATTATTTAAATCATTTACTAATCCAGCCACTATCAAAGGGAATATCATGGTAGCATCTCCATGCACTTTGACTTGCGGAGCATTTGCTTTTATCTTGCCCCATGTTACTGCTTCATTCGTTTTTGCTCCCGAATCAGAGCCGTCAAACTCATCTGCCGTGTTAACATAAACCGCAAAATCACACCCTTCCCTGAAGATTTGGGCATTTAATGTATAATGCTTAGCAACACCGCCCCCCAATATAATGACACCTGTTTTCTTGGCATTTAAAACTAAATTTACAATTCTAACCATATCCTCGGAAATATCAACATAAAAATCCTTCTTTCTTTGCTTCATAAAAAAAATCATATCACCAAACGCCCCGTCAGTTAGGGCAGGGCAGAATACAGGAATCTTGTTTTTCCATGCCCAATACAATATTGATCCCTTATCATTAATTGATTTTCCAACTATCTCAATTATTTCAGATGAGCATAGTGGTTTCTTTCTTTTAACCTGTGTTTTATAGACCCCATCAAGAACGCCATTCATGTGCTTCTCAAAATAGGTATACCTGTCATTTGTAACAAATATATTACCTGTCCTGTTAATGCCTTTCTCAAACAGGCTTCTTCCGTCAGCTTCAAAAGAGCCTAAAACAAAAGGCTTTAAGGATTTGATAACATCCTCTTCAATGCCTCCAGCTGTAGTCACAAGGACATCAACAAACTTATGCTCAGCTAAATATCTGATAACTTCCCTTACACCAGAACTTACCATATTAGAGGTGTAAGCTAAAAACACCTGGGCTTTTTCCCTCCTCATAGCCTTTATTATCTCTACAGCCTTGCCAATATTTGTAGCCTGAAATCCTGTATTTGAGTAAGACTTCAAAAACTTATTGAAATCAAACTTTTCATTAAAATCATAGCCTTTTATGTGCGGGAAATGGTCTAAATTTACGCAATTGTCCGGAACATAGCCAGTTAAAGATTGTTTGGTCATAGTTTATCACCTTTGGGTTTTTTAAAATATATGGATAAAACTAAAAAAGAATTCTTATGCACCAGAGCATCTAACGCTATCCATACGCTTAAGAAACCAAAGAATATTTATAAATATTATCATTTTCACACTACTTATGATATTTATAGATATAAAAGAGAAAGGCAAACTATTCAATATCCTAAAGGAACAGCTAAAAAACCTATTTAAAGAAGGCGACAAAGTTGCTGTAAAACTGCATATGGGCGAACCCCCAAATCCTTATCATCTAAAGGCAGATATGGTTAAAAAAATAATCTCAATCTTAAAAAAACTAAAACTAAAGCCCTTTTTATTCGATTCTATAGTAATTTACCCAGGCGGCAGAGACACTGTTGAAAAATATAAAGAAACAACAAGAAAAAACGGTTTCTATGAAAAAAACATTGGATGTCCTGTTATAATCTCTGATGATTATATTGAAGTTAAAACAGAAAATCTAAATGTTCAAGTCTGCAAACCCCTAGCAGAAGCAACTGCCTTGTTAGTTTTAAGCCATGTCAAAGGCCATATGTGCTCTGGCTTTGGAGGAGCAATCAAAAACTTAGGAATGGGCGGTGTTACAAAAAAGACAAAAGCAGATATTCATGGTTTAGCAGAGCCTGTTTTCAAAGGAGAGTGCAAAGGCTGTGGTGTTTGTGTTGAATGCTGCCCTGTAGAAGCTATTAAGCTAGAAAACAAAAAGGCCGTTTTTAACTACAGCAAATGCTGGGGTTGCGGTGTTTGTATCCTAAATTGCAAAAATAATGTTTTAAAGCCAAAAAAAGCTATGTTTGATGCCTTGCTGGCAGAAGGGGCTTATGCAGTTATAAAAAACAAAAGAAAACAATTCTATCTTAATTTCCTGCAGGACATAACAAAGCTCTGTGACTGCTGCTCTGACCCGGAAGGAATTGTTTTAGAAGATATAGGTATGGTCCTAAGCAAAAATATTGTTGAAGCAGACAAAACATCTTTTGATTTAATAAACAAAAAAGCAGGAAAAGACCTATTTTTAGAAATACATAAAAAGAGCCCCCTATTGCACATAAAAGAAATGGAGAAATTGATAAAATGTTAATAGATGTGCATGCCCATCTAGCGGATGAAGAATTTACTAAAGATTTAGGTAAAGTAATAGAAAGAGCAAGAAAAGCAGATGTTAAAGCAATAATAACAAACGGTTCTGACCATAAAACAAATGTGTCAAGCTTAAAAATAGCTGAAAAATATGATATTGTAAAAGCCGCTTTAGGCATCTACCCATTATATGCTGTTGATCTTGGATTGAGAGAAGCGGCTTACCCCATGGAGAAAATAAAGCCAATTGACATTGATAACGAGCTTAAATTTATTGAAGAAAACAAAGACAAACTAACTGCAATAGGTGAAATAGGTTTGGATTATACTGTTAAGGGAAAAGAAAAAGAGCAAAAAGAGGTTTTTCAAAAAATAATAAGGCTTGCAGAAAAAATAAAAAAGCCAATTATAGTTCATTCAAGAAAAGCAGAGGATGATGTTATAGAAATGTTAAACTCTTCAAAAATAAAAAAAGTTCTCTTGCACTGTTTCTCTGGAAAAAAGAACATAGTTAAAAAAGCAGCTGACTTGGGTTATCATTTTTCTATTCCAACAAATGTTGTAAGAGCTCAAAACTTCCAGCTAATGGTTAAGGAAATTAATATCAACCAGCTATTCTGCGAAACGGACGCTCCTTATCTAAGCCCCTTTAAGGACAGAAGAAACGAGCCTGCTTTTGTTATAGAAAGTTATAAAAAAATGGCAGAGATCAAAGGAATGGAGCTGCAGGAAGTCATTAACAATGTTTGGATGAATTTCCAGAGGTTGTTTTTATAATTATTTTAATTAACCTAAATACTTTTCAAAAACTGGATTAAACCATTTTTTAGATAGGTTTAAAAAAGAAAAGATATTTCTCTATGTGATGGATAGGCTACAATTTTATCGTGAAGAGATGTCGAGAGAGGTTAAGGGGGATAAAGATCTAATCCCATATTATAAAAGAGAATTATTGAGGACTTTATCTCTTAATAGTACTAGTAAAGATAATTTTTTTCTTGAACTAAGATGTACGATTCTTAAAAAGATAGGAAGAAAAAAATTAATTCAGTTGGAACATGATGAATGGATAGGCTATTGGGGTAGTAGACATAACAGACTACCAAAAAATTTTAGATTTCGGATTATCATAGAAAATAGTATTTCCCAAAAATGCATTGACGCAGTTATAAATGGTTTAGACTGGGCTAATAAACATTACTCACTAGATCTTAATATAGAAATGGTTGACCCAAACAGTAAAGAGTACCAAACCGAACTCCAGAGATTTAATTCTAACCTGAACGGAGAGAACATTGGGTATACCTCATCAGTTTTTCCCAATGGTTCTTACGTCTTTGTTTCAAGAAGAAGATTTGATGATGCTGACTGGGGAAATAGTAGTTTTCATGGTGGAATAACACTAGCATTGACTCCAGACCGCCAGAAATATATTAACGCTATAAGAGGCGTTACAATCCACGAAGCAATAACTCATTTTTTGGATTATTACCATCATGAAGCTTATTCATTAGAAGGCAATTATGGTTATAAAGAAAATGACTTCTGTGTAACAAGGTATGATTGTCTGGAAGCTACAGAACCATGCCAGAGGTGTGATGAGGCTATTAAATTGCTGTTGAGGTGACCAGACTAGAAAAATGGATCAGATACCTCATATTCTTTGTTTAAGACACCAACCAGTCTAATGTAGGTAGGGATTGTAGAATCATAATCATTAAATATTTCATCATTATCCTATCATTTATAAAAATGCAAAAAACACCCTACCATTCATATAAAATAGGCACTTTATCAAAAGGTTGCCAGCTTTGTGTTAAAGGCTCTAAATTAGTTCTGTTTTTAACTGGCTTGTGCCCAAGAAGCTGTTATTACTGCCCTATCTCTGATAAAAAATACAAGAAAGATGTGACTTACGCGGATGAATGGCCAACAAATAATATTAAGGATATAATAAAAGAAGCAAAACTAATAGACGCACAGGGAGCAGGCTTTACAGGTGGTGATTCTCTATGCAGACTGCAGAGGGCAATAAATTATATCAAATCATTAAAAAAAAAATTTGGCAGAAAATTCCACATACACCTTTACACATCCTTCAATTTAATAAATAAAGATAATCTGAAAAAATTATACAGAACAGGCTTAGATGAAATAAGGTTCCATCCTGATCTAGACAATAATCAATTATGGGGTAAAATAGACTTAGTAAAAAACTATAATTGGAGAATCGGCATAGAAATACCGGCAATACCAAAAAAAGAGAAGCAGACAAAAAAACTGATTGGTTATTTTGCAAACAAAATTGATTTTCTTAATTTAAATGAGTTGGAAATGGCGGACAATAAGGTAAATAAGCTATCTAATCAAGGTTATAGGGTAAAAAATAAACTGTCTTATGCAGTAAAAGGCTCTGAAGGAGTAGCTTTAAAACTAATAAAGCACATATCAAAAAAACACCCAAAACTAAATGTGCATTATTGCACTGCAACCTTAAAAGATAGGGTTCAACTAGCAAATAGGATAAAAAGAAGGGCAAAGAACATTGCCAAACCCTATGATATACTGACTGAGGAAGGTTTGCTTTACAGAGGAGCTGTTTATTCAACTAAAAATTTAGAAAAATTAAGAAAAAAATTAATTAAAAAGTATAAAATCCCTTCTAAATTGATAGAGAGAGATGAAAAAAGGAAAAGACTTTTAATCGCTCCTTGGGTTTTAGGTAATATAAAAGATGAACAGCTAAAATTAGCCCTGGTTGAAGAGTATCCCACTTATGACTGCTTGAACATAAGCACAGAGTTTCTATAACCACAAAATATTTATAGTTGTAAATTAAAAACCTAAGACATGAAAATCACAATAGACACAAAAGAGGACTCGCATGAAGATATAAGGAAAGTAATCAGAATGCTCCAGCACTTGGTTGGAGAATCTTCTTACACAAACAGGGGTAATATATTTGGTGATAGTTCATCATCATTAACTGAATCTAGCCCTGGTTCTAGCTCTGGTTCTGGGGGAAATGTTTTTGGTAACCTATTTGGTGGTACACCTTCAACTTCAGAGACAAATGAAGAGACCAAACAAACACCAGATGAAGACGATGAAATCCCGGAAATAGTGCCTTACTAAAATGGAGAAATACAAATTCATAGAAGACCTGACATCGGATGTGCTATTTGAAGCTTATGGCAAGGATTTGAAAGAACTATTTACAAACGCAGCCGAGGCTTTGCTTTCTGTAATCTGCAATATAAAAAAAGTTCAGCCAAAAAAAGCAGAGGAATACCTGATAAAAGCGGATAATATTGAAGACCTAATGATCAATTGGCTCCAAGGCATTATAGCCATTGTTGATACAGAACAGAAATTTTTTTCCAAAGTAGAAGTAAAGGAAATCGATAAAAATCATATAAAAGCCAAATTATTCGGAGAACCAATAACGCCAGAATTAGGCGAAACAGTTGTGAAAGCAGTTACTTACTACAAATATAAATTTGAGAAAACAGATGAGGGTTATAAAGCAACAATCAGTTTGGATATCTAAGGCGGATTAAACTCAACAGTAGCCGTATTTAGCAATTTGTTTGTTTTATCATCATACAGTTTCAAAACAAATGTTTCTTGTTTATTGATTGAGCTAAGGTAAGAGCCCGAAAACGAGGTTATGGTTTTTAATGGAGAAACCTTTCCTGCACTCACCTTCAATTTATAACTAGCTCTAAGCTTAGTTTTGATAGTTGCTTCATCGTCTTTGTCATACCAATAAATATCAACCCTTGAGTAAAGGTCATCTCCGCTATTTCTTATCTTGTACGAGATGCTTTTTACTTTGACATTCGGGTGCTCACCACTTATGCCAATATTATCGCTTGTAAAAGCAAGTTCAGCTTTTATAACACCACTGCTGCTGGTTGTTGTTGTGGTAGTTGTATCCTCAGTTGTTGTTTCCTCTGTGTCCTCAGTTTCATTAACAGCATCTTCTATAACCGCACTCTCATTTCCCTCAACACCACTGCCAGACAAGCCAACAATGCTTCCTAAACCGCTAAACGGGCATTTTGACAATGGTTTTAAAAATCCAAAGAAAAATAAGGAGAATGCTAGGATCAAAATGACAGCAATATATATAATCCTTTCAATTAATATTGGTTTTATCCTGAACCTTATCACAACTTCCTTTCCTTCCTTATCCATTTTTTTATCTTCCTTCTTATAGACCTTCCTAGGCTGTTCTTGATCTTGTTCTTCTACCTTTTCCTTGCTCTTTTTATGGTAATCTTCAAGTTCATCAAATATATCATCAGTTTTATCAGTCATCTATCTGTTAAGTTGTTGCAATAATATATATAAATTTATCGTTAACTATTTAAATAGGTTGAGTATCCTTCCCTGCATGGCATACAAAGAAAAATTACAGCCAATAAACGAGTATGAATGGCTGCTGCCAAAAGCAGTTAGAAAGGAAATGAAGGTGGCTGGAAAGCTTATTGCAAACAAAGCCATCTATAACTCAATGGAAGATGACACCATACAACAGCTAAGCAATGTCTGTACATTACCTGGCGTTATTGAGCCGGTTATAGCTCTTCCAGATGCCCACTTTGGATATGGCCTGCCAATGGGAGCAGTAGCTGCTTTTGACGCAGAAGAAGGCGTAATCTCTTCTGGCTTATGCGGCTTTGATATAAACTGCGGTGTAAACTCCATCAGAACTAATCTAAGCTACAAAGAAATAAAAAATAAGCTAAAAGAACTAGTCCCTGCTTTATTTAATGCTGTTCCTTGCGGTGTTGGAAGCAAAGGAAAATTAAGACTAAATTCTAATGAATTAAACGAAGTTTTGGTTAATGGCTGTGAATGGGCTGTTGAAAAAGGCTATGGTGTAAAAGAAGATTTAAAATATATAGAAGAAAATGGAAAAATGCAGGGAGCTGACCCAAAAAAAGTTTCAGATTTGGCAAAGCAAAGAGGCAGCCCACAATTAGGTACTTTAGGGGCAGGAAATCATTTCTTGGAAATACAAAAAGTAACAAATATGTTTGATGAAGCTAAAGCAAAGGAATGGGGTATTACAGATAAAGACCAGGTTTTGATAATGCTTCATTGCGGTTCTAGAGGGCTAGGTCACCAGGTTGCTTCTGATTATTTAAAAATCCAGGAAAGAGCAGTCCAAAAATATAAAATATGGCTGCCAGACAGGCAGTTAGCCTGCGCTCCTGCTAAAAGCCAAGAAGCCTTGGATTATTTTGCAGCAATGAAATGCGCTGTTAATTACAGCTTTACAAACAGGCTTGTTATGACCCAATGGATTAGGGAAACTTTTGAAAAAATATTCAATAAAGACTGGGAAAGCATGGGGATGCACACAATATACGGCATCTGCCACAATGTGGTGAAAAAAGAAACGCATACCATAAATGGGGAGAAAAAAGAATTATTTGTCCATAGAAAAGGCGCTACAAGAAGCTTTCCAGACCAACCAGTCCTTTTAGCAGGCTCAATGGGAACCGCTTCTTACATCTTGAAAGGAACAGAAACAGCAATGCAAAAATCCTTTGGAAGTTCGGCTCATGGGGCAGGAAGGGCTATGTCAAGGCATGGTGCTTTAGGTGAATTTAGGGGCAATGAAATACAAAGAGAATTGGCTGCAAGAGGGATTATAACCAAATCACCATCCCCAAAAAGCCTGGCAGAAGAAGCGCCAGAAGCCTACAAGGATGTTGAAGAGGTTATAAATTCTGTGCATGGCTCTGGGATCTCTTTAAAAGTTGCCAGAATGGAGCCCATTGGTGTTCTGAAGGGATAAAACCTGTCAAAAAATTTATAAATAACAAACCAAATCTTTTTTGTAGTAAGATGAAGCATAAGATAATAATTGTTATATTAATAATATTGGTAGTTGGTTGTGAAAGACCAACTCCTCCTCCAGACGGACCTATAATTGAACAGTCAATCATAGATGAGCTTTTAGAAAAAACAATCGCAATTGACTCATTCCAGTTCTTTTACAACATAACAGGTTTAAATGAAAAAAGGTATTATTATATGCTTGGGCCAGATATAAAGGTGGCATTTCCAACCATAAAACACCTTGAAGACGGCACACCTTACGACACGGTCTATATGGAAAGAGAAAAAAAAATAGCTTATACTTATTGTTCAAAGAAAAGCTGTCCGGAAAAAGACCCTTATGCAGAGCCAATCAATTTCTCTCTTTATAATATAGACACGCCAAGGGAAAAAGTATTTATCTTAAATAAAGCTGAATTAGTTAGAGAAGAGCTTTACAAGGAAAGGTATTATGTAGAAGTGATCAATTTTACAAACACAGACGGGGACAATGGCCTGATGTGGGTTCAATCTTATTACGGCGTCCCGCTTAAATTGGAATATTTAGATAAGGAAGGCAATAAGAAAACCCTGGTTTATGAAAATATAAGCTGGGACTCTGTTAGGGATATAAATGTTGCAATACCCTACAATACAACACTAATAGGTTATAATGGAAAAAATGTAAGTGTTTACGGAAAACTTTCAAAACCATGGTTGGTCCAAACAGCCTCATAATTCAATTATTTTGCCTTTTTTCCCAACATTTATTACCTTGGTTTTACCAACCTTCTCTTCAATACCTTCTGCTTCATGTACATGACTGCAAAGCAAAACATCTGGGTGGAACTTATCTATTGCTCTTCTTATTCCTGTTGAGCCTGGGAAGAATTCAGTGAATTTCTCCATCTTTGTCCCGGTTGGATGAACATGAGTTACCATTATCTTCTTTTTTAGATATCTTATCTTATCAAATCCTTTTTTCAATAAATCATATATCTCTTTTTCATCTAGCTGGAATAGGCCAATATTGGCCCCTCCTGCGCCAAAAATACCAACATCCTTGTATTTCACACTATAGCCATGAATGTTTTTCACACCATAAAGCTCTGAAAGGAAATCGGCCGTTGCTATAGTCTCATGATTCCCGGGAATCAATAATACCTTCTCATTTCTCTTCTTAAAAGGGCCTATTATATTTTTAGTTGAGCTTTCACTCAATGTTAGGTCCCCGCATAAAATAACTAAATCAACATTTTCTTTTTTTGCTCTTTCAGCCAATCTTTCAGCTAGGCCGGTATCCCCATGTATATCCCCGGCTGCTAAAATTTTCAATTTTTCTTCTTTTTTATTTTTAGTTTCCATACCCATTAAGAAGTTTATATTATATAAAAATCTTGCTATCTCTCTATGACCCTCTCTTCTCCGGTTAAGTCAATCAATTTAGAGGGTCTTCCTTTCTTTTCTCCCTCATAAATCATTAATTCTATCTTGGACTTTATTTTTGGGTCTAAATCCTCTATAGAAATCATAAAGTTTTGTTTTTCTATATTAGCAGATGTTGTAACAACAGGAAAAGCCAATTCTTTCACAACCTTACTAAACCAGTGGTCTGGCATTCTTACTCCTAATGTGTCTAAATCAACATTAACATTTGGGGCTATACACTCTATATTCTCCAACTTTAAAATTAATGTGTATGGCCCAGGCAATTTATCAATCCATTTTTCAGCATCCTTTGTTATCAAACAATTTTCCCTTATCCACCCCTTGGATGGGGCAATAACTGAAAATGGGTTTGTATACCTTTCCTTCATTTCCCTTATCTTTTTAACTGCTTCAAACAATAAAGCATTGCAACCAAGCCCATATATTGTGTCAGTAGGATGAATAATAACAGAACCGTTCCAAATTTCTTCCATAATGGTCTCTTTTTCCAATTCAAACTCTTCTTTTGTTAATATCCTCATAAAAAAATAGAATGAAATTGAATTTAAAAAGGTTTTGTTTATAGGTTTCTAATGTTATCCTTTCTGGCAGATTTCTGCTAATAAAACAAATTTATGAAATCTATTCTGTTTTTATAATCTTCCAATCCCAATAAATGTTTTTTCTAAAAAAGTTAACCGCCCCTTAGCCATTCACCGCTAAACTGATAATCAAAACTATTGCATTTTGTCCTTAAAGTCAGATTTTTTATTTGTTCATAAAACAATTCTTTTATTAATTTCGGGTCTTCCATCTTTATCACCTCAATAATCAATTATTCCCATCTCTTTCATAAACCTATTTGATATAATCGGTTCTGCGAACTGATGATACAGGCCTTTGGTGCTGTTATAGCAATCATAGCAAAGATCAAAATAAGCCTTTACCTTTTTTCCGCACAATGAGCATTTTGCCATTTTTATCAGCCTCTTTTTACCTCCATTTAAAAAAGGCAGGAAGAGGAGGTGCTTGAAGAATTTCTCCTGCCGAATACAAAAAAACATTTAGCTATTAGTAGGACAAACCCATTTATATACCTCACCCCAGGAGATGTCCAGTGGCCAGTGGTTATTTTCCATATCGAAAATAAAGGATAAAGATAAAATTAAAATACTATTCTCAATCTCCAGTCTGTTATGAAGCGCCTCCACATTATAGTCTCAGGCAGAGTGCAAGGGGTTTTCTTTAGGCACAATACAAATATAGTAGCTAATAAACTTGGCTTAAAGGGTTATGTAAGAAACACCGGTGATGGTAATGTAGAAGTAATAGCAGAAGGGCCGGAAGATAAATTAAGAGAGCTAGTTGAATTCTGCAAAAAGGGGCCTTTAGGAGCAAGGGTTGATAACGTTAAACTAAGTTATGAAGAGCCAAAGAACGAATTTGACTGTTTCTCTATAAAGTATTAGTTTTTGGTATTCTAACTACTTAATAGTAATAAAAATAGAAAGATTTAAATACCCCTATTTTTTTCTATTTGTTTATATGTTTAGAGAATTATCACTTGAAAAACTAGTATTGCCTGCAGAAATTGCCCAAAGGCTTAGAAAAAGATCTATCCACATAAATGAAGAAACAACTGGTCATTTGATATGCCTGAGGGTAGCTAACACATATGTTGCAACTGCTATTGTAGAAACAGGAAGGGAGTCTCTAGCCACTGTAGGAGCAGGCAAATCACCCCTTGTAGCGTTCTTAAATAAGTGGATTGATTCAGAAGCAAGGTTGACCGACATTGGAGATTATGCGGTTATAGACTATCATATTCACACTGAAAAAACTATAAGTACATATGGAGAATACTTTGCAAAAAATTTTTCTGGTGGAGATTTGGGTCAGATACGTGAAAGAGCTAAAGAATTTTATGACTACATTAAAAATTATTCACATCATCCACTATCTTTTTCAGAATATGTGCATTTATTAATCACACCAAAAGTATTTCATGCAGTTAAATTGGGAGCAGGACAGTCAGATCCAATCAATTTACCAGTTGTTTGTAAGCAACTAAACAGTTTCAATAAATTAGAAACTGAAACAATTGAAATTATCACACCATTTTTGGGAAAACAATACACTTTAATAAAAGAGTGAATTATCCTTTATGTATTTTGGTTGTTATAACACATTCCAACTTTCTGTTTTTATCTTATTCAATTAAAAATTATCTAGAAATCCCCCAGCTTCTTATTAACTTCTCTTAACTTGACTATTGTTGTGTTGCCCTCAACGCCGCCTTCTGTTTTTTCCAAACTAACAAACTTGCCTTCCTCCAATCTATTTATCTTCCTTTGAAAGGTCCTGTAAGCCAGGCTGCCCCCTTTATCTTTATAGCTCTTAAACAAATCACCAATCTTGCCGCCAGAGCCATCCCTAACTAAATCCAATATAGCTCTTTCATCTTCAAGCAGCTCAGCACTATCCTTAATGCTAAACTCATCCAATTTGCCTATGGATTTCTTTGCATCATCCAGGCTAATCTGTTTGCTGCTTCTATCTTCAGCAATGTTAGCAGCTTCTTTCATTAAATGCAGCCCCTTTCTTATATCCTCTAATCCGGCTGTTTTCTTTACAATCAGTTCAAACGCTTCTTTGGAAAAAGCGCCAGGAACAAAAGCATATTCCATTCTCTGCTTTAATATGCCTCTTGTTTCCTCTAAGTCGTAATGCTTAAACTCCAGCAACTCTCCGCTAAGCCTTGATTTGATCCTCTCATCCAAATTATCCAGCCATGATTTGTAATTTGTAATCAACAAAACACTCTTCCTGTAAACATCTTCTAGAATTGAATACAAAAAATCAAATTCCTCTGCTTTATCCACCTCATCAAAAGCAAAGACAACAGCTTTCTTATTAACAACATTCTTGGCCATACCAAACAATTCATCTGTTTTCTTGTTCTGAACAAACTTAATCCCAAGTTTATCGCAAATATCTGTCATTATCTTAAAACTGGTATTCTTCTGCCAGCAATTAATATAAATTAGTATTACATCATCTGTCTCTTCTTCAAGTTCCTGGAAGATATGCTTGCATGCAACTGTCTTTCCAACACCCGGCTTGCCATAAACCAACAAATTCTTTCCATTCCTTTCATGGAATAATGGTTTTATGCAGCTGGCAATATATTTCTGCTGGCTTTCCCTGTAAGGAATAAGCTTGGGAATAAAACTATAGTCTAAGGCTATCTCATTCTTAAACAAAGACTGGTCCGAATGCAGCATATTGTCAAACAAACTCATTTTATCCCCATATAAAACTATAACCCCATTATATTTAAAGTTTATGGCTTTCTGAACATGAAACCCTCTATTGTCTCTTTTATCTTAGCCGGTCTACTGACCTTGTCTATGACAATCTCATAATCCTTTTTAGCCCCGCTTGTCCTTATAATCAAATGGCCATAATTAAACAGCCTCTCTAAAAAGCTCTGTTGGGAAACCACCTCTGTTATTGACGGATAGCTTATTGTGGCTTCATGCTTTTTTAATATTCCTTCCTTTAAAATAGCCCTCTTGTTGGATATTACCAGTTTTTTATAATGGATTCTAATTTCTGAATATACCAGCACAATTATAACAACAGCAAAAAATATCTTGCTAAACAGCTCCATAGTTTTTGTATTTTTAAATAGGCTATAAATTCCTAAAACCAATAAAATTAATATAACAAAATAATTAAGGGATATGCCTTTTCTAGATTGCTTAACCTTAAGAATTATTTTTTCAGGTGTTTCCTCTAAGGAGCCAGTAATATCCGCCATCCTATCTCCTGTGGAATACCCTGCTTCCGCAGTTGTGGCAGAACTGGTCAATAGCCATTAAGGCAGTTCCGCATTTATGGCAATATTTAACTGATTGCGGCTGTTGTTGCGGTCTTTCTGCAGCCTTCATCTCTTTTTTCTCTTTTCTTTTAACAACCATCTTCAACAAGCCGACAAGGACCATAACTCCACCCGCAATTATAAATAGTATAAGGTTCTTATTCCCCAACCATAAAGAAACTAAGGTTATCATTATCCCCACAATCAGCCAAACAATTCCAGGTATTTCGGTCATAACTATCCTCTTTTTGTTTTTTAATCAATAATCTTTATTTTTTTATTTCGCCAAAATTCGGAATTATGTTGTGCCTATCAGCTCTGCCGTTGTTTACACCGAATTTTGGCTTGTCTGCATGTCGCCAAAGTTCCTTTGGCGACTGATAGATGGGCTAATTGCGAAGCAATTAGCCAAACTTCTATTATTTTTTATTGTTATATCAATTATTTTATCTTTTCTTTTTTCCAATAACTTTTACACCATTCATGTAAGGCACTAAAACAGCAGGAACCTTTATACTTCCATCTTTCTGCTGGTAATTCTCAACTATGGCCCTTAAAGCCCTTCCAGTGGCTATTGCAGTTGAATTTAAGGTATGGACATACTCTTTAGCATCGCCTTTGGCATATTTAACATTCAGCCTTACAGCCTGGTATGAAGTGCAATTAGAGCATGAAACAACCTCTTTATACTCTTTCTCACGAGGCATATAAGCCTCTAAATCATATTTCTTTGCAGCAACAGTCCCTATATCCCCTGTGCATATGCTAACAACCCTGTAAGGCAGCTTTAATTTCTTGAAAATATCCTCAGCGTTCTTAATCAATTCTTCATGAAATTTCCTGGAATCTTCGGGCTTGCAAAATATGAACTGCTCAATCTTATTGAATTGATGAACCCTAAACAGGCCTTTTTCATCAATCCCGTGGCTCCCAATCTCCTTTCTAAAGCAGGCGCTTAACCCGCAATACCTCAACGGCAGTTCACCCTCATTAAAAACCTTGCCCATATACAAGGCAGCAATTGGATGCTCAGATGTGGCAATTAAATATAAATCCTCATCCTGTATCTTATACATCATTGTTTCAAAATCGCCTAAATCGGTAACGCCTTCATATGGCTTTCTTCTCAGCATTAAAGGCGGCTCAACCAGCTTATAGCCTCTTTTTGTCAGCAAATCAATAGCAAATTTCTGCAAAGCAACCTCCATCAAAGCCAAATCCCCAATCAGGTAATAAAACCCTTTTCCACTAACTTTAGCAGCCTGCTCAAAATCACCCATGCCTAAACTCTCAATTAGCTCTCCATGCCCTTTTAAATCAAATGCAAACTTCTTTATCTCACCAACCTTTCTCAAAACCTTGTTGTCAGAACTGTCTTTTCCAACAGGAACTGACTTATCTAATATATTAGGAATCCTCATCAAATAGAAAACTATTTTATCTTTCAGCTCGTTAATCCTTTCATCACCCTGCCTTATCTTTTCAGGCAGCTCCCTGGCTTCTTTCACCTTGCCGGAAATATCCTTGCCCTCTTTTCTTAACTTATTGATTTCCTCAGAAATAACATTCCTGCTGTTCCTTAGCCTCTCAACTTCTCCCAAAAGCCCCCTGTATTCCTTGTCCTTGGCTATTAAATCATCTGCCCATTCAAGCTTTCCAAGGTCATTCCTTTTCTTTAAATCTGCCTTTACAATATCCACATTTTCCCTTACAAATCTGATGTCAAGCATTTTAAAGTAAAATTAGGGCAGTATATATAAAAAACTTTCTAAAAAAAATTATTTTTACTTGCTGGCGATAAATAACCAAAAAATTGAATACAAACCACATTATATAGCCAAGCAGTATTTTATATAACTCCTTAAAATTTTTTAAATTATATAAATTTTATAAAATTTAATCAAAAAGTATATAAATGGTGGTTTCATAATATAAAAAAAGAGAAGAAGGAACCACATATTTTTCCAGTTAAGGGGTGTGGAGAGCAAACTAGATGCCAGAAACATACATTCCAGTAGAAGTGGGACGAAAAATAACACAAGCATACTATAATAGTCTTTATGCAGATTTAATAATACAAAAAGCTAAAGCAAATTCTATTATACATTCTTCTTTAGTAAAAAGATTCAATGGATGTTCTGAAGTTATCTCTGGTTATCTACACCTTGGTGAGGTGGTTGAAGCATTTGACATGCCAGATGCTCTAGAAACTAGAGACCTATCAGGGAAATCAACCACTATCCTCTATAGCCATTCCCCAGACAGATTTGTAGTCCAAAGAGAAATCTCAAAACACCCGCCTATATACTCGGTTACCCTTTACTTAAAACAAGATGGCACTTTAATAGAAGAACAAATTTATGGTGTTGAAGGTGCAAACCAGCCCGATGTTAAGGCAGCAGCTACTGAAATATCACAAACCCTTCAGGAAGCAATAAAAAAGGATGCTCACTAGTCATTCTAATAAAACTTTTTAAAATCAAAACCTTTAAATACTATCTCTTCTAGAATTATATAATTTATATAAACCATTTATTTTTGTGGTGTGCGGGATACTAATGTTTGAAAATATTTTTCATTTGGCAAAAAAGAAAAATTTCTTGTTTATTTACCATTATCCACGTTAAATAAAATGCCGGAAATAAACACGCTTGAAAAAACAGCTGAAAAAATAAATGCTGAAATAAGAAGAGACCCTTTCACAGGGAACAGCGTTTCTCTGGTTAAAAATGGGGCTCCAAAAAAAGACATAAAAAAAGTTATAGCTGAATATCCATACGGAAGCCCCGCAGTTATTGTCGGTTCGCCTCACGAGCATGACCTCATCATGGAAACTCCTCCAAGGGTGGAAGGGCGCAACAATAATATTTACGATTCAAGAACGCCAACAGGAGCCCATGAATACCTCCACTGTGATCCGAATCATCCATCTATGCTGGAATATCTCCTGATAGCATTTAAAGATAGAATACTTGGTTTAAGAACAATAAGAGGAGTCAGGTATATAGCGGCTTTTTTGGAATCAAAAAACCAGCATGATGGAAAACTGGTTGCAGAAGTGGTTGCTTTTCCAACTGTCCCTCCAGCAATTAAAAGTGAGCTTATTGGGTCTTCTAAGCATTTTGACTTAAGGGACAACAGGTGTTTATGGTGTGATATAATAAAAGAGGAGATAGCATCTTGGGAAAGAGTGATATACCAAAATGATTTTGCTTTATCAATAGTGCCGTACCAGCAAAGATATGAATTTGAAGCGCATTTATTCCCAACAAAACATACGGCCGATTTTGGTTACTTGGATAGGCATGAGTTGCAGCATCTGGCAGATGCCCTTGACCAGACAATAAAAAGAATCAAGCTGCATTCCGAAGGCGACTACATCCTTGATATCCACACAGTCCCTTTAGCCCTTCCTCCATCTGACAATCTATCCCAGAATAAGGATATAAGCCATTTTTTCCATACACATATTGAGGTTACATCCATATCAGCAAAAGAATATGGCAGAACAGGCATTTACAGAAGGAACGGAACTCCGGAAGAGTTAGCAAAATTATTAAGGCAGTATTTTTAAGCAACCAGCCTAACCTTCTCCCCACTATTAATAGCATTTAAAAGAATCTGCCCGATCTTATTTCCTTTTTTAATTTTTATCAGGCCCATTGAGCTGGCTTTTGCAGTTAATAAAAAAGTATCCCCAATATAAATATCAATATCCTTATTCTGCATTTTAATATCTAAAACAAAAACAATTGCTTTTCTTTTCTGGTTTATTTCATAAGGCACATCTCTCCCTTCTTTCTCTTTCTTAACTTCCTCTCTTCCAAGCTCCTGCACATCAATGCTCATCCCTAAATTATCCTCTATCCCACTTATTGTTTTTCCTTCTTTCCCGATTATCCTGGCTATGTCAGAAGAAGGAACCTTAACAACACATTTATTGTCAGATAAAACATTAACGTCGACTCTATCAGTGTATTTCATAAATTCCCTTTCAACAGATTTCTCAGCTAATTTTAAAGCTCCTGTTTTCTCTCTCCCTTCTTCTACAGGGATAACCACTGTCTGCTCGCCATAAGAATAAATTTCATAAATCAATTTGCCGGTTTCAAAATCATTTACAACGACAACAGGCCTTGCTAAATCAGCTTCTGTCATACCTGAAGGAACCTTAACTGTCATTTTTAAAGAAAGCACCTTGTTAATAAACCCATTCTTAACAAAAACAACAGTGTCTATTATCTGCGGAATAACACCCATCTCTACCCTTCCAATAAACCTCTGTATGGCATCTATTGGATTAGTTGCATGAACAACACCAACCATCCCAATGCCTGCCAGCCTTAAATCTGCAAACAGCTGGAAATCAGCAGTATTCCTCATCTCGTCAAAAATAGTGTAGTCTGGCCTGGACAAAAGCAAAATATCATGGATTTCCTGGGCGTCTCCATGGCTGATTGCATACTGGGTTATATTATCAGGCAAAATAAGGTCTCTTGGGGCTTCAACAGTCTTGACAATTTTTTCTTTGGAAGCGTAATATTCGGCTAATGCCGCGCTTAGGGTTGTTTTGCCCATGCCTGGAGCGCCTGCAATAAGAATTCCCTCTGCCTGCTCTGCTATTCTTTTCATCAGCTTTTCAGTCAGCTTATATTCGTCTAGGTCTAATTTCCTAACCGGCCTGACAGCAGTTATCTCCCACCCATCTGAAAATGGCGGTTTGGTTATTACAATCCTGTATTTGCCAAGCTGCACAATTGTGCTGCCTTCCCTTTCAATCTCAATAAAGCCATCCCTCCTCAACTTGGCATCCTCAATTATCTCCCTTGACATCTCTTGGACTTCTTCATGCTTCAATAATTCTTTTCTTAAAGAAACAAACTGCCAATTGCCAGGAAAACCCCTTTTTGCGTAAGGCATCACATTTTCCCTTAAATGAACGCTCATTGTTGTATTGTCAAAGAACTTCTCTAACTTTAACTTTTTAATAGAAATCTCTGGCTTAAAGTAAATAACCTTGATGCCTCTAGCCAGCGCAACTTCGCTCTGCACCTTATCTGAGGTTATTAAAGTAGCATCCTCATCATAAGCCAGCTGCCTTATTAAGCTGTCAATCTCCCCTAAAGAAGCATGCCTTATTTCAACTGCTTTTGGCCTAACGCCCCTAAATTTTAACTCAAAATTCTTTGCTAGCTCCCTTATCCTTTTTATCTCGTCCAGGCCCAAAAAGCCAATTGCCTTGCCTAGATTAGCCTGATGCTCTAACTCGGCTATAACAGCTTCATGAATAATTACCTCTTTTACATCAATCTCTTTTTTCTTTATTTTTTCAGATAATAAACCTTCAATTATTACAGAAGTGTCTGGAACCAGTTTTTCAATTATTTTTAACATAACTCAAACCTTTTTTTAACAATAAACTTGAATCTATTTATATATTTTTGTATAATAGAAGACGACATTACTTATTGAAAAGTTGTGTCGTCTTCTAAGATAGTAAGCGGCATATCCTTTGTCCTATATTTTATGTCGCTTACTATAATGTCAGAAATTTTCCACCGATTTACAATCGGTGGCTGGAAAGCCACAAAGCCTAGTGCAGCATGGAAAATTTCTGAGCATGCTCAAGAACCACCCTGATGTGGTAAATGTTAGTAACATTCCACCCATCTGTGATGTGTCGGAAATCCAAAGGATTTCTGAGCACAGTCAAAAATCTTCGATTTTTGATGGGTGGTTCTTGACAAATCAAAATATTTATATATCTCTTGTAATATCACATAAACATAAAACAAAAAGGGTGATATAAATTAGATATAAACTGCTTTTATCAATGATTGTTATATCAGTTCTGTCTGTACTAATAGGTTGTGCGCCTGCTCAGGAATGCCCAGGCTGCATTTGTCCTGAGCCAAAAGGATGCGAACCATGCCCAACATGCGAGTTAGACCTTTCAAAATGCCCCACAATAATAGAAACAGAAGAGATTGAAAGTGTGCAATATGTATGTAAAGATGGAAGAGTTGTAAACGAGTCTGAAGAGTGTGTGACTCAATATGTGACTCCTAATATGTTTTCGCCAAGAACATCAAATGAGGAAGGAACAGCAATAGAAGAAGTTACCATTAAACCTGCATGTCAGGGCATAAATGCAGGGCAAGTATATTTTAGGGTAAAATCCTCGCCTGTTAATATAACTTTCCAGCTAAAGGAATATGGCGAGGAGTACAGAGATGTATATTTTATCAAGCGAGGCGTTAGGGAGGCATATAAATACTTTGCTATATGCGATAAATGTGGAATTGCAGATTTTGATTTAAAACCAGGCACAATATACCTATTCAGGATCAGGTTTGACCAAAGTGTAGTTTATAAAAGGATAGAATATTCCAATGAACATGTTATAGACCTAACAAAGCTTTCTGATTATATGGCCAACCAATGTTAATTCTTATTTCTTTTTTCTAAAAACATACACCACAACAGCTACAAACATAAAAGCAACTATGATAAGCATTATAATCATCCCCGTTGGAGTAAGGTTCTCTATCCTATTGGTGGTACTATTAAATAATAGAATTACCCTCTCCGTAAAAGATACATTCTCTATCTTTATTGAGAACCCCCCATTTGTTTCATATCTTCTGCTATTATCATCCTCATAAACAACTTTTATACTGAAATTGTTTTCAGTTTTAGTCATGTCTTTTCCTGATAGGTTTAAAACAATCTTTTTGTCATCATCCAGCTCGTTTATCTCCCATGTTTTTGGGAAATTATTTTGATAGAGGGTTACAACTATATTTTTTGGTTTGGATATTGATTTTTTATCTAAAATAAATGAGATGGAATATTCATCATTAAATTCTATGCTTTTTGGGTAATCAATACCATTTATGCCCAGTTCTGGTTTGTCTAAATAATTAAATTTTACATAATAAGTTTTTGATACTTGGCTGTTTGACGCTGTGATTGGCATCTCTTGTTTTCCAAAATCTGTTGCATTAACTGGGAATTTAACACTAGACTCCTGGGTTATACCCAAATCTAATCCGTTGCATTCATCTTTCATGCAGACATTAAGATCCTCTAAATATATATTGCCTTCATTCCTTATTGAGCAGTTTATTTCTGCATTCTCATATTCATAAAACTCCTCCTTGTCTATAATACAATTTAAATCAATGTTTTTTGAATAAACCTTTTCTTTTTCCTCCTCTTTTTGCTTTAAAATATCTTTCATCTCGGTTAAGGTGAAAGTTGCGCTATCAAAAGAAGATTTGAATTCAATTTGGGAAGAGACATTTCTTAAAGAATAAACTGCTAAAGGGAATGTATAAACATACCCCCTGCTTAATTTTTCATCTAATTTTATTATCCAGTAAACGCTTTTTTTCTCATTGGGCTTTAATAAAACACCCTTTTCCTCATTTCCAATCACCACAATCTCCTTGGGCTTTGAAAGATACAGCTCGGTGGCTATATAGTGGTCTTTCAGATTTTCTATTTCTGCCGCTACTAGATTATATGAATCAAACCCCGCCTCTTTTTTTAAAACATGGCTTATCCTTCCATCCCTATTTTTTAGTTTGGTGCTTATGTCCAATTTCCTAGTTTTCACATCAACATTGGAACCAAACCATTCATAGTCGGTGGATGGTTCATTGGCGTCTAAGCTCTCTTTTAGTTCTATATGGGTAGGGTCGATAAACCCAAATTCACCGTATGTTACATCAAATGGTATCCATCCGTAATCTGGAAAATAAACCTCTGCCCAGCCATGGGGGCCCCAATTTTCGGTAAATTCGGGGGAGTTTGTGTATGCTATACCTGACACAAACCTCGCTGGAATGCCCAATGCCCTATTCATGGCTATAAACAAATTTGTCAATTCATCGCAAACCCCCTCCCTGTTATCCAAAACCCAGCTTGCTTTCTGGCTTACACTGGCAGTTAAAGTGCTAAGGTCATAATCAATATTCACTTTTGTCCATTCAGCTAATTTAAAAACAACGACATATAAATCATCCTCTCCTTCTGCTAAGCTAGATGCAAGCTCTATAATATCTTCATCATCTGAATCAATAGTCTCAGACGGCTTTGTATAAACTTCAGCTTCTTTAGGCAGATCAGTTATAGGAAAATTTATTTTTTTCCTTACCTCTTTATAACTATTTGATATTTTAACATCAGCATTTACCCCAAACTCTTTTCTGCCCAAACCGGGGTTTTCCCATTTAAATTGTGCAATACCCTCAGTTATACCAGCCTCGGGATTAAAATTAATATACAAAACATCTTGGCCGAATTCATTTTTTGGAAAAAAAGATAGGTTGACCAACAGGTAATCTATATTATAATCACTCTTTTCAGCTTCAATATCTAAATATGAGGATATATTCAGGTTTATGTCCAGTGTTTTACTATTATAGAACCAGTCTGCCGATACAATAGGGGTTATTAAAATTAAGGTTATCAGTAATATTTCCGTTTTCATTATTAATCTTTTTTGGGGTTATGGTATATAAACCTTTTTATAAAAAACAGAAACGCCGCGAGAGGGATTTGAACCCTCAAATCCTTTCGGAAACGGGATTAGCAATCCCGCGCAGTACCAGGTTGTGCCATCGCGGCATAGCTTTTAGAATTATTTAGCCATTTATAAAGTTTATTAAAGTTTATTATACAAAAGACTTATAAATAAGGAATAATTTTCTCTCATTATAGCGGAGTAGGGCAGATGCATGGGTTAATACCTAGCAGTCCAATCAGGAGTGCCCGATGGGCTCATAACTTCTGTAAGAAACCCATAGGTCGTTGGTTCAAATCCAACCTCCGCTATTTTTCTTTTTAGAATAAGCATTTATTCATAAGGTTTATTACGCTGGCTATCTGTATGTAACTTATGTTCTAACTCCCTTTCCATATTCCTAAAAACCATATGCAAGGTCCTGGCCAAATCCCAGTCGCTTTCCTGTGCCTCAAAAATCCTTGTTGGCGCTATGGCTTTGATCCTTACATCAAATTTTTTCTTTTTGCCGCCTTTAGAATGAGCCTTTATATGTACAGTAATGGAAGTAACATTTTGCAGCTCTCTAAAAATCTTTTGATAATATTCATTAACTAGTTTATTGGCTATCCCTTTCTCTGTCTCGCCTAATAATTCAATGCCTATCACCTGTATTGGTTCCATCTAATCATTCTGTTAAACAGCTACTTTAAATATCTTTTGTTTGACAAAATTTAAATAGACTATCAAATTATTGTATTATATGTTGATTTGCGGAATTGATGAAGCTGGGAGGGGCCCCGTCATTGGTCCCATGGTAATGTGCGGTGTGCTGGTAGAAGAATCAGACTTACCTAAACTAAAATCTCTGGGTGTTAAAGATTCAAAACTCTTAACAAAAAAGACAAGGGAAAAATTATTTGAAAAAATAAAAGAGATAGCTAAATCTTATGAAATAATTATAGTTGAGCCAAAAGAAATTGATGATGCGCTTGAATCTGATAGTCTAAACCTAAATTGGTTAGAAGCCCATAAATCAGCAGAAATAATAAACAAATTAAAGCCTGACAAGGTTACAGTTGACAGCCCCTCTAATAACTGCAGGGCCTATACAATCTATCTTAAAAAATTATTAAATTGTGAAGTAGAATTGGAATGCATACATAAAGCCGACTTAAAGCATGTTTATGTAGGGGCTGCTTCTGTTCTGGCAAAAGTTACCCGAGACAGGGAAATGGATAAAATCCAAAAGAAATATGGAAATACAGGCCCGGGCTATATGTCAAACCCAATAACCCAAAAATTCTTAGCTGAAAACTGGGATAAACACCCGGAAATTTTTAGAAAAACATGGATCCCATACCAAAACCACAAGAATAATAAACATCAGAAAAAACTTGAAGATTTCTGAATAACACAAAACATTTAAATAATACCACTTTCAAATAAAAAATATAGAAATAGGGGATCAAACTAATGACCAGAATAAATAAGATGGTTATGCATGGTTTTAAGAGCTTTGCAAAACACACAGAGCTTATGTTTGGTGGGGATTTTAATGTAATTCTAGGCCCAAATGGCTCTGGTAAGAGCAATGTTTTGGATGCCCTTTGCTTTGTTTTGGGTAAGGGCTCAGCTAAAGCCATGAGAGCGGAAAAATCCTCCAATCTGATCTACAATGGGGGAAAAACCAGAAAACAAGCTAAACAAGGGGAAGTCTCAATTTATTTTGACAACTCAAACAAAAAATTTCCAACGGACGAGAAAGAAATAAAAATAACAAGGGTAGTAAGGCAAAATGGCCAGTCTATCTACAAAATCAATGACAAGCTTAGAACAAGGCAGCAAATTCTGGATTTATTGAATATTGCAAAAATTGACCCGGATGGCCACAATATAATACTTCAGGGAGACATAGTAAGGTTTGTTGAAATGCCTCCTCTGGAAAGGAGGCTGTTGATAGAAGAGATTTCTGGCATTTCAGTTTATGAGGAAAAAAAGCATAAAGCAGAGCTTGAGTTGGAGAAAGTAGAAAAAAACCTGAATGATGTTGGTATAATATTAACTGAGAGAAACACATATCTAAAGGAATTAAAGAAAGACAGGGACCAGGCATTAAAATTTAAGGATATGAATACAATGGTAAAAGAAAGCAAAGCCTCGTTATTGAAGATGAGGATAGACCAGAACGAAAAGGAGAAAAAAGAGCTGGAAGGGAAGATAGATTCAACAAAAGAAGAATTAGATAAAATCAACTCTGCTATAACTCAACTAAAAAATGGTAATAACAACAAAAAACAAAGAATTGAATCTATATCCAATGAGATAGAGGAAAAGGGGGAGGTTGAGCAGGTAAATTTAAACAGGGAGGTAGAATCATTAAAGATAGATCTTACAAAAAAGAGCTCCAGAATAGAACAACTAAAGAATGAGGTTTCTAAATTAACACAAAGAAAAAAGGATTTAAGAGAGGCAATAAAAGAAACAAACCAAAAAATAAGCCAGTCAAATGAGGAAAAAAGCACACTCCAGAAACAAAAATCTGGTTTGTTAGAGGACAAAGAAAAAATTTCAAAGAGAATTTTTGAATTCAAACAAAAAAACCAGCTGGATAATATTGTGGATATTGAAAAGAGTATAGATAACATAGATAAAAATGCTGAAGAACTACAGCAAAAAATTAATTCTTTAAGGGAGAAGCAGCATGATTTGATAAGAAAAAAAGACATGGTCCAGCACAACATAAACACAATAGATGAAACAATAAACAAGGTGACAGAGGTAGAGAAAGAGCATAAGAAAGAAATTGCAGATTTAAAGAATAAAAGAGAAGAATTCAAAAAATCAGCTTTGGATCTTAATAAACGCTTGGATGAAGATATATCATTAGCTACCCAAATTTCCAATTCAAGGAATAAACTGGCTAATGCTAGTGGCGAATTAGAAAAATTAAAGGTGAGAGAGCTAGGGATTAAAGAAATGAGGTCTGGTGATATAGCAATTAAAAAAATATTAGAGCAAAAAAACAAACTAAGGGGCATTTATGGCACAGTTGGCGAGCTAGGTGATGTTAGCGCCAAATACTCATTGGCATTGGAGGTTGCAGCTGGTCCTAGGATAAAAAGTATTATAGTAGAAGATGAAAATGTGGCTTCTGAGGCAATAAAATACCTAAAAGAGAATAAATTGGGGATTGCTACATTCATGCCGTTAAATAAAATAAAGCCAAAAGAAATAAAACCAGAATTAAAAAAATTAGCTGAGGCAAAAGGCTCTTATGGGCTGGCAATTGATTTAGTCTCTTTTGATAAAAAGTTTGAAAAGGTTTTTTCTCACTTATTCTCAAACACATTAGTTGTTGACAATATAGATGTAGCTAGGCGTTTAGGCATAGGCAAGGCAAGGATGGTTAGCTTAGATGGGGATATAGCAGAGTACAGCGGAGTGATGGTTGGCGGCTATAGAAAGAGAAAGGGGCTTGGATTTAAGGAAAAAGAGATTACAAAAGATATTGAGGAATATGAAGAGGTTGTTTCCAATCTGGAAAAAGCCCTTACTACCTTGGAAAAAAGAAGAGAAGAGAATGAAAAAACGATTACAGATCTTAGGCAAAAAAAAGCCTATCTTGAAGCGGATATAATAAGGATAGAGAAAACATTGCATCTAGAGCCTGCTGATTTGGAGGTCTCAAAACAAAAGAAAGAAGACCTAAACCAAAATATGAAGGAGATAGAAAGAGAAATAGCAGAAGTAGAAGAAGAAATATCTAAATTAAATAGGGAATTAACTAAAAATAAAATTGAAAAACAAGATTTACGCTCTAAAATTTCAGAGCTAAGAGACCCGGCATTAATAGCAGAGCTTTCAACATTTGAGCAAAAATCAAGAGAAATTAATGAAAGGATTGTTGAGCTTAATTCAGAAATAAAAAATATAACGCTCCAGATAGAGAGCATACACCATCCGGAAAAAGAGAAAACCGAGCAGATTATAAAGCAGCTTGATAAAGATGAAGAAGAATTCAATAAAGAGGTTGCTGGATTAGGCAAACTAACAGCAGAAAAGCAGGAACTTCTAAAACAAAAAGAGGAAAACGCAAAGAAATTCTATAAAAAATTTAAAGAGCTATTCGCCGAAAGGAGCGGGATTTCTGAGGAAATAACAAGGAACGAGAATATAATCAATAACAAATTGGACAAAAGCAGGGAGATTGAGATAAGAAACAATACCTTCTCGATAAAGAGGGCAGACCTGAATGCTGTACTGGCTGGTTTAAACCAGGAATTCCAGCAATATGAGGGGGTAAAGATAGATACAACCAAAACAGAGGAACAGCTTAAATACGAAATAAGCAAATTTGAAAAATTGAAAGAGGAAATAGGCTCGGTAAATATGAGGGCTTTGGAGATATACGAAGAAGTAGAAAAAGAGTACAACTCGTTATTGGGAAAAAAAGATAAACTGGCAAATGAGAAGGAGGATGTTTTGAAGTTGATGGCCGAAATAGAGGGAAAAAAGAAAGAGTTGTTCATAAAAACATTTGATGTATTAACAGCAAATTTCAAAACAATATTTAATTCAATCTCTACAAAAGGGGAAGCGTATCTTGAGCTGGAAAACGAAGAAAATCCGTTTGAGGGGGGCTTAAACATAAAAGTAAAAATAACAGGCAGAAAATTCCTTGATATAAGGTCATTGTCAGGGGGAGAAAAAACATTAACAGCCTTGGCTTTTATATTTGCAATACAGGAGCATGAGCCAGCCAGCTTCTATATCCTAGATGAGGTAGATGCTGCTTTAGACAAGCACAACTCAGAAAAATTTGCAAAATTAATAGCAAAATACGCAGAAAAAGCGCAATACATCATAATCTCACATAATGATGGTGTGATATCAGAAGCCAATAACCTTTATGGAATCTCTATGAACGAGCATGGAATGAGCAAGGTTGTTAGTTTGAAGATTTAACTTTTTACCAACTTATACACCTTTTTTATTCTAAAAAGAACAATTGCAAAAAATATCTGGGCTAAAAATGTTATTATACTCAAAACTAAGTGGGCAGTATAATAATTAAAGAATTTAAAAAAAACATAAAGCAATAAAAACATTGGGGGTACAATAATCTCATACATAATCTTTTTCTCAATATAGTTTTTAATTGACCGCTTAGCTACGTTTTTGTAAACTATAAAATAACCTACTATTGCTAACGCAAAGAAAATCCCTAAAAACAAAGACCACTCAGCTATACTCTCAAATATAAATGGAACACCAAATAAAACAATTAGCATTATTGCATTCCAAAATAATAATAAATTGCTGCCCTCCCCTACATATTTGATACTCACATAAGCTCCCCACCATATGTGCACAATTAATATGATAGTAGATAAATAAATAAAAAAGATAGGTAATGTTTTAATTGCACTATACCTAAAAAATAAAATAATCAATAGCAAAATAAAATAAGCATGAACAATCTTCCTTTCTAAGTCTAAATTTTGCTTCATTTTTTATGGTAGCCTAGTTGATAGTTGAAGATATTGCTTCTAACCTCTCCCTTAAAAATCCTATAAAAAAACACACACAAATATTTCATTGCAAGCTTCCAAGTGCCTTCTTCTTCAAATCTTCTCATAGAACTCTTTATCCTTAGATTTCTTAAAACACGAAATTTTCCAACTTTCTTAGACCTGTTTACTAAATCAAAATCTTCTGCAAGCAATATTGTTTCATCAAACCCATTTAATTTAAAAAATGTTTTCCTATCGCAGAATATGCAGAACCCCGGCATATGTGGATAAAAATACTGAGATAAAAATATCCAAAAGTTATATACTACAAAAAATACCTTAATTGCTTTGGTTTTAGTGATTGGTTTGGTATAACATCCACTAGCATTTATTTTCCTTTCTTTTATCTGTTTTGCTGCTTCTCTCAAGAAATGATTATCAAACGTTCCATCACTATCAAAAAAAACAAAAATGTCTCCTTTTGCAGCTTTTGCACCAACATTTCTAGCTAGACTAACACCCTTCCTTTTTTCTATAATAAACTTAAAATTTTTAAAATATTTTTTAAACTCGTAAGCCTTTTTTTTGGTTTTGTCCTTAGAATCTGCATCAACAATAATTACCTCAAAATCCTTAAAAGTTTGATTTTTCAAACTTCTTAGAATTCTGCCTATATATCTTTCTTCATTTAGAGTAGGTACAATTATGCTTAACATTAGACTTGCCTATTTTTTGTAATTAAAATCATATAATCCGATGTTTTTTCTTTTAACGCCACCAAAAACTCTAAGGAATCCCAGAGGAACATAATCCAATAATAACTTAAATCTTCCAGTCTTATCTAGCCTCCTTACAGAAACTTTTACAGAAGTGGTTCTTAAAAATCTAAATTTACCGAATTTAGCGCTTCTTCTCGCATAATCACAATCTTCAGCTACTATCAAGTCTTCCCTAAAACCCCCTAATTTTTTATGAATATCTTTCTTGCATAATATACAGTATCCACCTGCATTTGGCCAAAAGTACTGCTCAATTATCATTATATAATTCAAGAAAAAGAAGAACACCTTATCAAATATTCTCTTGCTTAAAGGATATGCATACCACGTTGCTGTTCCTAGCTTACGTTCCTTAAATTCCTTTAAACTTTTCTCCAAAAAATACTTATCAATAATAACATCAGAATCCAAAAACAAGAAGATATCACCCTTAGCATACTTTGCACCATTATTTCTTCCCACAGAAGGAAGGCCACCCTTAACAACTTTGCATCCAAATTTCTTTGCTATTTTTACAGTTTTATCCGTAGAACCTGCATCAGAAACTATAACCTCATAATCTTTATAATCTTGTTTTTTAATGGATTTTAATAATTTAGGTAAATAATGTTTTTCATTTTTAGTGGGGATTATTATGCTTATCATTACATTATACGGCAAGGATACCCAGCTTTTAGCTGGGAGGAATTGCCGTCCTCCATAACCTTTTTCTTCTTCATATTGTTTTTCACAACTCGGAATACCCCGACTTTAGTCGGGGTTGTTTATTTTAAATTTTCTGTATAATCAACCAATTCTTTTGCTAAACCCAAACAATGATCATAGCCTCTATTTTTTATGCATCTTTCCCTGAACCCATTTAAAGGCTTTCCGATTATAACCTCTGCTTGATTGAAATTAACGTCAAAAAAGGACTTCCACTTCCTTTTTTCATTTAACTTGACCCTTATAGGTATTATCGGCACATCATTTTCCATTACTAATCTTATCACACCAGTATATAACACTTTCTTCTTTTTTATTAGATCATCAGGGTATGGAAAAATTCCAACCAATTCATTCCTCTTTAAGTAATAATTTGCTTTTAAAAACGCCTTCTCATTAACTTTCCTTAAGCCAGACTGAACAGGAATCTGTTGAATTAATCTTAAAAAATATCCGTATATCACATTTTTAAAAAGAAGATTTGCTGTAAAAAAATGAACAATCCTCCCTGCTGCAATAATAATCAATGGCGGATCCCATGGATTATTATGATTAGCCACAATAATTGCTGCTTTTTTTGGTAAATTTCCCTTAACTATTATCTTAGCCCTTTTCAAATAAAGATTTATAACCGCTACTTTGAGTAATCCATAAATTAATTTTCTCATAATTCAGGATGAAACAATTAAATATATAAATTTAATGAATGCGCCGGCCGGGATTTGAACCCGGATAGTCAGCTTGCCTCTTTGGTAACGCCATAAATCGCTTCGCGATTTAAACAGCGATGGAAGGCTGAAGTCATGCCATTAGACCACCAGCGCATTAAGATAAAGAATACCTATAGTTATTTATAAACTTATTGCAGATTAAACAAAAAATTTTTTATTATACACTGGTTCAATCTGCAAGATTGGAAATTTAACCAAATAGGGAATTGTCAAGAACCACCATTCACAGGATGGTGTAATGTGACTATCATTTACAGCATCGGGTGGTTCTTGAGCATGCTCAGAAATTTTCCAAAAGCGAGAAAGTTGACTTTCAGCCACCAATCCAAAATTGGTGGAAAATTTCTGACATTTTAGTTAAATTTCCAATAACTATAAACTTTTTATCAATCTATTAATAAAAACCTTAAAATCCTTCTCCTTGACATTAACTCCGCAGGCATATTCATGGCCTCCGCCATAGCCATCTAAGCCTTCTAATGCTTTTTCTATTTTCTTAGGCAATTCAATCTTTGATGACCTCAAGCTTAGCTTTACCTCTCCAGATTTCTCCCTTCCAATAATTATAACCTTATTAGGGAATCTATACAATAATTCATTGCTCAAATCAGAGGTTAAAGACATTCTGTCTGCTTTGTAGATATAGGTTAATGTTTTATCATCTGTTTTTGCTTTGTCTAAAGCATCATTTAACAATTTTTTATACTCTTCATTAACTCCCTCATATTTTCTAATCAAAAATTTAGCTCTTGGTGTCTCCCCTTTTAATAGCTCATAGGGATCATCTATTCTTGACAGGATTTTAACGCATTTCATTGCATCGTGGCTTTTGCCCTTTAGAATAAAAGAGAATATCCTTACTAATCTGCCTAACGTTGTTGTGTATAGGGCTTCTGCAGGGTCTCTTATCTCTTTTGGCAATAATTCTGGATATTCTTTAATAAAATCATCTTTCAAATCTAAACCCCAATCCCCTAAAATACCAACCATAGCAATCCATAAATTGTCTTTAACAACATCATAGCAAAGCCTTGATACACAGTTGGAATCATCTATCTTATTCAACCTAGGATTAAAATAGCTTACATTCTCCCTTTTCAGAGGAAAATGATGATCAACCCAAATTACCTTTGCCTTTAGTTCAGCGGCTTTGTCAAAGAATCCCTGGCTTACAACTGCTTTATCCAAAACAAAAACCTTATCAGGAGCATATTCCTCTATCTTTTTAGCAAATACTGGCCCCATCTCGGCTGTTGTTTTTATTATAACCCCTTTGCCATCGCCAACAAACTTATAGAACAATAAAAAAGAGCACAAACCATCCGGGTCATCATGAAAGTATATTAATGGCTTTTTGCAGCTTTCAAGTTCCTCTCTAATCTTGGCTGTTTGCTCTTTTGTTAATGGCATAAATTTCTCATTTAGCACTAAATATTTAAATATTTGCAAAATAAACCTCTAAGTTATGAACATCCCATGCATCAAATGCAAAGGCGCTACTCCTATGCTAAGCTGTGGAAGAACCTTTTGCCCTATAATAGCAAAAGCAGAAGCTTTCTATAAAGTAAAAGACAGCCTTCCTAAAGAGGATTTCTTCGGTTCAAGCCCAGCGCCATTTGTTGGTCATAATTTTTATCCTAACTTATATGTTGGGATATTAAGCCCGCCAGAGCAGAGAGAAGATGCATGGTTATATGATGCCCCAAAACATTGGGCCGAGCAAAATTTCCAAATTCCTCAAATAGTTGATTACAGGTCAGCATTAATAAATTCAAGATTTAGGATAAACATTAAACAAAAAAATAAATTCTTGGATATTAGCCAGGAAATTGGCATGGCATCAAAACCAGTTGATGTTGAAATTAATCTTAAAGACAAACCAAGATTTAAGTTCAAAACAGATGCATATGCAGCACCAACAGGACCTAATGCAATCCTAAAAAAGGCAATTATAACAGAAAACCCAAAAATAGACTATAGAGTAGACAAAGTTGTTTCAGACATTGATTTAAAGGCAAATGATGCCTTAATCTACCTATACAAGCACGATTTTGATGAAAATTTCTTAACAAAAATACTAAGCATAGGAAATTTAGGCATAAAATATGATAGAAAACTGGTACCAACAAGGTGGTCTATAACAGCAACAGATGATGCCTTAGCTAAACACCTGTTAAATGGGATAAGACAATACAATGAAATAAATTATACATCATATTTTGGTAGTTACTTAGGGAATTATTTTTTAATCCTATTCTTCCCGGAAGTATGGTCGTATGAGCTATTTGAAACCTACGCTCCGAAAGCAGAATGGAATATTTCTAACGAATACCAGTTTATGACTGATTTCGAGCCTTATGAAGGGAGAAAAACTTATGCTGAAAACTGCGGTGGTGGTTATTATGCAGCTAGATTGCCAATCTTAGAAAAATTATCAACACTTAAAAGACAAGGTTCCGTTTTAATATTAAGGTTTATAACAGGTGAATATGCAGTACCATTAGGTGTTTGGGTGGTTAGGGAAGCGGTTAGAAAAGCACTAAAAAACAAGCCATTGGAGTTTGGCAATAAGGAACTCATGTTGAAATATGCAAAATCTTTAATAAAAAAGAAATTCAATTACGACATAAACAAACTATTTAATGAAAGCAAACTCTTAAAGAACATTAAAGAACAATCAAAACTAACCAAATTTATTTAGGCTTATTATTTTTTATATTCAGGCTTACAGCAGGCTTTCTCATCTCTTGCAGCCACATTATGCCTATTCTTTGCACCTCTTTATTGAATCTATCGCTTATTCTGTATGTCTTCTTATACAAATCATAATACACCAAACCCATGCTTTTCATAGGCGTGAGAATCCTGTCATAAAATTGCCTTTTGTTATAGCTTAACTTAACCTTTTTTCCTTTGTATTCTGGCTCATCAATTTCAGTTACCAATTCGCCATTATGCAATTTATTGGCAATAAAGCTCATTTCAGTTTTTGTTATTTCGCCGCCCTTTTCCTTGATAATGCCTATCAGCAGCTTAGCAACTATCTTCTGCTGTTTTGTAGCAAATATAATATCAAATATATCCTCAGATAGATTAAATAGGTCAAATAAAATTACCATTTAGCTCCCCCAATAGATGGTAACCTTATACTACTATATAAACATTACCTTTTTGTATATTAGTTTACAAATAGAATTAAGCATAAACTATAAAAACCCCGCAATCTTTCTCTCAACTATGGGCAACTTCAGCAACTCAATTGAAAAGTTTGAGTCACTTTTAAAAGCCATCAAATCTAAGGGTATAAATCTTAATAGAAAAATAGATTCAGTCAAAGCATTGTATGATTTCAAAGAAGAAAAATCCTCCTATTACCTAACATCATTAAAGAGTGCATTGGACGAATTAAAAACAAATTCTTTGGGATTAAACCAATTGGTCAAGTTTGACAAGTCTAATGAGGACAATATATTAGGGATTAATAAGCTAATAGGTGAGCTGGGAAACAGCAATATAAACAAATTAGAGGAATCAATAAACAAGATAGCTTTGTTC
This sequence comes from Candidatus Woesearchaeota archaeon, assembly GCA_018303725.1. Lineage (GTDB taxonomy): Archaea > Nanobdellota > Nanobdellia > Woesearchaeales > JAGVXP01 > JAGVXP01. Next base: position 1,210 of record JAGVXP010000055.1, on the reverse strand, counting down.
TATTCAAAGCTTAATTTGCCAAGAGAAAAAACAATAGAAAAGCCATCTTTTAAACTAGGTTATATCCCGGAAGAAATAAAAGCAGATGTTGTGGCTGATTTAAAAGAGTTAGAAAAGTGTTTCATCAATGAATGCTATAGAAGTGTGGTAGTTCTCTGTGGCAGGCTGCTGGAAACAGCTTTGCACAGGAAATATTATGAGGCAACCGGACAAGACATCTTAGAGAAGGCTCCAGGGATAGGTTTGGGTAATTTAATCGCTAAGCTGAAAGAAAGTGATATCAATATAGACCCAGCCCTAACAAACCAAATCCATCTTGTCAACCAAGTGAGAATCTTTTCGGTTCATAAGAAAAAGGAAGCTTTTTATCCTTCAAAACAGCAGACACATGCCATGATACTCTACACGTTGGACACTCTGGAAAAAATGTTTAGCAAATAATCACTTTCTCTTTTCAATCTTTCCAAAACCCAGAACTACTAAAACCAAAAGAGCAGCAATAGCAGCTAGTATATAATAACCAACACCTATGGTTATACCCACAGCAGCAACAGTCCATATTGATGCAGCTGTTGTTAAGCCGTGGACTCCTTTCTCACCAGAAGCAATTATAGTGCCTGCTCCTAAAAACCCAACACCTGTTATTATAGCAGCAGCAACCCTCGCAGGGTCTGATAAAAAAAACTCGATAGAAACAACAGTAGCTAAAGTTGCGCCTAAACAAACCAGTATATGCGTCCTTAAACCAGCAGGCTTATGTTTTTTTCTCTTTCTAAGCCTATCACGCCCCCAATAATAACAGCAATTAATAATTTAATAAGCTGTTCTATTGTTGGGGTTATCATAACTATCTAGTTATTTTTATAATTTAAATAATTTGTGTTTTTAAGAACCCTTAGGAACAATACAAAATAGAAACTGGTGAACGAGCCTAGGATCGAACTTTTCCGAAGAATCGCTCAAAAGGCTAAAACACCGAAGTGTTAAAGCCGACCTAAGTTGCTCCACCAGAGTAGAACTAATCAAGCATAACCTATATTTAAGCTTTATTATTCTGAGGTATACAAATAATCCAAATTAAAATTAGATATTTAATCTAAATCTTAATATTTAATAGGCATACGTGAAAAAGTCTAGCCAAAAAAGAAATAAGATTGTGTAAGATTATCCGCGCAGCAACTTCCGAGTGCTGCGTTCGGAAATTGTTACT
>JAGVXP010000054.1 GCA_018303725.1 Candidatus Woesearchaeota archaeon | reverse complement strand
TTATATAATCTTTAAAAAACTTATAAAAAAACATATACTTACATTAAAATATATATGTCATATATACTATATAGCAAGGTTATATATAAATCTTTCCCCCATATAGTGTATGGTGATGGGGAATGAAACTGCACTTGTGGAATGAGGACAGATATAAAGAAGGTGAAGAACCTATATCTGAATAAAGAAAAGAAAAAATCTCAAATCACGCAGTTCACGAACTATCACCCATAATTAAACCCAAAGGAGGTGATGCATCCCGGGTGCTTTTGCACCATTTACAGCTAAGGAGGTGATAGGCATGGCCGAGGTTTTGTATGGTGATTATGAAACATACAAAGAAGATGTAAGCCCAACCTATTACTGCTATAACTGCGGCTTGGAGATGCTTCATATAAGCGAGCATGTTGTTAAATGCATTATATGCGGATTAATGTATGATAACAGGCGAGAAGTAAGTGTACAATGATGATAAAATTCAAAAAACCTCTTGAAGAAGACCCTTATGAAGACTTTTTTGAGAGGTATAACTTTGATGATAAAATGAAAGAGTTTGAATTTAAATAGCTGATTATTAGCCAGGCTTCAATTAATCCATTCTTTCTTTAATTTCCTAAATTTCCCTTTGTTTATAGAATCTCTAATCTTTTCCATCAGCCCCAGAATAAACCTGACATTATGCACAGAAGCCAAATGAAAATAAGATAGTTCACTAGCTATATATAAATGCCTCAAGTAAGCCCTGGAATGATTCTTGCAAACATAACAATCACATTCCTTATCAATTGGTTTTTTATCTTCTTTGAATTTGGTGTTTTGTATGTTAATTCTGAACTTATTTTTTATGTTTCCTCCTGAACTTGGAGGGATATACAAATGGCCCCTTCTTGCCCATCTTGTTGGCCCAACACAGTCAAACATGTCTATACCCCTTTCTACAGAATTAAACAAATCCTCTACAGCCCCTATGCCTAATAAATGCCTTGGCTTGTTTTCCGGTAATAGAGGGACAACCCAATCAAGGATTTTATGCATATCCTCTTTTGACTTGCCTAAACTCCCGCCAATGCCATAACCAGGGAAACCTAATTTAGAAATAAGTTTGGCGCTTTTAACTCTTAAATCTTTGTAAGCGCCGCCTTGCACAATGCCAAACAAAGCTTGTTTTTTATCATGATATTTCAAAGACTCTTTTGCCCATTTATGTGTTCTTTCAAGCGCAATAGAAGTATATTTTTTATCAGATAGGGGGGAAGTGCATTCATCAAAAGCAAAAATGACATCGGCCCCTAGTTTAGATTGTATCTCCATCGAGCTCTTTGGGGTTAATTTGACTTTTTCCCCGCTTAAGGGGTTTCTAAATAAAACACCAAAATCATCAACATGCGCCCATTTCTGCGCAGTATTTTTATTATTTTTTAACGCTTTGCTTTTTTTTAATGAATTATTTGTTATTGATTTTTTTTCATTGATAAAATAATTATCAGCTACCTTCCCGACATTATGCTCCATGCCAAAGCCTAAGGAAAAAACCTGAAAACCGCCGGAGTCAGTAACTAACGGCTTGTCCCAGCCCATAAACTTATGCAATCCGCCTAATCTTTTTATCAGCTCCTCGCCTGGCCTTAAATGCAGGTGGTATGTATTTGCTAACAAAACAGAAGCTCCGCAATCTAACAAATCTTTATTGGACAAAGCCTTGACAGTGGCAGCAGTGGCAACAGGAATGAAAACTGGAGTTTCAAAACTTCCATGCCTTGTTTTTATAACGCCTGTCCTGGCTTTGCCGTCTTTGGAGTTTATGGTGAACATATAACTAAGAACTACTAGCTGTTTTATAAAATTTGTTATTTAGGCAAGCTGTCGTAAATACTTAATGTTTTTTATTATAGACCTAAAGAACTTAAAAGAGAAAGTTGGATATTCTATAAACATTTTGATGCCCTCCATGCTTGTTTTGGTGTATAATTTAGCTACATCCAAAGCACTAGGAATGAATTTAAATGCTCCGTTACTAATATCCTTTTTAATATCTAAACAGCTATCCACAAGGTTCCCAACCCCGCCTAATTGCATTAAGAATTTTTTAAATTTATTTAAGTTGCCTCTTAAATCAGGTTCAATAAGCTGATAGATTATATTTGCGGTCAATTCACCACTTTTCCTGCGGCTTGATATATAATCATCCATATTAGTTGAATTATCATTGTCTACAACAGATGTATACAAGGCATAAAAGCCCGTTAATACTGCTCCGTAGATGCCAGGCTTTATCTGTTTTTTAAGTATTTCTGTCAGAAATTTTGAAGGGCTTCCTTTTGTTTCTTCGTCAAATCTAGGTGATGGGTCTTGCAAGCGGTTTAAAATGTCTTTGCCTACATTTTTGTCTGATTTTTCCATCTCATCATCTACTACTTTTAGCCAGATAGAGAATATTCCAACCCTTGCCTCAACATCTTCTTTGTTATATTCAATTTTAAAAGAGTCAATATACTTACTAATTTTCCAGCACATGCTTCTATATTTAGCAAATCTGTCTTCTAGGACTAAAGAGCCTATATCTGGCCCATCACATTCTATCTCTCTTTTGATTATGTTGGTAATCCTTCTGATATTATTATCCTTATATGAGTACCTATGCCCAATAACTGGATTAGGGTATTCTGCCATACTTCAATAAAATTAAAATCTTATTTATATATTTTACTATTTTATAGTTGTATAAGAATTGTTAATCTATTATACAAACTTACCCAACCAACAGCAGCAACAGCATCACAAACATCCCAAGAACAAAGGCTATTAACTGCGCAACTGATTTAGAAGCAGGAACACATGTTTTGTGCAGCTCAGGGATCAGGTCAGAGCCAGCAATATAAATAAACCCGCCTGCTGTTATTGGAATCATATACAAGGAAAAATTCTCTATGCCAGAGCCAATAATAAAAGCTATAACAGCGCCTAAAACAGCAAATAAAGCAGTTACAAAATTAAAAAACAAAGCTTTTACTTTATTGAAGCCGCCATGCAATAAAATTCCAAAATCACCCATTTCTTGAGGTATCTCGTGCAATACAACAGCTATTGTTGTTGCAATGCCTAATTGAATAGAAGCAATGTAAGAGCCGGCTATTATCATGCCATCAATTAGATTATGCAGGCCATCTCCTATTAAATTCATTAACGCAACCGGATGTGCATGTGCCTTTGTAGTTGGCATATGGCAGTGCCTCCATTGTATAAATTTTTCTAAAATAAAAAATATCAAAATTCCAACTAAAACATACAATGAAATCTCCAGCCTAAAGCCAAATTCCTTCACAACCTCCGGCAGCAAATGGATAAAAACATCCCCAAGCAAAGCGCCGGCTGCGAAGCTTACCAATAAAATAAGGATTCTTCTTAAAAAATTGCCGCTTATGGCAAATGTTAAAACACCAACTAGTGATATTAAGCTTACTATTCCTACAGATATAAAAGCGTACAACAATGATTCCAGCATTTTATAACAGCTAACATAACTGGCTATATAAATATTTACCTTAAAATTAACAACCAAAAATCTTGTGAAATTAAAGTATTTCCTGCTGAAAAATAGAAAAGTTTAAAAACCATTCCTTACTTTTTTATAAAGATTATATAAATTATATAAGGTGGTAATGGTAATATGGCTATAAACAAGGTTATAGAAAATATTGAGAGACAATTGGCAGATGATAAAATAGCTATCCAAATTAAAGGCCATGATGAATTATTCAGGAAAGGCGAAGAATTGCTTGGAAGAGTTGCCAGAAATTATCTGGAAGATAAGCCATACGAGGCTCTATTAAAAGCAGATGTTGCATTATATCTGCGTGATTCCTTGGAACAGGTCCTCCATGTTAAAGAGTTAGCAAATAAAGATTCCCAAGAAAATGAAAGGTATACAAAGTTAGCAGAAGACCAAGACCTATTCTCAGCTTGTTTATCTTATGTTGATGGGTGGGCAAGATTGGCCAAATCCATCGGTGCTTTAAAAGACGGGTGGACAGGTGAGGGCGGTATTTTTGAAGCGCAATCAAAATTGGCTTCAGCAAATCCTGATAAAAGAAAAAATGCGCTAAAAAATATCAAAGAATCAACAGAAGCTTATAATCAACTAGTCTATTGGAAAAAAGGTATATTCAATGCTTATGAAACATGGCATCAACAGGCTTCAAGGGAGAAAAACAATGGCTAAAAATTATGCTTTGATTCATGCAGTCCCTTCTAACTATAAGGGTGGTTTATCCTTAGTTCAACTTGCACATGTTTTAAGGCATTTTTCAGCTGCTGTGAACCATCCAAGAAGAAAAGTTTTTGGTTCTTCATTTGTAAATGTTGATGAAGACGGAATACCCCATATAATCCACCGTAGTGGTAGTGATGGAAAACCATTTAAAACAGTTGACGAAGCGGTTGCTCATCTAAGAGAACAAGAAGGAAATAATTTGGGGGTTGTTATAGCAGCTTATGACACAAAGAGCACAAGATTAAGAGGCAAATCGGTCCAAGAAGCTGAAGTATATGACATACCTCATGTCTATCATATCTCAGGGGGGATGATAGGAACAGATGAACATTATAATTTATGGCGTTTATATCAATTTTTTCATACAGCATATAAAATTTTTTCAGAAGCTTTACCTGGTATGGTGGCTTCCAGTTCAGATAAAGAGTCTGTTTCCAGAGCAAGAGGAACAGAGTACTTTGAACAAGACTGGTTACACCATTTTGTAAGCCGTTGTAATCATATGAGGTTTGAGATGCTAGGACCTGGAGAGTACAAAAGTGCAAGATTTTTTGAACCGGGTGGGGACCCAATTACTGCAGTTAGGGAAGTCATGGCTCTTATGGAAATTAGAAAAGGCTTTGCAGATAGAAAAAAGGCATTCAAGGCCTATACAAAACTTGGTAAAACAGAAGAAGCACTTAAGAGTTATCAACCAGAAATAGAAAAAGCAATTGGCGGTCTTTCCTTAGCAACCATAAAACCATATTATTGAGTCAAAACCACAACCTCATCATCTACTAATAAACTATCCTCAGCCTGGCTAACCAAGCCGTTCATTTTCTCAACCAAAGGCGGATATTCCTTTAAAATTTCTAACTGTTTCAACTGGTTCAAGGCATACCTTACCTGGGCCTCAGAAAAATTCTTAGTAATCCATCTTGTTGTGAACGGCAGGCCATTATAGCCCTCAATCTGCTTTAGAATATTCCTTACAAAGCCAACCCTTACTGATTTTTTGCCGTGCAAAGCAAAAACAGAAGGCTCTCCATTTTCATATATTAATCCAGCACCATTTGTAGCGAATGGCTCAATTGCTATAACCATCCCTTTCTCTAACTTAGTTTTATCTTTAGTGTCAAAATTAGGTATTGTAGGCGGAGCATGGATATTAAAAGAATCGAGGCCATGCCCGGATAAATTCCTTACCGGCTTGAAGCCAAAGCCTTCTATGGCGTTTTGTATAGCTTTTCCAATCTCTCCTAAACTAACTCCAACTTCTACAGTTTCAACCGCAGCTTTTAATGCTTCCTGAGAAGCTTTAACTAAATCAGAATTGTTCCTAGACAAATCAACACTGCAAGCATTATCACCTATGCAGCCATCAACATGAACGCCAACATCCAGACAAACTAGTTGGTCAGAAAAAACAATTTTATCATCATCCTCAGGACAGTAATGAGCAGCAATATCATTACAGCTTACTTGCACTGGAAAAGCCGGTTTTGCTCCTAAAGAAAATATTTTTCCCTCTATCTTATTGCAAACATCAAGCAGTTTGGCATTCTTTTTAATCAGCTCTCTGCCCAACAATAAAGCTTCTTTGGCTATTTTACCTGCTTTTTTATAGTTATCAATGGTTGATTGCTCCATAAGAGAAAGGAAATCAAAGTTTATTTAAATAATTTTAGTATAATAGCGGACAAAGAATATTGAGATGTCAAAAATCAACAATTGATTTTTGAGCACACTCAAAAACCGAAAGTTTTTGACAATTGTTGTCCGCTATTAATAAGCAAAGAACACTATTTATTGCTCAATTGTCAAAAATGTGGCACATTTTTGAGCATGCTCATAAATCCAAAGGATTTATTACATATTTGTGTTCTTTGCTATAATAAAAATAAATCAAACAGCCAAAAGCCTATTAACAATCTTCTCAAAATGCTGCCTATAAATGCTAAGCTCAACTGCAGTAGGAAGCGCTTTTATTTTCCTTATGCTTGTTTTTAGAATAAGTCTCCAATAATATATCCTTTCCTTTGATAGGACGCCTATCCTCCACATACTCCTGATAAATGCAATAAACTCTTCCCTGGGAATCTTGCCTCTTGCAGTAGGCCTATAATTTTTGATGAGGGCATTTACTCTTTTATAATAATTTTTTGGTGAATATATTGTAGAGAGAAGCCTCTTATACCCTTCAATAAGCTTTTCTTTTCCCATTCTTGGCACAAAGTTCAGGCTTCCATCTGTATTTTGCCCGCTAGCCTCGCCTTTAAGCCTGCCTTCAGATCTAAGCCTGTTCCAAAGCCTTGTTTGAGGCACTGCAACAAGCATTCCTACCATTGCTGTAACAACACCAATCTTTTGTATAAATTTGATCTGTGTTTCAAATATATTCTCGGTATCGCTGTCAAAACCAACAATAAACCCGCCCATAACCTGCATCCCGTGCTGGTGGATGGCCTTTACAGCTTCTACAACATCCCCTTTGATATTTTGAATCTTGCCGCATTCTTTTAAGCTGTTGGCATCTGGAGTTTCAAACCCCAAAAATACCTTATAGAAATTAGCTGCGCTCATCATCCTCATCAATTCATCATCATCAGCTAAATTTACACTAGCCTCAGTCATCAGAATGAATGGATATTTATGCTCTTTTTGCCATTTAACCAGCAAAGGCAGCATTTTTTTTACATTTGTTTTATTGCCAATAAAATTATCATCTACAATGAATACAGACTTCCTCCATCCTGCATCATAGAGTGATTGAAGCTCATTTAGCAGTTGTTCCGGTGTTTTTGTTCTCGGAATCCTTCCATTCATGATAATAATATCACAGAATTCACAATTAAAGGGGCATCCTCTTGAGTACTGCACCGGCATTGTTGCATAGTCATTAAAGTTAATCAAAGACCAAAGTGGAACGGGTGTTTTTGTTATGTCCGGCCTTTCTTTAGAAGAGTAGATGTGCTTAGGCTTCCCTTTTCTTAGGTCTTTAAGAAATAGCGGCAAACTAACTTCCGCTTCATTCAGCACAAAATGATCCACACCCTTAAATTTTTCATGCTGTGCTGTAAAAACAGGGCCGCCTGCAACTATTATTTTTCCTTGCGCTTTGCATATATTAATAACTCTCTGCGCGCTATCCTTCTGCACAATCATAGAGCTGATAAAAACCATATCAGCCCATGCAATATCTTTATCCTTTAGTTCGCTAACATTCATATCGACAAGCTTTTTATTCCATTTTTTAGGCAGCATTGCTCCTATTGTCAGCAACCCTAATGGAGGCAAAGAAGCTTTTTTGGAAACAAATTTAAGCGCATATTTAAAACTCCAAAAAGTATCAGGGCATTCAGGATATATTAATAGCGCATTCATTGTTAAAAACCTATCTTTTTATATACCTCTATTTTTTAGTATTTATATCTTTCGATAAAAAGTAAGAACAGCTACTTAACCCTTATAGCCTCTAAATTCCTTGGCGCATTTGTCTCTACCCTGTTCTGCTTGTGTATAGAAGAAGCTAGATCTAAACAACGGGAATTCTCTCCGTGATTCACAATAACCTTCTTGGGCCTTGGCTCGCATTTATTGACAAAATTCATTAATTGGTTTCTGCCGCTATGGCCAGTAAGTCCTTCTATTGTATGGACTTCGCATTTTATAGGTAAAACCTCTTGTTTTGCGCTGCTGCCAAATATAATCTCTCTTTCCCCCCTTTGTATCCTCCTTCCTAAAGAGCCCTCGCCTTGATAACATGAAAAAACCAATGAATTTTTAGGGTTATCTGCCAATTGCTTCAAATATTCAACAGAAGGGCCACCTACCAACATACCCGATGTTGCCATTATAACACAAGGCCCGGTTTCCTCAACAACCTGCATTCTTTCCTTCTGACTGCCAACCCTTTTGAAAGAATCGCTTAAAAATGGATTTTGGTCTTTATGAAAGATTAATTTTCTTATTGTGTTGTTTAAATATTCGGGGTATGCTGTATGGATTGCTGTTACATCCCATACCATCCCATCAATAAAAACAGGCACATCCTCCATTTGCTTCTCCCTAATCATAGATTCCATTAGTATTATAACCTCTTGCGCTCTTCCAACACCCAAAACAGGAATCAAAACCTTGCCATTTCTCTTTATAGTTTCCGCCACTATATTGCTAAATTGGTTCTCACATTCTTCTCTAGATGGCAATATATTATCTTTGCCGCCATAGGTGCTTTCAATCATCAAAGTTTCAAGCCTGGGAAAAACAGTAGCAGCAGGCTCTAGCAGCATTGTTCTGCCAAACTTCATATCTCCTGTGTAGAGCATATTGTGCAGGCCATTGCCTATATGCAAATGGACCATAGAGCTTCCCAATATGTGGCCTGCATTATACAAAGTCAGTCTAACATCAGGTGTAACATCGCTAACTTCCTCATAGTCCAGGCATATGGTGTGTTTAACCATCTCCTTAATCTCCTCAGAAGTAAAAATTGGTTCTTTTCCTTCGCTCCTCATAATCTTGACATAATCCAGAAGCAGCAAAGCCATTACATCTCTTGTAGGGGCAGTGCAATAAACAGGCCCTTCATAGCCATATTTGAACAGGTAAGGAACAAAGCCGCAATGGTCTAAGTGCGCATGGCTAACAATAACAGCATCTAATTGTTTGATGTCAAACTCGGGCGCTTCCAAAAATGGGTATGCCTCATCATCACTAGCAACATTAACGCCACAATCCAGTAAAATTCTTGATTCGGGTGTCTGCAAGAATAAACAGCTCCTGCCAACCTGTCTTCCTCCGCCTAGATATGTTACCCTGATCCATTCGTGTTTTTTCTCCCTTAACCACCCATCATAAATCCTATGGCCTGTCTTATCCAAAAATTTCCTTCTGAAATCGGATTGCTGGTATAGGACTGCCCTTATATTTTCAATTAATTTGGACCTTATTGCTGGTTTTCTCCTGATTAAAGGAACCCACAATGTTTTTTCCCTTATATCCCTCAAAAAAGATCCCTGTTTGCCTATTACCAGGCCGGGTTTTTCAGCTTCAATTATAACCATGCTCCTTTGAGGGTCAAAAATTACCTGGTCTATTCCTGCTTCTTCTGGTATTATCTTTCTTATCTCTTTTTCTGCCTTTTCCAACTCCATTGTTATAGCTGGGTCTGGCCTTAGCTCTATCCTTTTCTTTATATCGGAAACTATTTTTTTGATTAGTCCGTTGTTATCTAAGAAAAAGCTCTTGTCCTTAGTGTAAAGAACAATGTTTGCTCCTTCAAAACAAGCATCAGATATCTTTTTTTCCGGCAAATTCTTCAATATTTCCTTAATTATCTCTCCCATTAGAATACCTTTATTTAGTTTTTAGAATAATTTATGCTTCAATCCTATAATTAATTTCTTTAGTCAAAACCTTTTTAACGCCGTCTTTTGTTACAGTTACTATATCCACGCCATTGCCTGATGCAATATCTCTCTGTATAGCAGCATTAATTGCCTTAAGACCAAGCTTTATTCCCTCATCCACTGTTATATCTTTTTTATATAAGGTCTCCAAGACACCGAACGCCATGACAGAGCCAGAACCAGAAGAGTTATAATCATCAATTTCTGTTACGCTTCCATCAGCTCCTATATCATAGGCATGAAAGCCAGAACCATCCTTGCCGCCGACTATGAAGTGGCTTATTCCAGGAATTAAGCTTAACTTTCTGATATTGTTATAAACAAGGTTTGCAAGCAGATTAACTGCCTCTTTAACATAGGTCAGCCTTCCTGTCCTAATGTCTTTTAATTTCAGTTCAGCCCTTATCAATTTTGTTAATAGCTGCACATCTGATACCGTGCCTGCCATTGTTATTGCAATTTCATCAGTTATCTTTGCTATTTTTTCAAACTTTTTATATGCTACCAAATAACCAGATGTAACCCTTTTATCTGCGCAAAGCACTATGCCATCTTTGCACACAAGAGCTACTGTTGTTGTGCCAGTTTTCATTATTTCCTTATCATCTACCATTCTAGCTCAGAATCCCTCTTTCAGAATTACATACCAATGTAGGATATAGGTGGTATATAAACTTTACGTTTTCGAACGAAGTGAGAAAGGTAAAGGCTTAGAGATTCCATCTATAAAACTTTACGGTTCTAAAAAAGCGTTTATTTAATTGTATTGCTGAATAAAGCATCCAGCGCATCCACAAAAAAAGGGCTGTCTATCCAAACGCCCCCATCATAGTTAGGATTTATCTTGTCATCAGAAAGCATAAATAAAAGCTCTTTATTGTCAATAGCTACAAACCTAACACCTGGGTCTATATCCCTCAGCTCTACACTGCCTTCAATCTTTTTTCCAATTTTCTTGTCAATAGGAGCTACTATCTTTATTTTAACGCCCCTTTTGCTTAAATTTTTTATAGAATTTTTTAATAAAGTTGTCTTCCTTAAAAAGCCATCTGCAGTTGTAGCTATAGTTATGTTTTTATTTGCTTTTTCCACAAATGATTTTATAAACCTATAAAGCTCGTCCCTCCCTATTATGGAATTTGAGAGTTTAACAGCATTCACCTTTTCAATGCCTGTTTTATGCAGCAATTCCAGCTCTCTAAAAACATCAGTCTCTCCGATTGTCTCAAGAATCCTTGTTTGTATATCGGATTCTTCCTTTAAATTTTTCTTAACTCTTTCTATAATCTCTTCTGGTTTAACAGCAATATATTTTATTGGCCTCCCTATCTTCATGATTATGAACCCTTTCTTTTCCAGGCTTTCCAAAACATCGTAGCACCTGCTCCTCGGAACGCCTGAAATGTCTGCTAATTCGCCTGCTGTTGCTATCCCCCTGCTTAGCAAAGAAGTCCATATCTTAACTTCATAGATGTTCAGCCTAAAGTTGTGCTTTATCTTAGCCAAAAATTCTTTTTGTATTATCATTTTAACCCATAAAAAATATTAAAAAAGAATTTTAAAGTTCCTGTCTAGCTCTCTTCTTTCCCCTCTTGGCCCACATCACCACTAAAATTATGCCTACAACAATCACTATAAGCTCTACAATGATTGCTCCTGCTATTAATAGTGTGTTGTTGTCAGAGGAAAATAAGCTGCTTTTTTTGGTGGTTACTGGTTGTGTAGTAGTTGGTGGCTGTATTATAACACCAGATGTTGGTGTGGTTGTAGTTGGTGGTTGAATAACAGTTTCTACTTCTTCCTTCTCTTCCTCTTTCTTGGCTGTCGGGCAATCCTCAACTGTCAAATCCAAAGAGTCTGTAGTTGTGTCAGAGTCCTCATTATAAGTCGCTTTTAAGGAAAGTTTGTATAAACCAGCTAAAGCATCGCTTGGTACATTTATAGTGTATGTGTTCCTGTATTTGCTTTCATCATCAAATGGGTCATCATCAAGCTCTATGCCGCTCTCTTTTACATTAATGTCAAGCGCGCTGTTTTTTATTTCTATTTCAACATCCTCTTCCTTTTCCTTTCCAATATTAACAATGCCTATATTGGCAGTAGTTGACCTTATGCACTTCAAAACATTATTATCAAGGCTTTTTCTATAAAATTTTATATCATGGCTTTCTTTTTTAACCCTCACTGTAAACTCGTCTGTTGCATTATGTTTTGTGCCGTTTTCATCTTTTCCTTCGGCAAAGATTACAAGATCGTATGTGCCGTCTTCAACCTCCAGAGGGATGTCAAACTCAATATCAATAGTCTCGGAATCATCAGCATCGAGGTCAAATTCATCGCTTTCCTCTTCCAAATCGTCGCCGTCATCGATATCATTGATTGTTGCTGTAACACCAATGTCCTGAATCTCTAGGTCTTCATCATCAGTATATGTATTCTTTATCTTAATTTTAAGCTCTAAATTTGATTCTGGACTAATATCTATTGTTCCAGAATCCTTATTTCCATCAGTATACGCCTTAATGCTATCTATGCTCAGTTTGCTTTCAGCGCTAACTGTGCTTATCAAAAACAACAAGATTATACTCCATATTATAAGTTTAGCTTTAATTTTTACCACCCCGTATAGGTATTTAGCTAGTGAGAAAGAAGCACTACTATATAAAGTTTTTGCTATTTTAGAATAGTAATAAACCTGCTATTTCCTAAATAGCCCTATTACCCATACTAAACCACCTATTATAATAATTGCCTCAAAGGCTATTACAGCTATTGCAATCAGCCTTGTTTTGTCTATTTTTTTAGTTGTTATTTGCTGGGAAACAACATCTGCAGCTGTAGCAGCCAGCTGTTTTTCTGTTTCTAAACCTATTGATTGTGTTGTTTGCTGGGCTTCGGATGCGGATGTTACCTTACAGTCATTTATAGTCAAATAAACTGCCTCTTTCTCGTTTGATTTGCCATCATTATAATCCGCTTTAATAATGATAGGGTAGCTTCCTGCTGCAATAGCGCTATCGATTGTTAGGGGGAAGGAGTTGGAATATTTGCTTTCATCATCAAATGGGTCGTTGTCCAGTGTAAATTCCTCCTTTTGCTCTATGGCTAATTCAGCGCTTTTAATTTCTAACATTACTTCTTCCTCTTTTTCCCCTAAATTCACAATCCCAACATCAATCTCTGTGGCCCTATTGCAGTCTAAGTTGTCATTATCAATCCCTGCCTTAGTGAATTTTAATTCGTGCTTTTCTTTCTCAACTTTAAGGTCAAAAATTATAGTACTGTTGTATTCAATGCCTTTTTCATCCTCACCTTCTATTGTTAATTCCAAATCATAATTGCCGTCTTCAACCTCCAGAGGGATGTCAAACTCAATATCAATAGTCTCAGAATCGTCAGCATCGAGATCAAATTCATCGCTTTCCTCTTCCAAATCGTCGCCGTCATCGATATCATTGATTGTTACTGTAAGGCCAATACTCTGGATTTCTAAATCTTCATCATCAGTATATGTATTTTCCAATTCAATATTTAATTTAACTTTTGACTCTGGTTTAACACCATCAATATCCCCACCATTCTCATCTATGCCTGATTGTTTGTCGCCATCTACATATACCTTAATGCCCTTTATATTTAGTTTATTCCCACAGATTCGACCAAAATCATACAAAGTAGGCTCTTTTCCAAACGGCCCATAAGCAAATCCCAAAACATCCTCGTGCTGCGCGCAATAATGACCGCCAAAAGAGCTGAAATCCCTGTTCCAGCAATCTCCTGGCGCGTCTAACCCGACAGGAGAATAGCCCCATGTATTATTATCTACTAAAAAAAACCCCCAATAATCACTGCCCCACTGGCAGTTTGTTCCAGCTACTTCATCACCAACACCATCAATCTTGCATAAAGCATGCCCGTAGATTCCTGCAGAGCTCCATGCAACAGCCAATTCAGATTTCTGCAAGATATCATAACCATTTGTATCCCTATCAACAGACAAGCATTGTGTGAAGACAGTACTATTTGGGTAATCCACCACAACGCCAACACTAACTGCACTAACTGTTTTTATTAAAAACAGCAAAACAACCACCAACCAAATTTTTTTCATTTTTCATCCCCTACAAAAAATTTATTTTTGGAGGTGCCAGAAATCATTTATGATTTTTCAGCACCCACATCTAGTCTTGTAAATTCAAATCTTATTATGTCATCATCTTTTACTTTATAGCTTGATGCTGACAACGAAATTGATTTATTATTGACATAAAACGCCCAGTTATAATCCGAATGAACACAAACATCATCAATGCATTTAATATAGCCCCCAATAGTTGTTTTTAATTTATGCCTGTATTTCAATAAATCCATAGCTGTGGCGTCTTTTGAACTAAAATTTTCAGTTGTTGTCTTTCCTATTGATTTTATAACTAAAGTTGCATTGCCTTCATTGCTTTGCTGCTCTTTCTTTGATTCTCTTAAACCACCCAAGATAAGGGCTGCCACCAAGCTTATTAATAATATCAACGCAAAGCTCTTTTTCATTAAAATGTCCTTTTTCATAGATTATCTTCCTCGCAAACGGTAATAATAATGAAAATAAGATGTTGGTGACTAGATGTACCAATAAAAATGGCAAACCAAATAAAAATAAGGCAAATATGTTGGTTGGCATAAAGAAAAACCAGCCTAAATTCACAATCATCTCAAATAACAATGTTCCTATCACAACTATCATTAGTATAGGGAGAATAGATCTCAACCAAAATATGAAATAATTTTTTGATGGCTTAATCTCTTTTAGGATTCCACCCAAAAACCCTGCTATTCCCCATCCCACCACCTGAAAGATAGACCAAGGACCCTGACCACCAAACACAAAAAAATTTGACACAAAACCAGCAGAAGCTCCTGTTAAAAACCCCCTTTTTTTCCCAAATAGCCAACCAGCTAAAATAGCAAAAAAGTGATTGGTTCCGCACTGGGTAAAGCCTGCATCGGAACCCTTAATAATGCTGCCCCAAAGATAAAACCTAACACCATAAGTAATTCCTTTAATCTTAGGATATTCAATTGGTTTTGCAAAGCATGTAAAGCCAGCCTTTGCTTTGAATTAAGGTTTTGACTGGTTCCCTGCTTTTCTTTCTTTTTTTGTTTTAGCTTTAGTTTTTGCATTTTTTTGCATTTTAAATAATATATATTATTATTTATCTGTATTATCTATAAGGCAGAATTATTATTTACTGAAACTAACAGTAATTTTTCTCCTTTCTTATAGATATGATCTAATGGTTTTAACTCTCCATTGACAAGTAGCCTTATTTTGCCATGATTATAACCATCAATTTTTAGTATTTCTAGTCTTCCTTTAGAGTCTGTTCCATATTGAACATTAAGACCTAATCTTTCTTCAAATATATGTTTTAGTGTATCTATAACTGGTCTATTATGATATTTTTCTTCAGGAATTTCATAATGAGCATCAAAGAAAGTTGATACGCCTTCAACCTCTCTTCTATATTGAACAAGAGGATTTAAGCTTTTATCTCCATGAAACAAAGTATAAAGAGACCTTCCTGGGCAATGATATTTTGATTTAATTTCAAAGGTACCAGGTTGTGTATGTCGCATAAATTTTACAGTAAGTTCTTTATCAACCAATAATCCAGCAGGTGTTTCATAGTCTAAGCTTATTTTACCTATATCTTCTTCGCCTAAGAACACCCTACGAAAATAAACATCTCCCAACATTTCACTTAACTCCTCTTTGGAAGGAATTTTAGCTCCTTTTAGCATATCATCTATGACTTGACCAAGAGTTTTATTTTTAGTATCCTCTTCCACCAAAGTTTTTTTTACAAGAGTGTACGAGTCACAATTGGTGCTTGCTTTTTTACGGGAGTATGTGTCAGGAACAGATTTTATTTGCATATACGAATCTAACAAATTTCTTTTTCTTAGAGGGCTTTCTTCACCATGCTTGAACCCTGGTTCTTCAAAATTGCCTTCTTCATTCCTAAACTCTACAAGAATTCCTTTTCTTGAATCTTTAGCTTTGATATACAACTCTGGAACATATTGCCCTGTTAGAGTGTCTATGTAACCCTTCCCCATCGTCACCCCAATTGGTTGACTAAGGTAATAAATAACAGCTAGATTATCATCAATCTCTTCTGCTTTTACATTTGCTTCTTTAGCGATTTTTGGTTTTAAGCTTCTTGCTGTCTCTAACACCTCTTTAGCAACCATTCCCTCATATAAAACAGAAGCCCCCTTTACCAATTCTCCATTCTCATACAATGGTTTTAATTCAACTTGGATTGAATCTTCAAGCCTATTTGACAACTGTTCTGTTTTTTCTCTATCCAATAATTTCCCTACAGCAGCAAATAAAGGCGATAAAGCAGCACCAACTAATGCTGCACCCGCTATACCCAACCCGCCTATTGCATATGGATCTATTTCTTCATTAGTTTTGTTTTCTTTAGTTTGATATATCTCCTTTTCTCTCCTATCACCAATTCCTTTGTATTCTTTTATTTCAACATTCTCTTGTCCTTGCTCTTCTCCAGGCTTAAAACATTGGCTGTTGAATTTTTCTCCTTTGAATAATCCTTCAACAACAGCGTGTAATGATAAACTTTCTCCTGCTTTTGGTATGTACTCGTCTGCAGCCATTGTTCCTTTTCCTGGCTCTGCATAATTAGATAAAGTAAGAAAACCAACTTTGTCCATATAGCCATCAAACACATCTTTTAATTCCGAATCTAAGTTTTTTATGCCAGCAAGTATCAGTGCTGTTTCCTTTTTTCCGTTATCCGTATTGACAAATGTTTGCAGCTTGTATATTGGCTCTAATCCAGCTTCTTGTAATAACCTATCAAGAATGGCCATCATTGAATTTCTTTTAATGGCAATTTCCCTACTATCTTCTGTTTTAATGATATAATCCTTTGCGCCGTTAAGAATATCGGTTTCATTTACAACATAATCATCAATTAATGTCCTTATTCCTTCCAAAACCTTGCCATCCCTATAAACCTCTTTTAATTTTGGTTCTACAACAGAATCAATAGAATCTGAATCTGTATATGGTTGAGCTTCTTGCTCTCTTTTTTCTTCTAATTGAGCTAATCTTGATTCATACAACCTTGTTTCAAGATCAAATATAGGTGTTTTACCTAATTTTAAAGAAATTAATTGTTCAGCTATTGGCGCAGAACTTGAAATATCCATAGTTTTAGCTGTTTGGGGATATAATTTTTCTACAGCATATCTTCCTGGACTGAGTTGCTTTGTTTCAGCTTTTTCTTCTGCCGTTCTATCATAAAATGCCATCATCACAATTTGATCGTCAAAACCAGCACTAGCTAAATACAAATCAAATGCCTTTATTTCTTTGGCTGCATCATACTTCCCAAAATTTAACACAGTCTGCCTAACTTCCATATTTTTTCCTAATCTCAAATTATTGTTATATAAAGCTCCATCATAACCAATTGGCCTTTCTCTTGCTGGTTTATCTGTCTTTATGAAATTGATATTTTCAACTTTTTTAACTTCTATTTTAGCTGTTTCTGGACCATAATTAAGTGCTGGCTTTGTTTTTGCTCTTAGTTGAATTCTTGGATTTGAAAAAGAACCATGGTTTGTTGATGAAACGTAGATGGGCCCGGCATGTTCTCTAACTTGAGGACTATTTAGCGAAGGAAATATCATCTGTGGTTTATACTCTGTTTCCCTTAAAGGGGTTTCCCTAACAACCAAATTTAGCGATTCTGCTCCTTGCGTTTGATAATTGCTTTTAGTTAAGTCTAATCTTAAGAGCTCGACAGACCCTACTGCAGGAACATAGTTATCTAACTTAGAGCCATATGTTGAATCAACATACGATGAATTGTAATTTACTCCATTTTCAGAATAAAAGAATAGGGCAAATACAAAATCTCCACTATAAACCAAAGTGTGAACAAAACTATCATTATTGGTTTTAGAGATAGTTGGTGCTCCAACCCTATAAACAACTGGAGCCCTTGTTTGAACTAAAGACATACCTACAAGATATATAGGGTCAAAAGCTAAAGAATAAACCGCTCGTGATGTTCCCAAAATATTAGAAGGCGTAAAATAAGCGCTATCCTGGACATTTCTTTCCAATTCACCATAACCTATAAGCATAATCTCTTCGAGTGAAGGAGAAGAAGGTTGTAATTGTATAATCTCAGAAAGGTCTGCTTTTTGTTTTCTTTTATCTTCAGTTATATTTCTAAACATGCCTGGACCAGAAGTTATTGCAGTACTAGGAATCCCTCTAGTCAGGGATAATATTGTTGGTACGGCTGGCTCTATTGTTGCCCCATTTTGTGCTATTTGTATCATTGGATGTTATATCCAATAGAAAAGATTTAAATAGTATATAAACTTTTCTATTATCATGGTAGGCAACATAGCCAATTTCAATGATTGTGATATATTGAGGACCTTCTTATTGATAGGAGAACCTGTCTCCAGGAAAGAATTAGCTGATGAATTAGAGCTGGGTGAAGGCACAATAAGAAGCATTTTAGACATTTTGAAGAATGATAAATTGATATTCAGCACAAGACAAGGCCATTCTCTGACTAAAAAGGGCAATGCATCATTAAAAACAGCAAAAAGGTTCATCGAGATTAATAGGAAGATTGAATTGGATTTGTATAAAAACCTAAGGAAAGCGGCAGTATTGGTCAAGGGGCTTGATTTGGATGATATAAAAATCAATGCCAGCTTGAGGGATATTGCTATTAAAAACAACGCAGAAAGCGCCTTAATCTTCATCTACAATGAAGGATTGGTTTTGCCTAATGCAGAAGAATATACCTTTTCATTTGAAAGCTTGAACAACGCCTTTAATTTTAAAAACAATGACATATTAATCGTAACTTTTGCTGACTCTTTCAGAACAGCCGAAAATTCCGCTTTGGCCGTTGCTCTTTCTTTAACCCCAAAATTAAACAAAATGTTTATAAACAATATGTCCTAAAAGTATCATATGATAGTTGTAGGATGCTCACATGGCTCGCATTTAGCTAAAAAAATAGCTGACAAACTAAAAAAACCTTATTTCCCTTTAGAAGTGACTCATTTCCCGGATTCTGAGATAAAGCTGAGATATAAGATTAATATCAAAAATAAGGACATTGTTTTAGTCCAATCATTCTACGGAAATGTCAATGACTGCATAATTGAAGCTTTATTTGCTGCAGAAACAGCAGCTGATTTAGGGGCCAAAAAAATAACTTTGGTTGCTCCATACTTCCCTTACTTAAGGCAGGATAAGAGATTTAATCAGGGGGAATGCATCAGCTTAAGGACAATAGCAAAAAATGTTGATGAAGATTTTGACAGGGTGATCATAATAGACCCCCATCTGCACAGGGAAAAAACACTGAAGCACATCTTCAAGATAAGCTCAACCAAATTAACAGCAGACCCTTTAATAGCAGATTATATAAAAAAACACATCAAAAATGCCCTGATTATCGGCCCTGATGTTGAAAGCTATAAATGGGCCGAGAAAACGGCAGAGATTATAGGCTGCGAATCAGCCATACTCAAAAAAGACAGAATTTCTGCAAGAAAGGTAAAAGTCAGCTTTAATAAGAGGATTGATACGAAAAAGAGCAAAGCTCTTTTTGTATCCTCAAAAATTCCGAAGGAATTTTTTTTGGATATAAAAAATAAGAACATTGTGATTGTTGATGATATAATTTCCACTGGCCACACCTTGTTAGAAACAATAAAATTACTGAAAAAAACAGGAGCTAAAAAAATAACATGCATTTGCGTTCATGGCATATTTGCAGAAAACGGCCTGAAAAAATTAAGAAGAACAGGGGCAAAAATAATCTCATGCAATACAATACCCAATCCTGTTGCTAAGATTGATGTGTCAGAAATAATAGCAAAAGCTATCTAATCATTTTCTAACCAAATATTAAAGATATCCAGCTGCCAACATAGTAGGTTATAACAACAACAACTAATGCAATAACCAGATGCTCTGCAATAACCTTCCATTCTTTCTCTTTCTGTTCCTTTGCAATTTTAAAACTTATAAAAATCAACACCAGCAATCCCAAAATTATGCTTATGATAATAGCTGTGGAAAGTTTGAATAACAAAACAGGAACAACAAACATAGATGCAAAAATAAATTTAAACAAAAAAGTGGAGATTGTGGCCTGCCATATCTCTTTTGTGTTGTGCTTATTCTCAGATTCTTCAGATATATGGATTCCTAGTGCATCTGAAAAAGCATCAGCTATCGCTATTGTTAATATGCCTCCAAGAACGACAAGCTTTGAGTGAGTTCCGGAATTTAAGCCAACCATTAATCCAAGTGTTGTTATTATGCCCGAGGTTAAACCAAAACTAAAGCCTGTCTTTATTGAATGGTTCATTATTTTAATGTTTTATCCATAATTTAAAAAGATTTCGTTATTATACGGCCCAGCATAAGTTCTAGCAAGATAGATGTATAGATAAAAAATAAGAAATAAAAAACAAAAAGCCGTATTAGCTATTTCTAAAGAATTAAAATCTTCTTTTATTCTTATAGCATTCTCTGCAATAAACAGGCCTGCCTTCCTTTGGCTTGAATGGAACTTCGCATTCTTGACCGCACTCTGAGCAAGTTGCTTTATGCATTTCTCGTGGCCCGAAATTTCCTCGGAAACCACCTTGATTAAATTCTCCCATTTGTTGTTTCCTCCTTCTAAATAACATAAAAGAAAACGCCTAACGTCTTCAATATGTTAATATTCATTAGAAACAGCTAAATGTTTATAAAGCTTTTCATTTATTGGGGGTGTCTTTATATTCAACTTTATATAGCTTGCACATTTCAGTATTTATCTCTCTAACAACCGGAAATCCCGTACGGTTTTTATAGGCATATCTCGAACCTTCAAGCCCTTTCAAGAAGCTAATTAATTTGGCAGGATCCTTCATATTTAATCTAATAACCTCAAACTGGTCAGTTAGGGTTGTATATTCCAAAACAAATAGCCAAAAATCATCAGATGAAGCATACCTTGCGTATGATATATAGTTTTCACCATCTATAAAATCATTTTTATGGACTAACAGAAGCTCATCTTCAAGATTCAATTTTTTCAACTCATCTGCATTTCTTATTTTCCTTAAACTGCAAGTTCTTTTTTCATCTGCCATTCTACAATCCAGAAATCACAAATTCCATGAAACCTTGAGATGCCAGGAATTCTATGAATTCCCATGCATCCTGGAGTGATTTCCACCCCCTTTATAATATGGAATATAAACTGATTTATAAACTTTATTCAGAAAAGAACGTAATTTTTATGATAACAAAAACTAATAAGCCTTGGCAAAATAAACCCGGTATTTAGCAGGAGTGTTGCAATTCACACATAGCCCATCTACTGGCGGGCTTTTGAATGGTATGCATCTTGAAGTGGCTCCGCCTGTTTTATCTTTAATGTGATCTTCGCATTCAACTCTCCCGCAAAAGCTGGCAAATGCTATTTTCTTATGTTTTATTGTATTATCAAGCTGTTCAAAATTTTCAACTTTTATAATGCTTCTGCTTAAATAATCATCTGCTTTCTTAAAAAGATTTTGTTGTATATTCAAAAGTGTTTCGCTTACTTTAATATCCAAATCAACTAATTTTACAGCTTCCTTCTTGCTGTTATCCCTCCTGACTAAAATAACCTGCTTGTTTTCTATATCTTTGGGGCCTATCTCTATCCTCAAGGGAATTCCCTTCATTTCATGCTCATTGAATTTCCATCCTGGTGTATACCCATCCCTGTCGTCCAATTCAACAGAATATTTCTTCAATTTATCCTTAACCTCATTTGCTTTCCTCAAAACATCGGCTTTATCTTTCTCTTTGTAGATAGGGATAATAACAACTTTTGTTGGAGCTATTTTAGGAGGTAAAACTAAACCCTTGTCATCAGAATGTGTCATGACCAAAGCACCAATTAGCCTTGTTGAAAAGCCCCAGGAGCTTTGCCATGGAATATGTTTTTTCTCATCTTCCCCTAAATAGCTAATGCCAAAAACTTTTGCAAAACCCTGCCCCAAGTTATGCGAAGTCCCCATTTGCAATGCTTTTCCGTCTGGCATAAATGATTCTATCGTTGTTGTGTATTTTGCTCCTGCAAACTTCTCTTTATCGGTTTTTTTGCCCATCAAGACGGGGATAGCCAATAAATCCTGGCACAGTTTTTTATACTCGCCTAAAAACATCAGGGTTTCATTATCACATTCCCCCTCTGATGCATAAACGCAATGCCCTTCCTGCCATAAAAATTCCCTCGAACGGATAAATAGCTTGCAATCGCTTACCTCCCATCTGACAATATTGCACCATTGGTTAATCCTTAAAGGCAAGTCCCTCCAGCTTCTTATCCATTTGGCGTAAGAATAATACATAATTGTTTCAGAAGTCGGCCTTAGGGCATATTTTTCCCCTTCTTCGCTTTTAGCATCGACCCAGGCTACTTCAGGGGCAAATCCCTTGGCATGCTCAGCTTCTTTCTTAAAAAAAGATTCGGGTATGAACAAAGGAAAATACGCATTCTTAACTCCTTTAGATTCCATCACTTTATTGAAATGATCCATTATCTTCTGCCAGATAGCATAACCATAAGGCCTTATAACCATTGTCCCTTTAACAGGAGAATAGTCTGCTAACTCAGCCTTTAGACATACTTGAGAATACCACTCCGGCATATCTTCTGATTTTTTTACAGTTACCCCTTTATTCTCTTCTTTTGCCATGTTTTATCAATTTTTTATTTTATATTTAAACTTTTGCCAAAAACACAGTCCTTTTTGCTCTTCCGTCTAAAATTTTATCCAGTTTAGAGTTTCCATGAGCAACTATCGTTGTAATCCCTTTGCCGAGCAATCTTTTTGCAACATGCACTTTTGAGTACATCCCTCCTAAACTCATATTGCACATATCTTTGGTTGCCATCATCTCTATTTCTTTTGTTAGTTTGCCTACCTCTCTTATTAGACTAGCTTTCTTATCCTTTTTTGGGTTGCATGAATAAAGGCCATGAACATCGGTCAAGATCAGCAACAAATCGGCTTCCAAATTTTCTGCAACTAGCCCCGCTAGTTCATCATTGTCTGTAAATCTTTTCAGATTATTCCCAACAAATTCCTCTTTTGAAACCATATCATTCTCATTGATAATAGCAATTGTCTTTTCTTTAAGATAAGCGTTCATAATGTTTTTTACTGTTCTCTCCTCTATTTTATTATCAAAATTGTGGTGTGTTAAGAGTATCTGTGCTGTTTTAATCCCATACTTTCTAAAATTGTCGCTATATGTTTTAAACAATGCAGGCTGCCCTTTTCCTGACAGCAATTGTAATTTTAATGTGTCTTTAGGCCTTTTATTTAGGCCCTCAATCATCATTCCAGCGCCAACTGCACCAGATGTGACTAAAATAACCTCTTTACCTCCCTTAGCTAAACCGCTTATCTCTTTTACTTTCCTATCTATAAAATTCAAATCTAATTTTTCGTTCTTTGTTATTGCAGCCGTGCCTATCTTAATCACAATCCTTTTCGCTTTTATTTTGCTCATTTTATCCTCTTATGTGTGAATTCCCTTGCCTTTTTTCCTGAATAATCAGCAACTTTATGGCCTTTTCCAAATGATTTGTACTTGTAGATTACTAAGCCTTCTAACCCAACAGGACCGCGGGCATGCACCTTATTTGTTGAAATACCAACCTCTGCCCCTAAACCATACCTAAACCCATCTGCAAACCTAGTTGAGCAGTTAACCATCACAGACCCTGAATCAACTAAATCCATAAACCTATCTGATGTTTTCTTATTGTTGGTTATAATCGCATCTGTATGGCCTGAACCATATTTGTTTATATGCCCTATCGCTTCATCAACGCTATCAACCATCTTTATTGATAAAATCAAATCATTGTACTCTGTTTTCCAATCCTCTTCTGTCGCTTTCTTTATATTTTTTAATATCTTTTTTGTTTCTGCGCAGCCCCTAAGCTCAACATCAGCTTCCTTAAATTTTTTCTCCATCAAAGGCAAAAACTTCTTGGCAATTGCTTTATGCACTAGCAAGGTTTCCATTGCATTGCACACAGCAGGGTATTGGCATTTTGCATCAAAGCATATATCTACTGCCATTTTCAAATCTGCATCTTTGTCTACATAAACATGGCAGATGCCTTCTGAATGGCCTAAGACAGGGATTTTTGTATTTTCTTGTATGTACTTAACAAACTTGTTTGATCCGCGAGGAATCAACAAATCAATAAATTCATCCATCTTTAAAACTTCTTTAACCTCTTCCCTTGTGCCGATTAGCTGAATCCATCCTTTTGGCAGATATTTTTCACTAACATTTCTTATTGCCTCAAATAAAGTGCTGTTTGTGTTTTCAGCTTCAGAGCCGCCTTTTAATATAACAGCATTTCCTGATTTAAGGCATAAAGCTGAAATCTGGACTAATGCGTCTGGCCTTGACTCAAATATAACGCCAATAACGCCAATTGGTGTGCTTACTTTATGCAAATTCAATCCTTTGTCTAATTCAGTAACAGCAAGGGTTTTTCCGGCTGGATCCTCCAGCTTAGCTACTGATTTGACGCCAGCAATAATCTCATTAATTTTAATGTTATCAAGTTTCAATCTTTTCAACAACACATCGCTTAAATTATTTTTTTTGGCATTTCTAAGGTCTTTTTTATTTGCAGCTAAAATCTTATTTTTATTTTTTTTAACAGCATTGGCTATCCCAATTAATGCTTTATTCTTCGCATTAGTTTCAACACCAGCTAATTTGGCAGATGCTAACTTCGCATCTTCGCATTGTTTTAGGATTTTATACTTTAGTTGCATTTTAATTATTTTTTCAATAATTTTTTATTAGTTCGCCAATTTTCAAAGAAAATTGGCGTGGTCGACCACGGCTTTTCACAAAGTGAAAAGCCGAACTTATTATTTTTTTATTAATAATGATTATTTCCTTTTCCCTAATTCTTTTGACCTTGTTGTAGCTGCTGCTATTGTTCTTTCTAAAACATCTTTAACATTTGATTTTAGCAAAACCTCTAACCCGGCAATAGTGGTTCCTCCTGGTGAAGCAACCATTTTAATCAGCTCTTTTGGGCTTAACCCATTTTCAATTAACAACTTAGCAGTTCCTAAAGCCGTTCTCTCTGCTAATTCAGCGGCTATATCTTTGCTTAATCCCTGCCCTACACCAGCATCAATCAAACACTGGATTAAATAGGCAATAAAGGCAGGCCCGCTGCCGCTTAAGCCGGTTACAGCATCCAACATTTTTTCTTTCAGCAAAAATGCCCTGCCAGCTGAATTTAGCAATTCCTCTACAACCTTTATATCTTCATCCTCAACTTTGCTGCCTAAAGCAAAACCGGCTGCCATCTCCCCAACCAAACAGGGCGTATTTGGCATTACCCTGACAACTTTTGCATTTTTTAATTTGCTTTCTAAGTGCCCCAAAGTGATTCCAGCTGCTATTGAAATTACCAATTTCTTAGTGTCTTTTATTTCATCCAAAACATTATCAATATCCTGTGGCTTAACAGCTAAAAATATTACATCTGACTCGTTAAGAACTACTTTATTGTAAGGTGTAATATTTACCTTAGCTTCATCCCTGACTAACCTCAATCTGCTCTCATTAACATCAGAAGCATAGATAGAGCCAGCCAAACCAGCCTTCTTTATTGCTTTTATCAAAGCAAGAGCCATATTACCGGCTCCTATAAAGCCTACTTTTACCATAAAAAACACCTCATAGCAGTTTTAGAACTAAGCACATTTAAATTATTTTCTATTTCTGTTGTAAAAGAGCCTGAACTAGAGAAATCTTCAACGACAAGGAATACAATCAGCTCGTTTCATTTTAAGTATAGAAATGAGGTTTCGTTTATAAATTTTTGCTAAGGATAGCTAACATTAGCATTCTGCATTATAGCATCAACAGCATCCTTAACATCATCACTGGTCAAAGCAAACCCTAAGCTTTCAAAACCGCCAACTTTAAAATTATTAATGCCTACTACATTCCCTTCTTTATTAACTAAAGGGCCGCCTGAATTGCCAGGATTCAAAGGAACATCTGTCTGAAAATAATCCAAATTATTAGAAGCCTTTCTTTTTGCAGAAATAATCCCTTCTGTCACAGTAAAATCAAGGCCGGCTGGATTTCCCAATGCTATCACTTTATCCCCTATTTTAATATCATCAGAATCAGCAAATTCAAGATATTGTAAATTGCCCTCATCAATTTTTAAAACTGCTATATCTGCATCACTATTATAGCCAACCAAAGAAGTGTCATATGTATCTTTGCCATATGTATATATCTCAACCCTGGAAGCGCCATTTATAACATGCACATTAGTGACTATAAACCCACCCCTTCCTATTATCACCCCAGAGCCCTGCCCTTTGTCTGTCCTTACACTAACAACGGATTTTAAAACATCATCAACTATAGCAGAGAAATCCGCGCTTTTTATCTGGATGCTCTTCAGTTCAGACTTAAGCTCTGTCAGCTGTAAATTGCTTTTCTCTTCAATCTCTTCAATAAGTGATGTTAAAGTAATAATTTTTTGCTGGTTCTCTTTCTGGGCATTCTCAAGAAGGTTTTCAAGAAGATTTATCTGCGCAGTTAAATCGCTTTTAGCATTTGTTAAATCAGTTTGAAATGTATTATTTAAAAAGACAATCTTTTCATTATAATCCTCCCTTGCCTTTTTAACACTATAATTTGTATAATATAATAAAGAGCCCATAACTATAGCTAAAACTATGACAGAAGCTAAGATGTGCTTCTTTTTATAATGGTGATGGTGTTTTTCAGCTGTTTCGTGGTGTTTTTCTGGCATTTTGAATGAGCCTATGAGGATTTGAACCCCAATCTCTCGGTCCGAAGCCGAGCGTGTTGTCCGGATTGCACCATAGGCCCTTGTATTTATAAATTTAACTATGAGTATAAAAAACTTGTCAAAAATAAAAAAATAAAAGAAATAACTACTTTCGCGCTAATGCAATCTCAATTGTGGAAACCCTTACATCCCTGCCTTCTTTGTTTTGGAAGTCTTCTGAATTTATCCTTATGTCTCTCACTTCTATATTCCCTTCCAAAAATCTCTTAGAAGTAACTTCCGCTACATCAACTGCCCTAGAGATGAATTTTCCTCTAGCCTTTATAATCACTTCTGGTGCATTCTTTGTGGTAAACTGCATCACTACACCAGTCACATAGTTCATAAATGGCTTTCCACCAATAAAGATGTTGTTGTCGTCCATTTTTTATGTCACCCCGTTCGTGTTGTTTTTGTTCACTAAATCTGCGATCATTCAATCTCTTCTTTGTTCTTTACCAACCTGGTTATATAACCAGCTATATTATTCCTAAGTTTTTTACTAGAAACATTTGTAAGCCCTGAAACTATTTTCTTATTCTCATCAAAAGCATCTTTAAACTTATCCTTGTGCTGTCTAATTAATTCTAGTGTAACCCTCTTAACAAGCTGTGTCTTTATTCTTCCCATCTATTCACCATAATGACTGCTTTTAGAGGGTAGATTTAAAGGATTTATAAAACTTGCGCTTATTTTTGTTGCCACCGCAAAAAAGTTTATATACAAAGCATATCCCCTGCTGCTCATGATGAAGGAAGATGATGAAGAAAAAGATGAAAAAGGCCCGGAAGACATTTATAAGGACTTTTTTGAGGTAAGGCTAGAGGACCCGGAAAAGATTAAACCAAAAGCTGAATCCCTGGATGTAGAGATTATTTTATCCCTGAAGAAAGAGCCGGAACACGACAGTGACAGGGGGCTTTTAGAAGAAACCATTAACGAGTCACCGCTTTATGTAACAATTATCAATCCAGACGGGCTTGTTTCAGAAAGCTACCCTGAACTTGAAGCGGGAACAAAGAAGGTAAGGAGGATTGTTTATGACGAATGTATCGAACCTCAGCAACTTTACGATGTGGTAGAAAATGGGAAGCTTAGTTTAGGAAAACATACTATAAATATTAATCCTAATGTTAAGCCGGGGGGCCATACTTTAAAGGCATATATCCGCACAGATAATATTGATAAGCCGGTATCTGCCTCTTTGGAATATTTTGTTTATGTAGAAGGAAAGCCTAAAAAATCATCTTCCTAAGAAGGCTCTTATAAACCCATCCCATTCTAACTCTCTAAAACCACCCTTCTCTACAGAAAACTCATTAAATTCTTCCACTTTATCTGGCTTTTCCTTTGGATTGTATATTAAGAAAGGAACAGCATCGGCTGTATGCGTCTTAACCTTTGTCGGTGTGGGATGGTCTGGCAAAATTCCAATTACTGTATTCTTTAAGTCAATATTATCCAAAATCCTCCCTAAGCATCTTTTATCAAAATCCTCTATTGTCTTTATTTTTAATCTGGCATCTCCGCTATGGCCAGCTTCATCTGGCGCTTCAACATGAACAAAAACAAAATCATATTCCTTTAAGGCTTTTATAGCAGCATCTGCCTTGCCTTCATAGTTCGTGTCATGAAGCCCAGTAGCGCCTTTAACCTTAATTGGCTTTAAGCCGGCATAAATGCCAATGCCAAATATTATATCAACAGCAGCTATCGCAGCCCCTTCTATTTTATAAAGCTCCTGAAAGGTTTTCATGACCGGCTTTCTCCCGCCAGACCATGGCCATATCATATTAGCCGGATTTTTCCCAGCCTCTTTTCTTCTTCTATTCAATGGGTTGTTATCCAATAATAGTTTGGAATCAAATATCATCTTATTCAATATGTTGGCAGTTGACGCTGCCCCGTCATTTTTTGGCTTAACCAAAACATCGACAATCTTTTTGCCAATAGCATCATGCGGTGGCATAGTCTCCAAATCTGCAGAAAAATCCTTTCCTTTCAAAACCAATAAATGCCTGTAGCTAACGCCGGGATAAAACTTAATGGTTGGCTTTCCTAATTGTAAGTCTATTAACCTTATCAATTCTGCTGACTCTTCATTGCTGATGTGCCCTGCAGAATAGTCTTTTATTTTTCCATTCTCCTCTGTGATTAAATTGCATCTGAAAGCAATTTCATCTTCTTTTAGATCAACACCTAACCCTGGAGCTTCTAAAGCCCCTCTTCCTGTAAAGCATTTTTTTGGGTCATAGCCTAAAACAGATAAGATAGCAATTTCAGAGCCGCAAGGCATTCCATCAGGAATTGATTTAAATTTTCCACACCTTCCTAATTTAGCCAGCTTGTCCATATTTGGAGTTTTAGCTAATTGAAAGCAGGTTTTTCCTTCTGGAGTATCATCTGTATAACCTGCTGCTCCGTCCGCCACTAATAAGAGATATTTCATTTCTTATAGAAAAACTATTAGGGTATATAATGTTTTTGGTGTATTTTATTCTTACCAGAATAATAAGCAGTTTGATTGTTTTTTATCTTGCCAGGCTCGAATAATCTCCGTATTCCTTCTTTCCGCATGGGTTTCCGTTTACATGCAGGACTATACTACTCTTTGGCTGCTCACCAACAGCTATAATGGTTGATGATAAGGTGCCAGGATCAGAATGAATACAAATTGATTTCCCACTTTCAAATTGGTCACCCTCATGGTAGCTGCAAATTTCCATCAGTTTTTTTATAACTTCATCAATATGCAAACTCCCGGTTGGTATTTTGGATTCTTCCAAAAGTATAAACATGTTGTCTGTTTTAGCATCATAACTTTTCTTGTTTTGTCTGTCACGCCATTCTTTGAAACTCCCTATTCTGCCATCAGTTAATATGTATATGCCTTTCTCCAGTTTCTCAGAATCAAGACTGCCATTCTCGTAATAAACACCACCTGCGCTCTCCGCATCTGCGCAAAACAAATTAAAATTATTGTACCTATTCACAGAAACATCAGTCATGCCATGCTGAAGAGCCATGTCTGCGTTATCCTCCGTTAAAGCATCTAAAACCAAATATCCTCTAGACCTATATCCTTCGCCAGAAATGTCCAAAACCCTGTTAGTCAAGCCAACTACCAAGCCGGTTTCTGCATTTAAGCCTATCCATGTCCCCCTTTTTTTTAAATCCATCCCTTCCTTTTTTGCATCTCTGGGAGCAACTATCCTTCCTTTAACATGAACCATGACTCCATTTTCTTCAAATTGATCTATTAGCTGCGGTTCTGTTCCTTCTCTTCTCCTGTACTCATCCCTGTTTACAGCGACAACAATAGGATAGCCTTCAACAACATAATACAAAGCAATCAAAGTGCATGCCATTTTACCTTAGGGTAATGCAACAGCATAAATAAAGCTTTTGTAAAAATCACGAAATGCCACCATTTTAAAATAGAAACATTTTTATATCTGCTATATATTGAATCAATAAAATTATATAAAATTTAAGGGGGATGATGAGGATGGCCAATAAGATTAGAGTTGGTATTGTTGGAGGCGGCGTTATTGGTAAAAGAGATGCAGATGGTATAACTGCTCAAGAAGATATGCAGCTTAGTGGAGTTGCAGATATATCTGATTCTGCACTGATTTCTGTTATAAATATGAATAGGGGGTATAAATTATTCGCATCTAGCGAGGATGCTAGAAGAAAGATGGAAGAAGCCGGATTAAAAGTTGAAGGTTTTCTTAATGACCTTTTGGAAGATTCAGAGATCGTAGTTGACTGTACTGTAAAGGGAGTTCCTCAAAAAAATATAAACGAATATTACAATAAACATAATATACCTTTTATTGTTGAGGGTGGTGAAGAACATGATTTAACAGGACGATCGTTCAGTACATTCCCAAATTATGAAGAGAATTTTAGAAAAGATCGTACAAGGGTTGTCTCATGCAACACTACAGCTCTTTGCCGTATGCTTTCAACTTTAGATGGTTCTTATGGTGTACTATCTTATCATGTTGATTTGGTTAGAAGGGGGACTGATCCTCTAAATGCTGCTACAAAAGGACCTTCAAATGTCATTGAACCAGTTCTTGGAGGATCACATCATTACCAGGATGTTGAAACTTGTATGTCTGGATTAATTGGTAAGGGGTATTCAATGGCAGTTGCTACCTCACACACCCTTAGCCATGTTCATATGCTGCAAGTAGATTTGGAAAAGGGCACTTCTGTTGAAGAAATTCTAAAGTTGTTTGACGCAACTCCTAGAATGAGGGTTGTTCAAGGAAAGAAGGATGGTTTGCCTGACACAGCAAAGGTAGCAGAATATTATAGAGATGTAGGTAGATTAAGAGGAGATCACCCCGAAATCACTATTTGGGGAGAAAGCGTAATCATAAGAGGGAAAAAACTTTATCTCATTTATGATGTCCATATGGAATCTATTCCTATACCTGAAAATATAGATGCGATTAGAGCATTAAGAGGTACTGTGGAAGATAAATGGAAATCGGCACAAATGACTGATAGCGCTTTGGAAAAGCATCTTCCTGGATTCACAAAGAAAGGTGCAATTTACGCTCCAGCAGATAAAAGACTTGAAATCATTAGAGCTAATTAGGGGATTAATCTTTATTTTTTATCTTCTTTTTAAACTCTTCGTAACTGTTAGAAATAACCTCAAACTTCTCTTCTTTACTATCTAAACCAGCTAAGCTTTTAGGGACTTTAGGCTCAATATTCAGAACTTTCTTTATTTCGTCAGGGAACTTGGCAGGGTCAGCTGTTTCCAAACAAACAACCAATTCATCTTTGCTTATTTTTGCTTTTTCCAATGCAGCAAACCCAACAGCTCCATGCGGCTCCAATAAGAGCTTATATTTTTCATAAGTATTTTTTATTGTTTCATTGGCTTCTTCATTTGAAATAGAAACTGAAACAAAATCCTGCCTTAATTTTTTCATGTCTGGTTTTTTCTTCAAAACTCCTTGTTCAATAACCTCTCCGCTTCCATCTCTTTCATCATACAGCCAGCCGCCATACAAATCAATTAACCTTGCTAAATTTGAAGGATGGCCTACATCCATTGCATTAGATGAGCATTTCCTTGAAGGAGCAACAGGCTTATAGCTGCCACTCTCTAAAAAATCAGGGAATTCGCTATTTTCATTGACAGCAACTATAAATTTCTCAACCGGCAGGCCCATTTCCCTTGCAATAACGCCCATTAAGTTGCCAAAATTTCCGCTTGGAACTGAAAATATTATTTTCTCGTTAGCTTCAGCTAATTTTGAATAAGCATAAAAGTAATAAACTGCCTGAGGCAATAATCTGCCAAAATTGATGGAGTTGGCAGAGGTTAAGTTTAAGCCGGAAAGCTCTTTATCATTGAATGCCCTTTTAACCAAAGCCTGGCAGTCATCAAATTTCCCTTTTACAGCAAGGGCTTTTATATTTTTTCCCAAAGTTGTCATCTGCTTTCTCTGCCTTCCTGTAACCTCTTTCTCTGGGAATAAAACTACAACCTCCATATTTTTTAAACCATAGAATGCAGCAGCTACTGCCCCGCCTGTATCGCCAGATGTTGCAACCAAAACGGTTAATTTTTTATTTTCTTTAGAAGCAAAATAATGCATCAACCTTGCCATGAGCCTTGCTGCGAAATCCTTAAAAGCAGCAGTTGGCCCTTCATCCAATCTCATGATATAGACTTTATCCCTAACCTTCTCCAAAGGAACATTAAAATTATAAGCTTCTTTAACTATGCTCTTAAATTCATCGTCAGGAATCTCTCCCTTAAGAAATTCTTTCATAACAGTAAAAGCTATCTCATCATAATTCATATCTTTCATAGAATTGATTATGCCTTTGCTTAATTTTGGAATTTTAACAGGCATATACAAGCCATAGTCAGGAGCCTGGCCTTTAAGCAAGGCTTCCTTAAAGCTAACTAGTTCTGCTTTGTTGTTTGTGCTTCTGAATAGGATTTTTGGCATATTAACACAAAGAGATATATTTATTATATAAAGTTAACTTATTTCAACAATCAGCTTAGCAGCCAATTTAGCAGTTATATCATCCCTGTCTTTTTCTTCATTGAACTCCATAATATCTATTGCTTTTAAATTTTTTAATAGCTTCAGCTTATGGAGGAAGAATAATAATTCCCTGGATGTTAAGCCACCTGGCTCTTTACAGCTGACAGCAGGGGCAAAAGCAGGGTCTAAAACATCAAGGTCAATTGAGAGATAGAAAGCATCAAACTTCCTTGCTGTTTCCATTACTGTCTCTATCAAATCCCCTTTGCCGTATTCCGCTAACTTCCGCATATCAAAAAACCTTATTTTGTTTTCTTTAATAAAAGAATATTCTTCCTTTTTCCAGCTTCTTAAGCCTACCAAAACAATGTTTTCTTTTTTAAAGCCATTTTTTATTAATGACGGCAAAATATCACTTTCATTTTCGCAGTCAGGATGCGCGTCAAATATAACCACGCCCGGATTTTTGAATAATAAATAGAACTCTTTTATTGTTCTTATTGAGTTTAAATGGCTATCACCAATAATTGCGGTTTTTTCATTGTTGTTTATTGATTCCTTCACATCAGCATTATTTTCTATATCAAATATTGGCAGCATTCCCTCTTCTGTTAAATGGAATTCATTAAGGCAATTGATTATTTTTTCTGATTTTGATAAGTTGATTATCTTCATAGAAAAAGGGGATGAGATATTATTTAAAAAGCTATCCCTTAAAACTCATCTTCCAGTCTTTGAATTAGTTGATTAATGGATAATTTTTTATTTCACCTTTAATTTTAACTTTTCAACCTCTTTCTCGTCAACTATCTCTCCGACTATCTCCTCTAGAACGTCTTCCAGGGTAACAACGCCAGCCAGATTGTAAAGATCATCAACAACAACCGCCATATGGATTCTTTTAGCTAAAAACTGCTTTAGTAAAACATCAATTGTCCTAGTACTAAAGATAAAAAACACCTTTTTCCTTATTTGTTTCATAGGAATGTCTGTTTTCCCAGCGTTGCATTGTTTCAACAAGTCAACAATATAAACGACCCCCACTATATGTTGTTTATCTCCGGCATGAATGGGTATTCTTGAATATGGTTTTTTGAGCACTAATGGCAATGCGTCTTTTAACTTTGTATCAGCATCAATGGAGAATATCCTTTCCTTTGTTGTCATTATATCCTTAACCATTACATCATCCAGCCTGAATATATTTTTTATCATTGCCTCCTCTAATTTTTTTACTGTGCCTGCTTCTCCCCCCAGCTCAACAATGCTTTTTATCTCCGCCTCCGTCACTACGGGGTTTTTCTTTATTTTCCAGCCAAATATGCTGGTAAAAAAATTGGCTATAAAATCAAACAGGACAATAAGGGGGTATATCATAACGCTTAGCATATAAATCGGCTCAGCGACCAATAAAGACAGCCTTACATTATGCGCAGTCGCAAATGTTTTTGGGGTTATCTCTCCAAAAACCAGTAATAACAAAGTCATAACGCCAGTTACAATTCCAAAGACATGCGGATAACCCTGGCTGATTACAATATTCGTTGCCAAAACAGAAGCAGCGACATTGACAAGGTTGTTGCCAATAAGAATGGTTATCAGCAGCCTCTTGGGATCCTTCTTTAATTTCATCAAGGCTTCCGAGCCCCTTTTTTTCTCCTTAACCAGATTGACTATCCTGAGCCTGGACAAAGAAACCAGGGCTGTTTCAGAGCCTGAAAAGAAGGCAGATAACGCCAATAATACAATTAAAGCAGCTATTTGATATGCCATGTCCAATCTATATCACAGGCTTAAGAATTAGGAAATGTTATTTAAGTTTTTCTGTTAAATGTTTTGTTACTTTGAAATGCTAAAGAGGAAAAAGTTTATATATCCTACTGCAATTCTAAACTTTGGGTGGTTTGTTTATGTATGATGCAAGATATGATCTAAATTTATTTCAACTGCCGTCTGCTGTTCGTGCCCATAACGAAGGCCCTAGCATGAATCAATACTACACAAGCTTGGGTGTTGCATCCAGACCAGAAGGTAGCGATAAAAATGGCAGCTTTGGAATTATTGATATAGCGTTGATTGGTGGTTTATTAGCAGCAGCGTTTGCTTTAAGCATATACGAAAGGAGAGGAAGAAAAAAGGCAGAAACAAAAGAAGAAAAATAATCACATTTCATCTAAAACTTCAATCCCCAACAAACCCAACCCATTCCCTAAAACCTGTTTTGTGCAATCAGCTAACAACAATCTGGCTTTCTTTAAATCTTCTTCTTCCTTAAGGATTTGGCAGTTATGGTAAAATTCAGAAAATAACTGTGCTAATTCAGTTAAATAATTCGAAATTATATGCGGCTTTAATTGTTTTGTTGCATCTTCTACTATACCAGAAAAATCAGAAAGCCTTTTTACCAATTCAATTTCCTCTTTTTGCTTTAGCAGTGAAAAATCAGCTTTCTCATCTATCTTTTTTCCATATTTCTGTAGTATAGAGTTAATCCTGACATAAGCATACTGTAGATAAGGCCCCGATTCACCCTCAAAATTCAGTGCCTGCTCCCAGTTAAAGACCACATTCTTTTCAGCAGAAACCCTTAGGATAGAATACTTTATTGCTCCATAAGCTATTTTTTTGGCAGCTTTCTCATCAACCTTTTCATGCCTCTTTTTTATTTCGCTCTTTGCTTTATCCAATGCTTCCCCCATAAACTCTTCCAGTAAAACCAAATTGCCCTTTCTTGTGCTCATTTTGCCTTCTGTTAACAAAACAAAGGAATAATGGATTACTTCAGGCGCTTCATAGCCTAATAAATTCAAGCCGGCCTTTAGCTGCTGGAAATACAGCTTTTGGTCCTCTCCTAAAACAACAATATTCTTATGAAACCCTTTGTTTATCTTCTCAATGGTGTAAGCCATATCCCTCAAAGGATAAAGAGAGGTTTTATCAGCTCTAGTCAAAACCAAAACAGGGCTTTTCATTGCCAAATTGTATTCTTTCTGGTCTAAAACTAATCTTCCTTCTTCATCTGTAAATAATTTTTTTGTTTTTTCTAATTTCTTCAAAACTTCATTTGTTAGCTCTTTCCATAAATAATCACTTTCATAGTCAAATTTATCATAACTAATGCCCAGCTCAGAAAGAATGGATGTTTGCCCTTTAATGCATATGTTTACAACCTTTTTAAAATCACTGATTACCTTCTTGTCTTTTTGCTCCAATTTATGCAATAGCTCAAAAACATCTTTTTCCAGCTCGGGTTTTTCTTCTAATTGCTTGTTGATGCCAATATAAATTTTTAACAAATCATTAAATTTAACATCCTTCCCTTTGCAGCCTAAAACCAGCATTGCAATCTGCTTTCCAACATCATTGACAAAATAATGTGTTTCAACTTTATAGCCCTGAAATTTCAAAAGCCTTGTTATAGAATCTCCGATTAAGGCATTTCTTGCCCTGCCTACATGGGGGCTGGCATTGGGATTGATAGATGTGTGCTCAACTAACGCCTTTTTTCCCTTGCCAGCATTAGAAGAGCCATATTTACCTTTCTCTTTTGCTATTTTCTTAAGCGTATTTTCAATTATCTTGTTTTTATTAACAAAAAAATTAAGATATGGCCCCTTTATTTCAATCCTTTCTATAACGCCCTCTTCTTTAATCTTTTCTTTCAGCTCTTTAGCAATATCAACAGGATTTTTCTTATAAACCTTAGCTAAACCAAAGCAAGGAAAAGCATAATCCCCCATTGAAGGGTCTGGAGGCACTTCTACTTCAATCTCTTTTTGGTTTGTTGCTTTTTTTAATATATTTATGATTTCCTGTTTGAAGTCAGCCATATTAGCCACTTTGTTAGGCAGAGTTTATATTTTTTTTGTTAAGCTATGTGTAAATAAACTACCTATCATAAATTCTTGGTCTTTTGTCAACTTTGGTTATAATGAGCTTATTTGGGCTGTATCTAACAATATAAAGAATTCTTTGGTTTCCAACTCTGACTCTAAAGACTTTTTCATCTTTATAATCCTCAACCCTTTCAACTTCCTGCGGGAAAGGATTTTCTTCAAGCTTTTCAATTTTCTCTTTGATTCTATTCTTCATTACCTTATCCAGATTATTGATATATTTACTAACTCTTGTTGAGAATTCTGCTGGAAAAAGAGCCATCTTAACCAAAAACCTGTTTTTTAGTTAGAAGCTTCCCTTCTTTTTCTTCTTTTAAAGCCTCTTTTAAAGCCTTTTTATCATCTTCGCTCAATTTTAAGTCTTCTATATACTCCATAATGTAGTTTATAGTTTTTTCCATGTTCCCCAGTTTAGTTAATACCTGTTTTTGAAAAACTGTTTCGCTCATTTTTCTCACCTATACTAAAGCAATGCCTTTATTTATTTAAACTTTTCCTTTAAATTTTTGGTTTGTTGCTTTTTTTAAAATATCAATTATTTTTTGTTTAAAATCCATAATAAGCAATGGATTTATTCTTGTTTATATGGTTTTTGGTTATTAACTGTTAGTTACTTTTTAGTAGTCAAAAAAGAAAAATTTAAATAGGCTTAATAATTCCTAATAAGAATTATGAAACAGGTTTTTAGTGTTTCCTTGGATGAGAAAACAATAGCTAAAATACATGAAATCCTAGAAGACAGTTCTTTCCGAAATAAATCACACTTGGTAGAAGAAGCTATAAAGAAGTTTTTGAGAGAAAATGGGCATTGAGCATATTTTGAATGAGGTTGAGAGGGAAAGGAGAAGAGTTTTGGTTATTAGTTTGTATGAAGAAGGTTTAAGTGATTTTTATGGATGGATTAAACTAGCAACAATCGAATCATTAGGAACATTACATACCGTAATGCCTAATAGGTTTACTGAATTATGTAAAAAATTTAGATTAAGTGAATCTACTATAGGACTAATAAAGAACAATGAAAAAGAATTTGTAAGAAGAAAAGCAAAACCATTAGAAGTATTGAATAATGCAAAATCTGATGAAGATGTTGAATCCTATGACAAAGGGTTGATTTCTTATATCCAGGGAGTTTTTGAAAGAGTAAATGAATCATCTTGGGAATTGACTGCTACAAACCAAAATAAATTTGTTGAATCATACGAACAAGGGATGAGTAATCCAAATGAAGATGTTAGATACGAAATAGCTAAATCATTAAAATCATTAGCCGCTATCAACCCAGGTAAATTTGTTGAATTATACAAAAAAGGGTTAAATGATGGATATGTATTGGTTAAAAGGGAAATAGGCGAATCACTAGGATACCTAACAACTACTATAACCCACAAATTTTTAGTAGCAATTAAAGATGAAGAATACAACTTCATCAACTGCTACCTAAACTCAAAATATGTTCATCTTAGTAATGATAAAACACAACCATTTAGGTCAGAAGAAGATATTATCACAGAACTAAAAAAATTTGTTCAGAACCCAAAAAGAGATTATGAAAAATTAACAACACTTCTTAAAACAGGAAAAGTAAAAGATTTGGAGGAAATGGCACAATGTGCTGAAGAAACAACAAGAGATCACTTATTAACGCACATTTTAGGAAAAGGAGCTTACAAAGTGGCTTATAGTGGAATCCACCAAAGGTGGGGTCAAGAGCATGCTGTAAAGGTTATTCATTTAAGCCCAAGAGGAAAACAGATCTTAGAAGCAAAAGGATTAACATCCAAAGAATTAATGGGTCGAGAAGATCAAAGAAGTGCTTCTATCAGGGAATATGGTTTTGAGACTGGAACTAAGGGTTTACAATCATTTAGGTATTCATATAGCGAAGGAGGCAAACTTGTTATTGTTGAGAAAAAGCTAGTAAAAACATTACAACAACTAGTTGAAGGATACGAGAAAGAACATAGACATATAATACCATGGAAAATGGCACAACCTTATCTTTATGAAACAGCTAGATTAATATCAATTCTTCATTCAAGAAAAGATGATAAATATCCTAACGGACACTACCATGGGGATTTAGCTTTAAAAAATGTGATGGTAGACGAAGAAAAGGTTGTTTATTTAACAGATTATGGAATATACTCAGCTCTTTGTGATACAAAAGCTATATATTATAGAGCTCCTGAACTATTCCCATGGCACCCCCACCATGTTGATCCATTAAGTCACGATGTTGAAGCATTAAAAGCAGGGGATATCTGGGCATTGGGTGTTTGTGCTTGGAGGATATTAACTGGTGAATTACCATTTAAAGTTGAAGGTCTAGAGAAACCACCAGAAGATGGATCAATGCCTTATGACGAATATGTCAAAGCTATAGAAAGATATGAAAGAGCATTTTATGAGGTTCTTAGTCAAACTAAATTTGATAGTATGAAGAGTATACAAAATAGCGCTATATTCCAAAGAGCAATCAATGCTAG
Organism: Candidatus Woesearchaeota archaeon; assembly: GCA_018303725.1. GTDB lineage: Archaea > Nanobdellota > Nanobdellia > Woesearchaeales > JAGVXP01 > JAGVXP01. The sequence continues at coordinate 1,850 of JAGVXP010000054.1, read as the reverse complement.
AAGAAAAGCAGAAGAATATGATTTATGGGAAAAATGTTTTGGTACTCACCTATCTTATACTGCTGCAATAGCATTTAGTAAAAATCCAAAAGAAAGGCTAAGTAGAATGTCGGATGGTGAATACTATATTTTTAATGGAATAAAAACGGATCATGAAAACTTGATCCATAATTTTTTCCCAGAGTACAAAAATGGCCCTAGATGATAATACACAAGAAGAGTATGATAAAAGGTTTAGCAAACAGGATTTAAGCGAACTAGAACGAGCAGGAATTCCCTTATCTTGTGCAAATAAATTTAACTTAAGGTTTAGTGCAAAAGATATTGTGGGTCTTGTTTGGGATGATATTGCTCCTGAAAAAGCAAATCAGTACAACTCAAGATTTAGTGCAGAAGGAATCAAATATCTAAAACAGAGAGAATGTTCTCCGCAACAAGCAGACCAATATAGTCAAAGGTTTAGTGGAGCCGATATTGCATTCTTGTTTAGAAGCGGGATAACTCAACAACAAGTAGATGGATACAATCAAAGATTTAGTGGAATCGATATTATGATTTTAGTGAGAGAAAGATGTTCTCCGCAACAAGCAGATGAATACAGTCAAAGGTTTGATGCATTTGATGTTCTACATTTGGTTAAAGGGGGAATAACTCAACAACAAGCAGACCAATATAGTCAAAGGTTTAGTGGAGCCGATATTGCATTCTTGTTTAGAAGCGGGATAACTCAACAACAAGTAGATGAGTATAGTCAAAGATTTAGTGTAAAGGATGTTATGAGCTTAGTGAAAGGAGGATGCCCTCCAGAAAAAGCAGATGAATATAATCAAAGATTTGATGGGTATGGTATTTCATTCTTATTTAAAAGTGGAATAACCCCACAACAAGCAGATGGATATAGCCAAAGATTTAGTGGAGCTGATATTGCATTCTTGTTTAGAAGCGGGATAACTCAACAACAAGCAGATGGATATAGCCAAAGGTTTAAGGTATCGGATATCCTCAACTTATTTCAAGCTAATGTTTCCTCAAAGGAAGCAGATCGGTATAGTGAGCGATTTAGTAGCTACGAAATAATGGAATTAACAAAAGCTGGCATCCCACCTGAAACAGCAAATAGATTTGATCAACGATTTGGCTATCAAGAGATTATAAAATCATTAGAGCGAGATATTCCACCTGAAACAGCAAATAGATTTGACAAAAGATTTGACAGGGTAGATATTTGGTGGTTAATTTTTAACAATATTCCAATAGAAGAAGCAGAGCAATACGACAAAAGGTTTAATGGAATAGATATAGTACAGTTTGTTGAAGCTAAGATGTCTCCAGAAAAAGTAAATCTGTATAGTGGAAGATTCCACGGTTGGGATATTAGAGAGTTTGTCAAAGCTAAGGTATCCCCAGAAGAAGCAGACAAATATGATAAGCGATTAGAGATAACAGTACCTGCTAAGTTATGTGCAATTGGCCTTACACCTGATAAAATCTCAAAAGAACAAGAAGAAGAATTTTATGTACTGTTTAAGAATATAAGTGATATCATAGGATTTAACAACCACGAATACACCCTTATAGGAACAGGTACTTCTGCAGTAATTTTATTACATAAACACCATTTTACGAAAGAGGTAATTGCTTGGAAATTCTCACAACAAATCAATCGAGAATACAACCTACTTAAAAAAGTTCAAGAAAAATATCAAGGAAAGCAAAAAAATGTAGTGAAATTTAAAGGAGAGCCTAGGCGTAATACTGCTCTCCGAATCGAATATATCAAAGGAGATTCTTTAGAAAACATCCTAAAACAAAAACAGACTCTACCTACAAAGCAAGTCATTGGATATTCT
>JAGVXP010000053.1 GCA_018303725.1 Candidatus Woesearchaeota archaeon | reverse complement strand
TCAAAGTAAGGTCGATATCATTTCCAGTTGCAGTGACTCTCCTTGCTTTTACTATTTCATACTCTTTGCCTAATATCTTTATTTTTTTATTTTTATAGTCACCTAAATAAAGACCTGTTGTGTCTGTATTTCCATTACTATCTTCTACGTCACTCTCAAAAGGCGTATTAAACTCTAAATTATACCTTGCTATTTGCTCCCCGCTTTTAAAATATAAAAAATCTGATGTAACATCATTATCGTCTTCTGTATAAATTACATATCCTGTTTGGTGAGAATTATCAAAATATAAAGATTGGTTGTAATCAAATGTGCCTTTATCATTAGTTATACTTCTGTCAGCTAGCCCATTTAATTCGTTTTTACCAATAAATTCTGTTATATTAATAATTTGTTCTATATTGGTTTCTGGGGGATTAAGTTTTTCACTAATCTCTAATTTGTTATAACTACTTCCGGCTTTCCAGTAACCTACGTCAGTACTAGAGAAACCTAAATAGGGATCAGAATTTAATTTATACTGGCATACAGCATATTTATCAGTTGTTATATTTAACCAAGTTGAATTTGTATTGATCATAGACCCATCAATAATTGTGTCTATTGTTATATCAAAACCATTAACATTTATTGATACAATTACAAAAAATACTAACCAAACAAAAATTATTTTTTTATTTATTGCCATTTTTTTTATTAATATAAAACATCATCAACTCCAGAATTATATCATTATACGTATGCTCTTTTTTAACAAAATCCAAATTAGCTAAATGTTCTTTAGTTTCCCTTTTAACTTTAATTGTTGTATCTTTATTATCACTATTCATAAATGACATCTTTTAGTATACCAAGTATACTAACATATATAAATCTTTCTAATTTTTAGTAAGAAAAAAGAAAAATTAAGGACATCTTCAAATGAAGATGCCCCTCATTGTTTGGGTTGGTTTGAGCATTAATGATATTACTTGCGTTATTCAGGGATTTAATTCATTTGCATGAAGCGGTTTTATGAGGATTCCGTCTGGTCTTTCTTCAAAAATTCCATAATCACCTGGTTTTATCTTGAAATCTTTTATAACCTTGTCTGGCACCCTTATTATTTGGGAAACGCCCAAAGTGCCAAATTTCCTAACCAATCTTCTTTTTCCAGTTAGAATATCATACCTTATTAATTCGCTAGATGTAAAGTACTCTTCTCCGCATTTTGGGCATTTGAGGCATTTTAATTTAATCCCATCCTTAACTACAGTTGCTTCCTTAACATTGGTTTTACATTTATAACATGTTTTCATAAACTTTTTCATTTTTTCTCACCTTTTTGAAATTTTTTAGTTGTTGGTTTTATATGAATCAAAACTATATTTTCATGTTCCACATATGACAAACATAGGTATTTCCCTCTAAATGAATAAAACACATTATATTTGTTCTGTCTTTTTGAAACAAGTATATGCTCTCCATTGCCCAAAATGTCTAACACAAATTCGATTGGTTTTCTTAATTTCTCAAATTCCTCTTTAAAATGCCATGTGAAAACCAATAATTTGCCTTTCCAGTATAAATTTTCTATGAATATCTAAATCACCTTTAAGATATCTTTAGTAATGGTAAGATATTTATAAACTTTTTGGTTTTCTAGTTGGATGTATTTTATTTATACAAAAAAGAAAAAATTAAGGACATCTTCAAATGAAGATGTCCCTCATTGTTTGGGTTGGTTTGAGCATTAATAATCAATGATAATGCGTATTGTCATCCAGCATCCACTTTGTTATAACTCTTGTTTCATAATCATCCGAGCTTTTTTGCTTCGCAAAAAACATCGATGAAAATATGGAGTTTGCTTCGCAAACTCGTCACTTGTCAAGAACCTTCGGTTCTTGAGCATGCTCAGAAATCTTCGATTTCTGACATTTCAGAAAAGTGACCAAAACACTTAATGATTAGTGGTAATGCGTATTATCGTCTAACATCCACTTTGTTATAACTCTTGTTTCATACTCATCGGGTGTGTGAATTGCTTCGTGGATTTCTACTTCGTGTGATTCATAATCATTCAGGTCGTCCCTGATGCCAACAAAGGAATCTCCGATGTAGGTAAATCCTAAAACACCGCCCATCAGGGATATTGGAAATTTATGAACATCTTTTGCAGGGACTAGATTTGTGAAATCATTCCTTGCTCTCTCTATTCTTCCTGTATAATTATCATTTTTTGAGTAATTTAATGTTGTTGTTGGGGTTTTGTAAGTTCTTTGCTGTTTTACATTTTGAATCTCTCTTTCAATCTCTAATCTTTTAAAGCTTCTTTTCTTTTTGTCTATCAGCCAGATTCTTTTCTGCAGCTCTTTGCTCTCTTTTGTTCTTTCTATTAGATGAATCTCTTCTTCAGTCAGCTCTAACCTTAGTTTTCTTCTTCTTAATGTTGCTGTTAAGGTCTCAATTATATCTTTTTGATCAACTTCATCTTTTTTGCCAAATCTTTTTGAGAGCTTTTCTATCTCTCCTGCTATCTCTTTCTCCGCTTCTATCCTTCTTTCTTTTCTTTTGTCATACCTTATCAATAATTGATAAGATTGTTTCTCTTCACCCTTTGCTACTGTTAATGATAAATAGCCCAGCTTTAGCTCTTTTATGTATCCTTCAGTCAATGTTATAGTCTGATTTTCATTAGCTGCAATATAATTTTGCGCATTGCTTGGCCTTGATAAAGAAGCCTGAGCATGATTATTGGCTATAGCTGAATATGCCAGCATCTCTAATGCGCTTTGCTGCTGGCTTTGCGGGTTTATAGCTGGCTTTCTTTGATAATGTAAATGATTATATTGAATTTGCTCTCTTCCTAATAAATGTTCTATTGGTGTTCTATCTAGGTTTTGAGTTATAGTTTTGGGCCTATTTGCATAATAAGATTGGGTTGTTCCCAATTCAATTGGCCCTGCATCCTGGCAGTATTTTCCGCATCCCATTTTACTCTACAAGGTTGGCAATTATATGACATTTTTGTCACACTCTAACTATAGGTATGTTTTGGACTATTTAAATATATTGGAAAAAATGTGACAAAAAAGTCATAGCAACCTCTTTTGGGAAAGTTTTATAAATAATGGCTTACCTATTTGTGTGGTATGAATATAATTAGATTTAGGTTATTAGCAGTTTTGTTAATTAGCATCATAATTATAAGCGGTTGTACAACCTTTCTCCCCGAGTCTGGACCTGTAACTGGTGGCGAGGAAGGCGCTGCTGAAACACCATCTGAAGAAAGGGAGCTTACCACAGCAATAACACCTGCTAGGGATTTAACAGGAGATTGGGAAGGGCTTAGCGGTTCAGCAAAATGGCGCAACAATGTTGGAAACCCGGCATGCAGCTATGAGGGTTTTTTCCGATTTTCTTTTGAGCAAGATGGAAATACTCTTACAGGAACTTTCACTTCTATAATAACTAATATTATTCCCGCGGAATGGAATCAGGGCGAAGTTCCTTGCGGCGCAACAGGCGCGCAGCCATCTTTTCCGTTAACTGGAACTGTCAGCTCTTCAAGAGCAGAATTTACAGTAGCTGATATCATTAAATTTAGCAGCAGCTTTACAACAGACCTTATGCAAGGCACATTCGAGTCTTGTTCAAACCAGATATGCTCTGATGGAACAAGGGCTGTTGGAGCAATTGGCGAGTTTAAGGTGATGAGGCAGGGGTAAGAGTTTTGAGTTCTCTCAAAAATATAGATGTATCAACTTGAAAGTGGTAAAAAACGAAAGATTTAAATAGTATTAAATAATATTATTTAATATTAAATAACAAGGTGAAAAAAATGGTATTAAAAACATTTAATGTGGAAGAAGATGTGTATAAAAAGTTTTCTAGTTTTTGTAAGGGTAATGGCATTAGTATGAGTAAACAAATAGATTTTTTTATGAAATCTATAGTTGAGGAAGAACCTGAAGCGAAGAAAGAATATTTAAAGAAACTTGACAGAATTAGAAATCAAAAAACTATCCATATTGGCAGTTTGGAAAACTTTAAGAAAAGATATGGCATAGAATAAAATGTACTCTCTTGCTACCAAACCCAATATGGATAAGATTTTCTCTAAACTTAAAAAGAAAAATCCGAAACAATTGCAGATAATTTTTAAGAAAATTGAACAGATTGTTGAAACAACAGCATTCCACTCATCTGTGATGAGTGGTGTGAAATCTGTTGTGCTCAAAAACCACCGCTGATTCGTGGAATGCTGAGCATCAAAAACCACTTTCCGATGATGCTATATCAGAGCATGCCACCCATCTCTGATGGGTGGTTTTTGACAATCCGTACCATTTTAAGCCTTTAAAAGGTGATATGCATGGTGCAAGAAGAGTTCATATCGATAAATCTTTCGTTTTAACTTATGAGGTAGATGAAGATAATAAAATTGTCAGAGTTCTAGATTATGATCATCATGATAGTATATATTAGAGCCCAGCAATAGTATACAACTAAAATTTGTTGAATATTAAGCAACTCTATCTATATTTTTTAATCTTCCTAAACAATGTTTCTGCCCTTAAGCCAACTGCTTTTGCTGTTTTGGAAATATTGTTCAGGTTTTCTTTCAGGGCTTTTTTGAGAAATTCTTTTTCAAACTCTGTTAGGGCTTCCTTTAATGTTAATTCCACTGTTGGGAGCTCTTTCAATATCTCCTTTGACAAGTCAGACGCTCCTTTATAGAATTTTTCCAGCCTTTTTGGGTTGATTACATCCTTAAATTGGTCTAATGTTTCGTCTATGATGGATTTGACTGTTGTTTCTTTTGTGTACTCTGAGCTTAAATCTTTTCTGAATTTTTGAACCTCTTTTTTCAGGTTTTTTGCAAACCGGTGTATAGATCTTCTGTCAATATTTGCCAGCTTGGCAACATCTGATATGTTGCCTTGCTTTAGCTGCAACAGTTTTTTTATATACTCCTCTTTAAAGAGCTGTTTTGCCTTTTTGAACGGAACAGATGTATCAATTTTAAAATCTAATAAAGGCGTTCTTTTTAATCTGTCAGAAATATCTGCGGAGAGCTCTTTTATTGAAATGCCGAGGAATTTCTGCATTGAGGTGTCTATTATCGGCTTTACTTTGTCCTGGATAACACGCTCTAAATCCTTGTTTGAATCCATACTATCAATTATAACACAACTGCTATATAAGTGTTTTTGTCACTATTCAAAAATAGAACTAAATCTTTATAAAGCATAGAGATTATTTTAATATAAAAGGGTGGATGGATGAAATTTGAATTAAAGAGAAAGGAGAATCCTAACATTAAAAGCTATAACCAGGAAGACCTTAGAATAGCCTATAACTTTACTTCTGATTTGCATAAAGAGCTTGAGAATTTTATAAAGGGAGTTATAATATTTGGAAGCACTGCAAGGAAAACAAAGGCAGCAAGGGGAGATATCGACATATTGGTTGTGGTTGATGACATCTCCATAAGCATGACGCCGGAGCTTGTTGAGGCTTACAGGGTTATTATCCAGAAAATAATTGCAAGGACTTCCACCAAGCTGCATGTTATAACATTGAGGTTTAGCTCATTCTGGGAATATATAAGGGCAGGGGACCCTGTTGGAATCAATATTTTAAGAGATGGCGTTGCCTTAATTGACACTGGTTTTTTTGATCCATTGCAGGCCCTGCTGAAAAGGGGAAGGATAAGGCCAACACAGGAAAGCATATGGAATTATTTTATAAGGGCTCCAAACACCTTGCACAACAGCAAGTGGCACATTTCACAGGGAGCATTGGATTTGTATTGGGCTGTGATTGATTCTGCGCATGCCGCTTTAATGAAAATTGGCGAGATACCTCCTACTCCGGAACACGTTGCAGATTTATTAGAGGAGAAATTAGCCAGGAAAGGGCTGTTGGAGAAAAGATATGTAACCATAATGAGGAATTTCTACAGGTTGTCTAAAATGATAGTGCACAGGGAGATAAAAGAGGTAAAAGGGGCTGAGTTTGACAATCACTTTGTAGATGCTGCTGATTTTGTAGCCAGGATGAGAAAGATCATTGAAGGGAAATAGGAAGGTTTAATTAATTTGTTGTATTTCTTGGTTAATAATTATAATAATAAAATGATAAACCAGGCTGTTCGCTTCGCTAAAGCGAAGCTCACAGGGCGCCTTAAGGTCCGCCTAAATCATGCAGAACAGCAATAAGCTGGCGGACCGGCAGACCCCACGACAAAATTCACTTCATGAATTTTGTCGGTTAATCAAAATTAGAGAATGTCAAAAACTCCGCACTAATGTCAAAAATCCTTTAGATTTTGGAGCACACAAAAATGCTTCGCATTTTTTATGAGTGCGGAGCGTGTTGCGGAGTTTTTGAGCATGCTCAGAAATCGCTATTCTTTCCATGGGCTAAAGCCCATGGTGTACGAAAGGTGATTTCTGACATATTGATGAACAGGGTCAATTAAAAATGAACTTCGACAATGACAAGAAATGTTTTTTAAGGAAGATAGACAAGAGCAAAAAGGGCTCTGTTGATAAAGCTATCAAACCATTGGTTAACAAGATAAATTCCTTAAAAAATTATTATACCACTTCTAGCTGTGCCGGGAGGGTTTTATTGCTTATTAGGAGGGGAAAGAAAAAGCATGAAACCGAGTGGCTGTTTGCCAAGCATGGAAAAGTTAGCTTTAATGAATTAAAAAAAGCACTGAGGAGATTGCCAAAACAGGATGTTTGGTTCAAGGAGGAGGCTTCTATATTTCATATTTCCTGCAGAACCATAGATGATGCGCAGAAACTGGTTAACTTGACACGGAATATTGGTTTTAGAAGGACAGGAATCCAGTCTATAAAAAGAAAAATTGTTGTTGAGATTGTAAGCACTGAAAATATTGAAACCATAGCTGCTAAGAGCGGAAAGATTATTGTTGATGATGATTACCTCAAGGTTCTAGCTGAGGAAGCCAACAAGAAGATGAAAAGGAATAAAGAAAAGATTGGGTTTTTTTATAAAGGGCTGAGCTGCCTTTGAGTCAGCACGTCTATTGCTTTCCCTATGGTTGATCTTGTTTCTGCAACTTCTATCTCTTTTCCAGGAATTCTGAACATAACATAAGGCTCTTTCCTTTCTTCTGGATTCCACTCATAATTAAAATCAACAGGGTAAAAACCCGTCATCATTTTGAACTCTTCTGCTGCTCTCTCTAACTGCTCGGTAGTTGTCCTTTTGCTAGCAGGTTTTATCATAACCTCAAGACAGCTTTCATCTTCCTTTGATTTTTTTGTTTCTACAAAGACACCATAATCATACATGAGGGATCACCAAAAATAAAGAAAAAAATTATTTCTTCAGCTTAATCACTAAAGCGCCTATCACAAATATCACAGCTCCTGTTAGTATAAGGAAGGCAAGCGCTAGTATCAGTATGTATTCATCGCTTTCCCTGAATGATATTTTTGCAGTCGGAAGCTCTTCTGCTGTTGCTCCTTCCCCTTCTGTCGGCAAGCCTTTTGTTGTGGTTAATTCAACTGCTTCTTCCCCAACACCTATCTTACATTCAGCAACCAATAGGTTAATTGTTTCAGTATCGCTTGCTTTATCATCATAATATGTTTTTATGGTTATTGGGTATGTTCCCAATGGCAAATCAGCCGGTACGTTTACCGTCGCAGTTTGAGTGTATTCACTATCATCATCTGTATCTGAGTCAAGTTCGATGTCTTTTTCTTCTATGTTCAGGCTTAGTTCGCTGCTTTTGATTTCCAATGTTACATCTTCTTCATCTTCCTTGCCTATATTTTTGATTTCAACGTCTAATCTTGCGGTTTTGCTGCAATCAACAACAGATGGGGCTAAATCAATATTGGTAACTTTTATTTCGTGCTTCTTTCTTTTAACTTCAAGTTTTAATGTTTTTGTTATGGAATGGGTGTTTCCATTATCATCATCCCCATCCGCCTCTATTACAACATCATATACATCCTCTTCGGCATCGTCTGGTATGTTAAAGTTTAGTGTAATTTTCTCTTTGTCACCAGCATCAAGATCAAATTCGTCAGCATCTTCCTCCAAATCATCGCCATCATCAATCTCCTCAATTGTTACTATAACTTCTATATCCTTTATTTCCATATCTGTATCTTCATCAAATAAATTCTCAATTTGAATATTGAGCTCAATATCTGAGCCTGGTTTGGCTTCTTCGCTTATTTTATAGCCTTCTGCTTTGCCCTCTATATTTTTATCAACCGAGCCATCCACCTTTACATCCAAGTCTGAGATTGTTAAATTGCCTATTGCAATTGTTTGGACATCAACAGTAATGCTGTCTGTATTAGTCAATCCATCATCATCTGTTACAGTCAATCCAAATATGTATGTTCCTGTTTGCGATGGTGTGAATGTTGCAACATCATTGTTAGCATTATTTAGGGTTACAGTTGTGCCTGATGTTTGAGCCCAGGCATAACTGGCGATAGTTCCATCTTCATCATAGCTGCCAGAGCCGTCTAGCGTAACGACCGAGTTTACTATCACAGTTTGGTCTGAACCAGCAACAGCTACAGGGTTAGTTGTTGGCGCGGCTGTTGTTCCTATCCTATAACTTGAGAATTGTGTTACATTAAACACAACAACGCCATCCCCGTTAGTTGGAGGCTCTGTTCTGCTGACTAGGCTGCATATGGTTGTTGGGCATAGGGAGGTTATTTGTGAAGAGTCTGTTGTGAATGTTGAAGTGTAATAAATCTTGGGCTCCTCATTATATGTTAAGCCTGTCAATGTTATCTTTGCTGGCTTATTGCTGAATACAAAATAATCGCCAGATACATTAACAGCAGCTATTGAGCCCTGGATATAAAGATGGTCTCCTAGTGTTACAATATCCGAAAGATTTACAGGCTCTAAAAATTCAATTTTTGCATTTTCATTATTTAAAGTAAGTGTTACATTCTCAAGCTGGGACTGGTTTAATGCAGACAAATCAGGAGCTGTTGTGTACGGGTCGGCTATAGCATACATGGTTGTTATTGGATACCACTCATGCGTATGGGAGGCTCCCTGGTCATCTGTGATCTCAACTATGATATGGTAATCGCCATTGGTGTTTTTAGCTTCAAATGTGTAATTCAGTGAATTCTGGTAAGCGCTCTTTTCTACCCCATTCTCTTTCCAGACCGAGGATATCAAAGACAGCTCTGCTGGCAGTGCAAAGCTAAATGTTTTGTTTGTCTTACCGCTTAAAATAGGGCTTGCTTCAGCAGGATTGTATGTTATCTCACATGCATTTATCTCCAAATTTTTTGTAGTGTCCGCTGTTGTGCCTTCTTCTGTTTCTGCATGTATTGACAGCGTGTAGTTGTTTGCTGATGCGCTTTGAGAAACGTTAATTGGTATTGAGAATATTTCAGCTGCGCCATAGTTTATTTCTTTTGTTTCAGCTTTATTTATCCCCAGGCTTGTTTTTGTTACAGTAACAGTTGTGTTTTGATTGCCATTGAAAGCGTCAAGATTCTTTACAGTGACATTAACTACAATTGATCTATTACATGCTATACTGGCAGGGCCTACTACAGCAGAGGTTATCAAAATCTGATGCGCTTCGCTTTGTATCCTTACACTTGCGTTCCATGTTGAATTGACTTTTGTAGGGCTTGAAGGATTGTACTGCGCTGTTGCATTAATTCTTAGATCATAATTTCCGTTTGCTATTGACGAGCCTATAGCCCCTAAATTAATTGTTGCTGTTGCTGTTGACTCTTTTCCTAGCGTTGATATATCATAATAATTTGTTGCAACCAGGGTTGATCCATCTATTATTGTTGCGCTTACCCTCACCAAATCCATATCATATGTGCTTAGCCAGTTCTTGACATCCACTTTTACCTTTAAGCTGTCTCCCTGGCTTATTCCTGATAATGTTGCCCCCTCGCTTAATGAGCTGTAAGCCGCATCATTTATGCTTGTCTGAGCATTTGTTAAACTTAGGGTGTTATAAACATTTAATGTGAATAACTTTGAATCATTTAGCTGGCCGTCTGATGCGCTTATGTTGATTGTATGCGAGCCTATATCGCCAATTGCAGGTGTGAATGAGATTATTCCTGTTGCGCTGTTTATATTGAATAATGTTGTGTTGTCATAATATGTTATTGTGTCGCCATCAATATCTGTTGCATTTACATCATAATCATATGTTTCGCCAACTACTGCTGTTGTTGATGGGCTGAAGCTGCCTATTGCTGGCGCATCATTTACATTGGTTACATTCAATTTTACTGTGTTGCTGTAATTGGAGTATAAGCTTCCGTCATAAGCCCTGAATGTTATATTCCTTGTCCCATTGAAATTTGCTGCTGGAGTTAGTGTTACTATGCCGTTTGAATCTATGCTTGCAGTTATATCAGAAACGCCAGATGCCTCATATGCAAGGCTGTCCCCATCAATATCATAGAAGCTTCCGGATATGTTAAGAGAGCTGTTTGTTGTGTCTTCCGGCCATGTAAGGTTTCGTATTGGCACAGCCGTGTTGAATACAGGAGCATCATTCACATTTGTTATAGTTAGCTTGAAGTCTTCATAGGTTTTATTTCTGGTATCATTAACAGAAACATTGAATACATAAATATTCCCAACTTCGCTGTTTGTTGGAGTCCAGTTGTAGATATAGCCTGAGCTGTTTATCCTTGCTTTTATTGAGGCATTTACAGTCAAATTGTAAATTAATGTGTCATTCTCCACATCGGAAGCAATTACAGCATAAATAAATTCAGAGTCCTGCGCTGCTGTCTGGTCTGGTATAGCAGTTACAGCTGCAGGGTCATTAACAGGCGTTACTGTTATTTTAACCTGGTTGCTTTTTGTTGTATTGATTGTATCACTTGCTGTGAAATTAAGATAATTTGTTCCATTAAAGTCACCTTTTGGCGTTATGTTAACTATACCATTGGATAAGAAGGTGAATGTTATATTTGAAGCGCCCTCTTTGCTGAATATCAAATTATCATTATTATAATCAGCGAAGTAATTGCTCAAGTTTATCGTATCATTATAGCCATCCTCTTCAATTGTTATATTTGGGATTATGCTTGTGTTTTGAGGCTCGCAGTTTATTATTGCCAGTGTAGCTGTTTTGCTGTCCTGCAATGTGTCTGAATAATATTTAACTAAAACATTGAGGCTATAACTGCCAGCCGGCTTGTTTGCTGTGTCTATTGCAAAATACACTGTCTGTGATGTATTAGAAGTCATATTCAAAACTTCGTAAAGTGATATCCCCAGGCTGCTTTGCGTTAGTGTGACATTAACATCATCAAAATCTGTTCTTCCTTTGTTTGTTACATTAACTGTAAGGTTTAAAGGAGATTCGCATTGGATAGAAGTTGCATTTAAGGTTGCGTTTTCTATTGTTACATTGTCTGTCTGCCTTGTAATGTTGATATAATATGTAAAATTTCCATATCTGTACACAACAGGATAATGGTCATACCCTTCTGTTTCTATGCTTACTGTGTAAAGCCCTTCTCCAATTAAAGTAGGCACGTTAAATGATATTGTTTCTGTATCTGAACTAGCTGGTGTTAACGGGTCTGTAAGCTGTTTGACTTCGCTCACACCAAAATTGTCCACACTCAAAGTTATATTAGCATGGTCTATATTATTTTCAGTCGGAGAGCCAGCATTCTTATTATAAACTGTTATGGTTGTCGCAACTCTTTGTCCTGGATAAACATTCTGTATTATATACCCATCCCGTATATTGTTGTAAGCTGGGTTTATAGCTACATCAACATCGGTTATGTTTAATGTTGAGTAAACAAATATGCCTATAGTTTCATTTGCTTCCCCGCCATTTCCATCACTAACATTAAATATTACTGTGTAATCCCTGTGATAGGAGCTGTTTGGCGTCCATGTGAATACACCTGTTGTAGAATTTAATGCTCCAAATGCAGCATCTGTTCCGTAGGTTAAGCTATCATTCGTTGGGTCTATATCAATTGCGCTTAACTGTATCGTCAATTGCTGGTCCTGAGGCAGTGTATAATTCCCAATTGAGGCCAAGATAGGAGCATCATTTACGTTAGTCACATTTAATTTTAATGTGTTGCTTAATGTCCTGTTAATCCCGTCATATGCTGAGAAATTAATATATTCTGCTCCTGTGAAATTGCCTTTTGGGGTCAAATTGACTATGCCTGTTGTTTGGTTTATAGCTATTGTTATGTTTTCCGTTGCTGTGGCATTCCATGTCATGTTATCGCCATCAGCATCTGTGAAATTGCCGTTTATATTGAATGAATAGACAGTGTCTTCAGGCCATGTGAAATTATCCATATCCTGGGCTAATTGAGGCTCCCTGTTCTGCACTGTAAAGTTCTGCAGCGCGCCAACAGCCAAGTTGTTAACTGTATCATTTGCATAATATCTCCAATAAACCGTTTCCTGGTTTGACAAGTTAGCTGAATTAATTGTGTAGTTATATTTCCCGTTATCATTAAGGCTTAATGTATAATTAACAAAGCTGCCATTCCAATTCCCTTCCACCCAAACTGCGCTGATATTTGTGCTGTCGTTTATTGTTGCGTTTATGGAAACATTGACATTATTATATATAGTTACAGGAGTTGTATTCTCGCCTGATATAACCGGTCCAGTTACATCATAAACAGAGTTTATATATCCTGGTGTTCCGTTTACTGTCTTACTTTGATTCCAGTTAGCTGATGTATTAGTTATATAATAGGGAGAAATCCTTTCTAGTGAATAACTATTAGAAGATGCTCCCCATGCTGAACTATAGGTTACATGATCTGTATAAGTGCCGTTTGTTATGTTAATTTCTTCACCTGTGTTACTCAAATCATTACCACACATAGCTGAGGCATCTACGTGTAAGGATATAATATTTGAAAAGTTAATATTTACTGAAAAATTGCCATAAGCTGTTGAACCAGAGCCACCATCTGTTACAATAGCATAACCAGATGCATTCAGGATTGCGCCGTTATTATATATAGTTGAGGAGTCTGTTTCATTTATATAGCCCTCTATTAAATCATCGCCACAGAGGGTATATGTTGATAGGTTTATTGCATAAGAGCCATTGTTATAAAGCTCAATCAATTCACAATAGTTATCATTACAATCAGAGTGATCATACACAAACTCGTTGATAACAACTTCAGCAGAAACTAAACTAACCGATAGAATAACCAGTAAAATAACAATAAACAATAATCTTTTTTTCAATTTATAACCCCCCATCTATTTTATGGAAACTGATGTCATATTTAAATATTTCGTTTTTGAGTATTTTGGAGTAGTCACTATTAAGGTTAACTTCTTATAAGTAAAACTTTGGCTATTATTGCTATGATCCCGCCAATAATTATTACATTCCCCAGTATCAGCACAATTATATACAATGGAGATTTAAGCGACTGGAATAATGGTGTTTCTGTTGAGCTTATTATCCTTGAGGCTAGTGGTATTCCTGTTATGTTTATTCCTGGCTGCGAGATTATAACTGTTGTTTGGTTTTCTTTAGGCGCTGCCGGTGTTTCTTCTTTTTTGCAGTCTTTTACTGCAAGCTCGAGTGTTTTTACATCATCCAATATATTATTATTGTAATAAGCCTTTATTTCAATGGGGTAAGTTCCTGCGCTAAAATTAGCAGGCACTATAACGGGCAATGATTTCTCATGGGTATTATCCTCGCTGCCTTCTTCAATTTCTATATCGCTCTCTTCAGAATCAATCCCCAATTGGGCGTTTTTTATTGTTAATTTGGCATCATCTTCGTCATTTGCGCCGATGTTTATCAGCTCAACAAATAAAATCGTTTCCCTGCTGCATTCAACAGTGGCCGGATTAAGGCTTGCATCATGAATCCTTACCTCATGGCTTTTTTTGTTTACATCCATATAAATTGTCCATTTAACCTTATGCTCAACACCATTCTCATCCTCTCCTTCTGCTTCTATTACAATGTCGTATGTATCCTCTTTAACGTCTAATGGCACTTTAAGGTTTACAGCTTTTCTTGTGTAGCTGTCAGCATCCAAATCAAACTCATCGCTTTCTTCTTCCACATCATCGCCATTGTCAATATCCTCTATCGTTATTGTCACAACTATATTTTCAATGTTAAGGTCATCATCATCTGTGAAATCATTGCTTATTTTAAGGTCAAATTCGAGCTCATCTTCAGGCGCAGCATCAGCATCAATCTTATCCCCATCATCCAGGTTTGTATCGCCGCCGTTGCCAACCCTCACATCCAAGTCAGATATCCTAAGCTTACCCTGCACATCCAAGCTTAATGTTGAAGAGGCGTTTTTTTCATCGCTTACTATAAAAATTGTCCCAATTGAATGGACAGTTGTTGACTCTTTTAGCGGAATGAACCCATCAATCTTTATTGTTTTGTTTTCGTTTATGCCCAATGAAGAGATGGATGTTTGGTTTAAAATTATACTATATTTGCTGTCTGCATTTTGGGAAATTACAATGTTGTTGATAGGCAGGTTTCCATTATTAGCTATTGAGAATGTTGTTGTTACAGTTGAGTTTTGCGAGCCTGAAGGGAATGTAACTGAAGATGGAACTGATATTGAATAAGACGGGGTTACAGTTAGGTTTAGGTTTATTGTGTCATAATCAGACGCGCTTCCATTTGCAGTTATAGTTCCCAAATAAGTTCCTGCATATTGGCTGGAAGGGACTATAATGCTTGCTATTATGCCTGTTACATTGCTGTTGTTCCCCACAAAAAAATTGTTATTGCTGAAAGAAATTGCAGAGGATGGTATAGAGTAAGAGCCAAACACAAGGTTTGTTGCAGTTAAATTGACATTAGTCAGGTTTGCTGCTCCTGTGTTTTCCACTTTCAAGGTTCCTGTAACATTTGAGTTATGCGTTCCTGATATGTTTAAACTGTCTTCTGTTGTTCCGTAAAGATTCAGGTTGCCAGCTGCGCTAGCACCAAATGCCATGACAAATAAGGCTAAAAATACAATTATCAGCTTTTTTAACATTGTTACACCACCCAAATGTGTTTTTATTCCGAAGTAGTCACAAGTTATATATAAACTTTACGTTTTCGACACCATTGTATATACTATGGTTATTCTTTAGATTATATAATAATTATTATAATTTCAAGATGTTTAGAAACTATTACTGCCTTTTCCCGTAATTAAAAACATCAGAAAGATCTATCTTCTTTTCCTCGCCATAGGTTGGCTTTTTCAGCTCTTTTTTTGGTTTTTCTTCTTCTTCCTCCATCTCTTCAGTCTGCTCTTTTATTATTATTTCTTCCCCTTCCTCCTCTTCATTTACTTCCTTTATTCTTTCTTCTTTTTCCTCCTCTTCCAGCTCTTCTTGTATACCCTCTTCCATTTCTTCCTTTTCTTCTTCGCTTCTCTCTTCTTTTTCCTCCCCTTCTAACTCTTCCTGCGTATCTTCTTCTATCTCTTCAGATTTTTCTTCATCTTTTTTGTTTTCTTCTGTATCAACACCCGCTTCTTCCATTAACTCATCAACTGTTTTATCCTCCTCTTCCATATCTGTTTTTTTCTCAATTTCTATATCTGTTTTTATTTTTGTTTTTTCCTGTATATCAAGCATCTCTTTCGCTTTTTCTATTGCCAGGGTGTAAGAAGTAGCCAAACCTGACTTAAGCAATGTTTCTGCCAGTTTTTTTATCTTGTCTTCTGTCATCTTTATTCCGTTGTTGTGAATTTATAGCCTGCTTCAGAAGGGCCCTGAAATAACCTTTTCCCTTGTTTTATTTCAGCCGAATTAATAACTTTTCCTATAAATATAAAATGGTCGCCAGCTTCTACTGTGTTTATTAACTCGCATTCCAGATATGCCAAGGCTTCCTTTATTCTTGGACAGTTTATTTTCTCTGATTCCTCTTTTGTTAATTTTGTTTCCTTGAACTTGTCCATATGCTCTCCATGATGAGTGCCGCAAAATAATGCCTGTTTTTCCAGTTCATTTGGTATGAAATTAACCACAAACACACCCGATTTTTGAATTAGCTTGGATGAGAACTTTGCTGTTCCAATTGCTATAGCATAAACAGCCGGATCAAAGGAAACAGGCATGTGCCATGATAGAGTTATGATGTCGTCTTTTAGCTGTTTTTTTCCAAGTATGTCCATCTCTGCTCTGCAGGTTACTAATATCACCTGCCTTGGATTGTAAATAGCGGCCATTTTATATTGACTTTTGGGTAGCTTATATTTATATTTTGTTATTATGTAAAGAACATCAAATCCTTATCCTCTTCAACTGCTTTTTCAACCTTGAAATATTTATTCACCAGCTTTTTAATTTTATCAGCTTTTTTTGATTTTTTTAAAAAAGACAAAACAAATTTATTTTTTCCAACCCTTTTAATCTCTTTCAGCCCTTTTTCTATGTCCTTAAAGTTCTGTATTGCCGTTATGCTGAGCACAACATCAAATGAATTATCGGGATAGGGTATTTTTTCTGCAGGAGCCAGTTTGTATTCAATTTTATCTTTTTGAAAAGGCTTTGCCTTTTCTAAACCTTTCTCGTTTTTACTCGAAAGTTTTTGCCTTGCTTTTTCCAATAATTTTTTTGCTGGATCGACACCATATCTTTTACAATTCCACGGCTCTGTTGTCAAACCTGTTCCGCAGCCAACATCTAATAATTTGTCTGTTGGCTTTAGCTTAAGGTGTTTTTTTATTAAGGCTACTTTTTTTAGCTGCTCTTCTCCATGGAGCTCTTCATAGCCTTCTGAGATTGAGTCGTAGTAGGTCATAAATTTTAATAGTTAATACCTATTATTAAATATTTTTGTTTATACTAGAAGAGCCATTAATAAAAAGGTTTAAATAATTAGATATGTTATCTGAAATTATGGGAGGTTTTGCTTTAGATAACAATGAATTAAGCAAACATATTCAGAGTTTTATTAAGGGCATAAATGATGTAGATGACACAGCATTATTAGCAGAGGCCAATTTAAGTCAGTATGGGCAAAGAGTTGTTGATGTAGCTTGTTCTAATGGATATAAACCAGCTAATCTTTTAACTATTGATGGTTCTTGTGATCCGGTTGTTACCTTAATTATAGATTATAGAAGACATTTTGCTGAGAGCGCTGAAAAAATAATGAGAGATTTATCTGTTAAAGGCGATTTTTCTTATACATCAACTGATATCCTTAATAGCAGGCTTGCTAAAGAATTAGAGAAATCTGAAAAGGAACTTGAGGCTATCTTAGCAGGGAATGATCCCGGTGCTGTAAGATTCGCAATGGCTGTAAGAAACACAGCACTTAACAGGCTTTTGGTTGAGATACAAAGCGATAATGAGAAGTTTACTCTACCTAATTTAATAAAAAGCGGAAAAAAAGCGATAAGGAAAGGAGGAAGGAGTTATAGGGTAATGGGTATAGAGCATTTGTTGGATGGATCTGTTATTAATGGATTAACCCGAGAAAAAATACCTTATACCATGATTGTTCCTAAAAACTTAGGAATTGACTATTCTTCTTTAGCTAAATATACAGATGGCTCTTCTATTGTAACATTTCCTCGCTATGCAGGCGAAGAGGGAGCCGTTTTTACAAAAAGGGATGAAAGGATTGGGGTTACAATATCTGTTTTGGCATTCTTGGCTATAATGACTGGTATTGGTTTTTACATATACCATGCTTCCCAACCAAGAATTGAGCCACCAAAGAAAAAAGATGAAAGGCCGCAAATTTTTATAGAGGTACCCAGTATCCCACAATCAGTTTATGACGGATTAGCTGATAATATTATTGGCTCAAAAACATCAATAAAAAACTCAGCTATTATGAATTCATTAACTCCATTGATGAAAAAAGTGTATGATGAGGAAATCAGGGTTAGAAAAGGCTGGAAAAATCCATTGAAAGGAAGCAATATTGAACTAAGCCCTTATGCAAATAGCCTTGTTCAATTAGCAGAGCAGAATGGTTACAAGCTGTATAGTTTTTATTCTCCTGACAATAAATTGGCTCCTGATGTAGTGTTTTTTGGTTTTGGTCATAGTCATAACGTTAAATTAAGTGATAGGGAGTTTGTATTATTTCCACAGAGCAGGAAAATTTACAATGAAGAAGATATAACCAATTTATTGACAGGAATTGCAAATACAGACGCACATATAAAACCATCTATACTAAGTGAAGGGGGTTTAGGAAGAATAGAAACAGATTCAACAGATAATAATATATTATTTTTAACTAAAGATGTAATTGCATTGCTGAGAGGAAAAGGAATTCCTATATATTTTGATGATTCAACAGCCCTTATACATGAAGGGTTTCGTAATGACTCCTCTGCTGGCGATAGATTTCAAGAGATTGTGGATTATGATCCTAAGAGGATGCCTAGTAAAGAATTTAATGAATTAGTAGAAAGGTATAGGGTGGATAATACTGCCTATTTTGAAACCCTTCAAAAAAGGAACAGGAATTTTTTTGCACAAATGATATTATCTCAAGCAGAAGAAGGTTACATGCCAGTGCAATTTGCTGGTTTGACCCATATGCTGATGCCGAGCCTTTTAGACCCTGTTAAGGAAGCAGGACATTCTTATATGGTATTCCTACCAGCTGATTTGAACTCACAAACAGCAAACTAAGAATGTTTCAGCACAGTCTGTATGGCTAAATGTTTCTTCATCTTCACCACACTCTTTTTCACAGCTGCCTCCAATCGAATCGCAATAATCATAATAGCTGACTGGTGTTGTGTAATATTGAGTTAGTATAACTTGTATTGCCTTTAGTTTTTCAGGCTCTGTTACAAGCGTTCTTTTTTTAACATCTACAACTTCCTTTACCTCCCCTTTTTCATCAACCTTTACTTCAAATTCATCTTCATTTCTTTCCGGAGCTTCTTGTTCCTCTTCAGCTGGTTCAGTTGGAATTCTTATATTAAATTGATCAGCAGTTATATCATCAGTAGGTATTGGCGTTACCTCTATTGGTGTTGTATCCCCTGTTTCTAAATCTATGTAAGGCAGCATAAGAGCGCCTAGATAACCTTCTCTGTATGCTCTGAGCAAAGAAGGCGGATAAATAATACCTGTGCCCTTATAAGCAGGCCCAATTACTGGTTCTGGTTGTATTTTTAGAAGTGCTTTTGGAACTTTTGGTTTAAATGCATCATCAAAAAGGCCCGTGATCTCTTCTCTAACTGGTTGTGTGAATCCTGGCGTGCCTTTTCCTGCTACGGTTCCTCCAATTTTAGAGCGCATGTCAACTTTTAATTTTATAATACCTTCTCGAGTTAAAGTGCCATCTAGGTTAAGGAATCTTGCGCTTGCCTCTTTGTCCTTTTGCCATGCTCTTATTATATCGTCTGCATCATTTCCTGCTCTACCTGCTGCTTCTTTTGCAGCTTTATCACCAAATCCAAATTCTTTTAATCTCTCTTCTGCGCTTGTTTTGAATGTTTTGATTGAATCAGCTACTGGTGTTGTTGGTTTTGGTGTAGATGCGGCTTTTTGAGCAAATAACTTAGGAGCATAATCAATCAAATTTTGTGTTCTAGCAGCTTCTGCTGCAATTGCATCATCAAAACTTCCGCCCCCCATTACAAAATCATTTACTGCTTGTTTTCTTTCTAGAGGAAGCAGTTCATATTTTTGTTGTCCTGTTAACTTAGTATTTTTTAATGCACTTAAATGTTCGTTTAAAGGAGCGACAAATTCTGGCAGGGTTTCTCCCATAACTTTTACTTCAGGAACATTATCTGCAAAACCAGATATTTTTCCTCCTAATGTATCACGTGCATCCACATATCTGCCTCTTCTTCCATACCTCATCCAATTTTCTTCAGTTATTTTTACTAATTTACCTGTGGCGATGTCTGTAATTGTTGTTTCAATCTCTCTAGAGATAGTTGTTAACATCCTATCTTGAGTTAAAGAGAATACAGATGGATCTTTTTCAGCCATTTTTAGATAAGCTATAACATCATCTCTTGTTATAGCAGCACCTTGAGATTCCAATGTAAGTTCAGATTGAACATATTTAGGGGTTTGTGTTGACATTGCTTTAAGGAATTTTTTCTCTTGTGGAGAAAGCCCTTTTACCAAATCATCTACCTGCTGTTTTGTTAATAAATTGTAATCCCTTACTGTTCCGAGACTTTTAGGTGCTGCTGCTTCAGCTCCAGCTGCAGTTGGTGCTGCTCTTTTTACTTCTGCTGCTCCTGCTTTTGCTTCTGCTTGAGGCAATTTTGCTTTATCAACACCTTGTGCAGCCTTTGCTTTTGCAATTATCGTAGCTCTTGCAGCTTGTGCTTGTTCTGCTCCTTTAATTTCTGCCCCTAGTTGAGCTATTGTTTTTTCTAATTGCACTATTTCTTCACTCGTTGTTCCGACAGTTAATCTACCTAAATTAGCTTCTCCTTCAATAACTATTAGTTTTCCCTCAGCAGATTTTAACGTTATTTTTGATAATTTGCCTTCAGAAGCAACAACTTGTTCTATATCACCCTTAATTACACCTCCAGCATCATTAGTGTAAGTAGCAGCTTTACCTTTTAATTCTATCCCCATCTCTTTTCCTTTTTGCTCAGCGACTTTTAATACAGGGGCTTCTTGTCTTAACTGGGTTAATTTAATGTTAGCTGCTTCACGTTGAGCTTTTAGTCCATTTAAATTTATGTTTTCTAAACTTGTTCTTATGCTTCCTCCTAATTCTCCTGTTTTTTGTGCTAGTGATTTTACACCATTCCATGTTGACCTTTCTTTACGCCAGAATGATTGTGCTTTTGCTGCTTGTGCAGATTGTACTGCTGCTTCATGTACAGCTTTTGATTCTTTCAATAAGGCAGCTATAGATTCAGAAGAAGCTTCTGCTGCTAAATTAAGACTTGCTCCCGGAACAGTTGTTTCTTTTAATAATTTAGAAGCTTCAGCATATGCTTTTGCTGCCTCTGTTGTTTTTCCTGTATTATATAATTCCTGAGCTTTTAATGCCAGGTTATTTATTTTTATAGCACGTCCTCTTTCTGTTAATTTCCATAACCCAGGCACGGCTCTTTCTCTTACCAGCGCGCTTCCCATTTTTTGGAAAGTCGGGATTTGTTTAATTATAGCCCCACCTGCTGTTGTTGCGCCTGGAATTGTTTTTATACCAACACCTATATAAGTCATAACTGTACCTCTTCCAACCGTGGCACCAGGAGCTAAAAATAAGGCAACATTTAAAGCATTTATGTGTTTTGTGACATCTAAACCAACATCATACCATGCCCTTTCTTCATCTCCCAAGTAATTGCCAAACTGATAACTGCCTATTCCACCTTTTGCTAAAACTTCCATATCTGGATTATTGAATGCTGTGCCTATTGCTGATGTCATCTCTACAGCAGCTTTTACAGCCCTATCTTTTTCCTCTTTGTTTGTACTATCTATCTCTAATTTAAATAGTTCTGCCATTTGTCTTTTTTTAAGTTGCCTTATTTCATTTAATGTGTAATATTCATCAGTAGCTGGGTTTTTTTGTTTCATTAATCCTTTTATTAATATAACTCCTTTAGCTTGCTCACTTAAACCTTCTTCTTGATAAATAGCTGTTTCATACATTGCTCCGCCTCCAAAAAGACCTAACAAAGATTCACTAACACCCCTTGTAAAAACACCGCCTAATTTTCTTTTTAAGCCAAGCTTGTTCTCAATCCTTTCTATGGCTGCACCTTGCTCTTCACCAAGTGCTTTTCCTATCATTGATAAAGTAGAAATATCTATCTCTCTCATAATTTCTTTGGCAGTTTGCCCTTCAGAAGAATCAGGGTCAAGGTCAGCAACTTTCTCAAAATTGATTCTTGCAAGCTGTGCGCCATTTGGATACAAATTTGGCGCTCTTCTTGCAGCTTCTAGATAACTTAGACCAAGAAGATATCTTACTTCTTTTTCTTTTTCTTTATCACCTTTAGCTTCAGCTAAAAGATCTAATCCATCTCTAATAATCCCTCCAACCCTCCCTTCAGTATAATCTATGTTCATACTAATTAGTTTTGAGTTGAACTCTAAATCTGTTGTATCAATTCCACCTGCTTGAAGACGGCTTATTGTAGCATCAACTCTTTGCTTTTGCGCTTCATACCTTTTAACTTTTAGCTCATTGAGCTGGTTTTGCATTGTTTCAGTTAAACCATCTTTTAAAGAGCCATCAGTATTAATAATACCATTATCTATTAGCTGTTGCTGGATTATTTTTGCTTGTTCATCAATTTCAGCGCTTTTTTTAATTCCTTCATCGCTTTCTTTGATTTTATTAATGTATGCTGCGTCAGTTAATCTATCTACAACTATCCCGCTAGTCTCCAATATATGGCCTCTTAGCTTTTCACTATCTTTTAAAGTTTTAAGCTCCTCGTTAGATAACCCATAATCCCCGCCAACTAATTTATTATATACTCTTTCTTGTTCATCAGTTACACTAACTAAATTTTGTCCTAATGCAAATCTTACGCTTTTTGAATCTGAGATGATAGTGCCTTTTAATTTTCCTTCTCCATCTGATTGTTCATAAGCAATAATGCCATTCTGCTCAATTGCAAGGTAGTCCTCTTGGTCGTCTAATTCCATCATTGTTATTTTGTTTATAACTAGGAATTCATTCTCTTTTAATTCTTTTCCAACTAAGCTGGCAGAAGGCAAATATTTTATTTTTCCATCTTCTTTTTTTAACTCTATAACATAGTTTCCTAATTTGTCTTCAGCATTAACAAGCATTTGCTCTTCAGAAATCCAATGTTTTATCTGCCCTTTTTGGGTATATCTCATAAAGCTGCCTTCTGGGCCGTCAATCCTTACTTTTTCAGCTCCACCGTCTCCTGATATTATCAGACTTATCATTTCAGGATTTTCACCCTTAAATTGGGAGCTGTCATAAGCTGTATTCCTGTCTTCATAAATAAATCTTCCATAGGCATAAGATTCTGTTCTTTCGAGTTGCTTATTTGTTAAAGAATCCAGTTTTGAATCTGCCCCAACACCAACAAACCTGAATTTTGGGTTTGTGTCTTTAACTGGCTTTTCACCTTCATAATGATAAGAGCTTAATTGCACAGCGCCAGTAGAGTAAATAAATAAATTATCTTTTTCTCTTTTAATCCAAACTTCACCCTCTTCTGATTGGGCTTTAGGGATATTTTCTTTAGCTTTTTGAGTTTTATCTTTAACCTCTTTGGGTATCTCACCTCTAAAAAATATAGAATCAGGGCTTTGCTGTTCTTTATGCCATCTTACTTTTCTCCCGCTTGTTTCTCCTCCAATCAAATTGTCTGGATCGGTTAAATCAACATAAACTGTTTGCCTTCCAGCTAAAGGAAGTGTTTCAATATCAGCCTTGTCATCAGTAATTGTTCTTATAAAGCCTCCATCAAAATAATCAGTAGGCGTGTAAGCTTCAGCATCATCAGCTTTTATGTTGAAACCCTCCACTTCAAAAGAGCCTTCTCTGTTTTCAACAACATCAGCGATTAAATTGCCATTGTTTTTAACTTTGAAATTTTTAAGATGGCCTATAACAACAACTTGGTTGCCTGTTAATTCTAAACTTCCATCGTTTAGCGCTTTGATAGAATCCGCATATACTGGAACATTTAAATTAATATTTTGGTTAGCTTCATCGATTGTTCTTTGCAGCTCTTCTTTTAAATAGTTCAAGGTTTCTTGCTCTTGAGGTGTTAAAGGCTGGCCGGCTGTTGCTTTCTTACCCAATTCTGTGTTCTGCAATATTCTCACGGCTTCTTCTATCCCTGCTTTAACACTAGGGTCCTCTTCGTCCATTACAGCCCTAAAATGTGCTGGGTCATCAACAGCAATCCATCCTGTAATGCCTTCTGCGAATTTATTTGACGGCTCTAATGTTCTACCTTCAATAGTTATAACCCATTTTTCTCCAACTTTTCCTACTGATGATTTTTTGCTTCCGCTGACATCATAGCTATAAGGGCTACTCTGTGTGTTTGTCAATTTTTTAATAGAATCTTCAAATGTTTTCTGGTTAAGAGCAGAAATTCTGTTGCCCATTCTGGTTATTGTTGGTTCTGCACCTCCAGCCAAAACTTCAATGCTGTTAATCTGTGCTACATTCTCATCAGGCACTTTGCTCCAATCACTTACTTTATTCAGCTGCTGCTGTAATTGAATTGGATCGGCTCCTTGCGTGTATAGAGCAAATTTTTTTGAGTCCATTGCTTCTAATACTGCTTGCACTTTTGTTGGATCTTGTATTTTGTTGATATAGCTGACCTTAAAATCCTCTTCATTAACATGTGCTGTTATGTCTGCTGCTGATAGGCCATTTGCATCTTTTTTTGCCTGCTCTTTCCAATCTTCATATTTAACATCAGTTGCAGCAGTTCCAGAAGGGGCAGCTTCTCCATTAGCAAACACAGACGTGCTAAAACAGCTAAATATGATTATCAAACTCAAAATTACACTTTTTAATTTTATTAATCCATCCATCTTATTGTATAAAAAATTTCATTTCCCTGCAGTCTTCTTTTTCATAGCTATCTTTAGCGCAAATTTCAATTAAATAATCTCCTACATCAGGCGGCGTAAATGTGAATATACCAGTTTCAGAATCAACATTAATCAAAGCAGAATCTGAATAATAAGTGATTTTATCTCCATCAGCATCAGCAGCATCAACATCATAACTAAATTGCTCTCCCTGGTTTAAAACAAAATCTGGTATAAATTCTAAAGTGGGGGGTGAATTTGGAAATATTTTTGCAGCAAACATAAACACCAAAGGAACATCCTCTATACTGGATTCTTCATCAATTATAGAATATACAATATTACTCTCATCATAAGGTAAAACTGTTACTTCTGCATCAAAATCAGCTAGATATGCCATGTCTATGTGGTCTGGGTCTTCTTTTATTTTATTAATGATCTCTTGAGAAATACCATAAACATATTCCAATCTTACCGGGACGCTAATAATAAAATCTTCTGTTTTTATTTTACTGATGTCTTCTATCAATGTAAGCGGATATTTTATCCTGAATAAAAGTTTATCTTTTAAAATTTTAGTTTCAACTGTTATTTCCCCTTGTTCTATTGTTTTTCCTTCAAATGAAGAGAAATTATCAACACAAACAGGCAATGCATCAATTATATACAACTCTAACTGCTGCTTTATTTCGTCTAAAGTTGGGGCTGTAATCTCACCTTCATCATAATAATAAGCTATTATTGTGTTTTCAGTGATTAACGAGTATTCGGGAATAGGGTAGAGATAACCGCCTTGCAAAGCAAGTGTATAAACAGCGGGATTAGCAACTTCTGTTATACACTCATCAACGAATAACCTTATTGGCTGCATCTCTAATGGTGTTTCTACCAATAATTCTTCTTGTGTTGCCACTAACTCTTTCCCAAATAAAATATCCTTAAAATAGAACAATAATCCAGCCACCACTAAAATAACCATGCCCAAAATAATAAACAATGTTATCTGCCCCTTTTTATCCATTTTTCTTCAGCTTCCTTATCTTGACTTCTACTGTATCATCTTCCTTAAGACTCATATAATCAGAAACATCTTTGGGAATCCAAATAAGAAAACCTCTGCCTGACTTGGCTACCCTTTTTATGAAGGATAAGGGTTCTGTCATAGTTAAACTATTTTTTACTATATTCAACTATTTTTAATTAAATAAAATATTATATAGTTATGTATAACTATGACAATGAATATATAAGCTTTGTGTTTCTCAACCCCAAAACCAAAAGATTTAAATATGTATACATATCATATGTATTTAATACACTATAATTTAATACACAAAAAGGTGATCAAAAATGGGAGAAACCGTTACAACAAGGGTTGATGATGATATGGCAAAAGGGATAGACTTTTTTGCCAAGAGGGAGAAGCTAGACAGGTCTACTATAACCAGAAGGCTTTTAGCCAGGGCATTGGAAGAAGAAACACTGGATTATGCCCTTGAGCTATACAAAAAAGGCGAGATTACATTAGGGAGAGCTGGCGAGATAGCAGGGAAGCACCTGAGAGAGATGATGAGTATAGCGTCTAAAAGAGGCATTCCTTTCCAATATTCCTTGAAATCGTTAAGAGAGGATTTTGAGGCTGTTAAGAAGGGAAAATGATCGTTTGTAATTCAACTGTTTTGGTGTATCTATCAAAAATAGATAGGTTATATTTACTGAAGGAATTATTTGGTGAAATATTAATTCCAGAAGCAGTAAAAAAAGAAGTTATTGATGAAGGTAAAAAAAGAAACTATATAGATGCGATTGAAATTGAAAAGGCTGTCAATGAAGGGTGGATAAAGGTTCAAAAGATAGCAGTTGAACCTATTCTTGAAAAGATAGGTATAGATGCAGGTGAAGCAGAGGCTATCTCTTTGGCCCATAAAAGGAAATTGGAAGTATTAGTAGACCAGGATCATGCCAGGGATGCAGCAAAATTATTAAGAATAAATCCAAAAGGAACAATACGTGTTTTGTTATTAGCATTGAAAGAAGGTTTAATAAATTATGATTATTACACTCTCTGTTTGTTAGATTTGGTTGAAGTTGGTTTCAGGATGTCAGAAGAGGTTTATATTGAAGCAATAAGGCTGGGAAAAGAAATTAGTAAAAAATAAGATATTTTTATATACCGACATATTTTCTTTTGGGCTATGCAGCAGGAGATAACCAGCATATTAAAAAAGTATACCAATCATAATTTTATACAGCTCACAGAAAGAGGCAACACAGCAATATTCGCAGCTTTGTATTGCACAAGAAAACTGCAGTTAAACAAAAAAATTGTTCTCTACCCAGACCAGGGCGGCTGGGTTAATTACTATAAATACTCCAAAATGCTGGAATTAGAGCCAATAGCTGTCAAGACAGATTATGGTGTTATCGACTTAAAGGACTTAAAGGAAAAAAGCAAAAATGCCAATTGCTTTATCTACAGCCAGCCTGCTGGTTACTATGCAGAGCAGCCAGTAAAGGAGATTTATGAAGTCTGCAATAAAAATAAATGCATGGTTATAATGGATGTTACAGGCTCTATTGGAACAGCACTTTGTGATGGCAATTACGCTGACTTTTGCTTGGGCTCTTTTGGTGAATGGAAGCCCATCAACTTATGTTATGGCGGTTTTTTGTCTGCTAGAAAAAAAGAATATTTTGAAATGCCTAAGGAAATCTTTAATACCATCCATTTTGATGGAGAATATTTGCCAGAATTATTAAAAAAATTGAAAAATTTGAAAAAAAGATATGAGTTATTCAATGAAAAAAAGGAAAAAATAAAAAAAGACTTAAGGGATTTCAATATCTTGCACAAAGACAAAAAAGGAATCAATGTTATTGTTAAATTTGATAATGATAAAGAAAAAGAAAAGATTATAAACTACTGCGATAAAAACAGCCTAGAATATACAATTTGCCCGAAAGGCATTTTTAGGCATATAAAAGTTAATTGCGATGCGATAAGCATTGAGGTAAAAAGGCTGGAATAAAAAGGTGATAAAACATGGCATTAAAGGAGCCAAGCTCAATGGACGAATGTATCTATTTCACAAACAGGACTTTAGGAGAAAAAGGAAAAATAATGGCATGGGTTTACAGGCCGTTATGCCCTAAATGCAAGAAAGGAAAATTGGGAAAGCCAATCAAAAAAAACGGCAAGCCCGATAAAAAAGCAGAATATTATGAATGCCCAGAGTGCAAATATCAGATTCCAATAGGAGAAGCAGATAAGCTCCTTAAAGTTGAAGTTAAATACACATGCCCTTATTGCGGCAATGTTGGGGAAGCAACAACGGAATACCAAAGAAAAAACTTTGAAGGCGTTCCTGCCTATATTTTTGTTTGCGAGAAATGCGGCAAAAAGATTGGCATTACAAAAAAGATGAAGGAAGGGAAGAAAAAAGAGGAGGATGCTGAATAACCAAAATAAACTAATTTTTTAAATACTATCTCATTTCTATTGTTTTAAGATGTCATTAGAACTAGGTATCTACCTTGTTGAAAAGAAAATTGATCCAGCAACATTTAAAAGATATGTAGAAAGCCCAGATAAGGCTATTGGTCCAGCAGCATTTAAAAGAGAAAAACCTATTTGCAGTGTTAGTGGGGCAATAGGCACAGAAATAGCCGGAACTAGCCCGATTATTTTGGATATTTTACAGCAATTAAAATCAGAAGATAGGCTAAAAAGAAAATTTAACAAACCTATAGGAAGCCCTGATTTTAGTGTAGGGGGAGCTATGGATAGGGGTGCAGTCCATGGCGTATATGGAATCAATTCAATTATAAGAGCTGAAGATACCACCCTAGGACAATGGCCAAAAGAGACAAAAAGAACATCCGCAACCCTTCGTGATTATTCTGAAAATCCTGTAATAAAACTATATTATGGCGTGAATGATTATGTTCGCAAAAAAAACGAAGGCAGAATAAAAAGAATTGCTTCTTTTGAAATGATGAAAGAAGGGTCTGTGTCTTTGGCACATTACAGAAAAGATGATTTCATAGAGAGCTATTTTGTACCCAGCCAGTATGGTTATAAATTGATTAGAAACCGCCTAAAAGAAACTTCTGATAGGTTGTGGAAGATAAAAGGAACCAGGAATGATGTGTATGCTGAAAGCGGCAACTATAAGATTTTTTTAAATGCAGATAGTCTTTTTATAATAATTCAAACAGAAATAGATACAAAAGGGCTGCCAATGGCAACAGAAATAGCAGAAAAAAATGCCACCAAACTAATATTAAAACCAAAACCTACAACTCCTGAGTTCAATAAAAACATCTACGATGCTCTTATAGAAACTTATGAAAGCCTCAAATGGCTTTTCTTTTATGAATACCAAAAAATATAACAATATTTATAAATGAACATTTTCTTCTAGGTTGATATGCCAAAGAAAAATAAGAAGAGAATAATTGTAACAAGCGCGTTGCCGTATGCTAACGGCCCAATACATATTGGGCATCTTGTAGAGTACATCCAGACAGACATATTTGTAAGATTTTTACGCTTGATAGGAGAGGATGTTGTCTATTGCTGCGCCGATGACACACATGGGACGCCGATTGAGATAAAAGCCAAGGAGCTTGGCATTGTTCCTGAAGAACTGATTGGCAGGTTCCATAGAGATCATTTAAGGGATTTTACCAGCTTTAATATTAAGTTTGATTCTTATTACAGCACCAACAGCAAAGAAAACAAATATTTCAGTGATTTGATCTTTGAAAGGCTGAAGAAGAAAAATTTGATTTACCAAAAAGAAATTGAGCTGACTTATTGCGGGAAGTGCGGAAGGTTTTTGCCAGACAGGTATGTCAAAGGCAAATGCCCTAAATGCAATGCTCCTGACCAATATGGAGATGTTTGCGAAAGCTGCAATGCAACTTACAAAACAACTGATTTGGTTGAGCCTTATTGCGTTGTTTGCGGAAGCAAGCCAATAAGAAGGATTTCAAGGCACTATTTTTTCAAGCTTTCAGCTTTTTCCGATAAATTAAAGAAATGGCTTGTTGAGAATAAAAATTTGCAGGATGAGATAAAAAATTATGTTTTGAATTGGATTAAAGAGGGTTTAGAGGACTGGGACATAAGCAGGGACGGCCCATATTTTGGCTTTAAAATCCCAAATGAGGAAAATATGTATTATTATGTCTGGCTGGATGCCCCTATCGGCTATATATCCAGCTTTGCGAATACATTGAAAGGGGATGTTAAGAAAGCTGAGAGAGAGTGGAATAAAGCAAAGATAATGCATTTTATCGGAAAGGATATAACATATTTCCATTTCCTGTTTTGGCCTGCTATGCTGATTGGGGCTGATTTTAATCTGCCGGAAAATATAGCTGTTCATGGCTTTTTAACTGTTAACAAGGAGAAGATGTCTAAATCTAGGGGAACTTTCTTTACTGCAGAGGATTTTTTAAAAGAGAATGATGCAGAGTACCTGAGGTTTTATTACGCTAGGGTTTTAAGCAAAAAATTAAGCGATATTGACCTTGATTTCAAGGAACTCAGGGACATAGTGAATAACGAGATGGTGGCTAATTTAGGCAACTTCTGCTACAGGACATTATCTTTTTTAGGCAGTAATTTTGACGGCAAAGTTGGAAAAATTTCTCAGGACAGGGAACTAATCAAAAATATCAATGAAAAAATAAAGAAAGTAAAGGAAAGCTATTCTGAAGTAAATCTAAACGAGGCAGTAAGGGAGATAATGGCAATAAGCTCTTTAGGCAACCAGTATTTCCAAAACAAGGAGCCATGGAAGCTGGTTAAAGAAGATAAGGAAAAAACCCATAAGATAGTCGGGCTTTGCGTTAACATAGTGAAGAATTTATCAATACTCATACAGCCCATATTTCCATCTTTTTCTGCCAGGCTGCAGGAGCAGCTGGGTGTTAAAGAGCTGAAATGGGAAGATATTGATTTTAAATTTGAGAATAAGAAGCTGAACAAGCCTGAAATTTTGATTAAAAAAATGGCTGAGGAAGCAAAAGAGGAATTTCCCTTAGATTTGAGGGTTGCCCAGATTGACTTTGTTGAAGACCATCCGGATGCTGACAAGCTGTATGTCCTGAAAATTAACCTGGGCAAGGAAAGGAGGCAGCTTGTTGCTGGCCTAAGGCAATACTACAAAAAAGAACAATTGCTCAATAAGAAGGTAATTGTTGTGGCCAATCTGGAGCATGCAAAGCTTAGGGGCGTAAGGAGCGAAGGAATGCTGTTGGCTGCTGACAATGGAAAGGATGTTGGGGTGTTGTTTGTTGAAAAAAGCCTGGTTGGGGAAAGGGTGAAATTCGGCAACTTGGAAAATTCAAGCAGGATGATAAGCTTCGATAATTTTTCAAAAATCAAGATGGTTGTTAAAGACAGCCAGGTGGTATATAATAATTTAATTTTAGGCACTAAAGAAGAGGATGTCAAGGCAGAAAAGGTAGTTAGCGGAGAAGTTAAATAAGTGTTTTTGTCAAGAGGCTTATTTTGTTGGCACACTCAAGAGCCTATTCAAATCTGAGTACATCTCCATCTATTAAAACCCCTTTAATCACAGCATTGCCTAATTTATCAATAGCAACTTTCACATCAAGATTTCTTCCGCTATATCTTTCAATTTCTCTTCCTCTACCTTCTGGAACAAAGTAACTTTCAATACCATACTCCATGGACAATCTGCCACCCTGAACGTTTTTGACAGTTCCCTTTAAGAATAAACCCTCTTTTGGCTTGTTTGTATAAACGCCTGAGGGAATACCATAATTATCCACCTTATTTAAAGAGACATACACTTTATTATCCTGTTTAAAATCAGCAACATCTTTCTGCAGGGAGTTTACATCCAAAGTGCTTATCTCATAAGCAAGGATAACATAATCCCCCCTAAATAAGTCTCTTGGGTCAATTGGACGGGTTTTTAATAAAACTTCCTCGCCTGTTTGAAGGGTAAATTCCTTGAATGCAACAAACCCAAAGATAATAATAACCCAAAATAAGCCTATGAGCAGAAATAACTTTTTCTTTTCCATTTTAAGCTTTGAATTGGGCTTTTATTTGCCGCCTTTTTCTTTCAAGAGCTATTCCGCCCAACAATAATATAATCCCTCCAACCATGAAAAAAATTGACCTGTCTAAAAGCCTCCAGAACCAGTCAAAATACCTTACCACAATAAAAACTGCAACCCAAAACATCCCCATATTTACAAGTTTCATATCTTCCCGCTCATATCCTGCATATAAAAGCAATAGTATCACTCCTGCTAAAACTAAGTTGAATATAACAACATAAATTGTGGTTGAGGACGGATAATAATAAAAGATTAACATTAACGCCATCAGCCCTAAACTAACCGGGCCTTCAATTTTTGAGATTTGCTCCGTTTTATTAAAAAACCAGTTTATTACACCTGTTAATATGGCTAAAACAGAGAAGGCAACAAATCCTACAGCAAATTTCCCGGTGGCGTCTGTTTGGATTCCATAATAATCATGGTATTGAGAGAAAAAGTTAAAAGTAAGCAAAAATAATGAAAAAAGCATGACTTTAAGGCCCGCAATTCTGTATATGCGAGCAACATTGTGCAGTTTTTTTGATAAATAATGGAGCCCGCCTATCCCAAATAGCATTACTCCAGCAACAACATAAATCAATGGGAAATATCTTGATGCAAATCCTTCCAGCCACCCAAAGAAAGACTGCCTTGTTAAGAAGAAAAAGAGATAAACCCAAATAAAGAATAATAAAGACAATAACCCCGCTATGGGCAATGACATAAACACATAAACCAAAGGCAGGATCCCTATCATCCATATAAGCATAAGCATATGCGAGTTTGCGTTAATATTGTAGATTTGGGCTATTAGGAATATTGTTGCTCCAAAAAGAAGCGCGCCTAAGAATATTAATGATGCCCCGACTTTTGGCAAATTTTGTTTTTGGTATCTGAACAAATACCCAACATAATATGCCCCAAAAGTGCTTCCAACCAGGATTAATGTTTTGGCTATATTTGGAATTGTTCTCCAATTGGATGCGATGAAAAGAATTGCGCCAATGCCAAGGAGAATTGCGCCAATTGTGGAAACAGCAACAATCAATTTATTTGAACTTTGCTCTTTCTTATATGAAGAGGAATCAGCCAGCATCTTTTTGGCTTGCGCTCGGGTGATTGTACCCTCTTTCAGCCACTGCTTGATTTGTTTTTCATCAACCATCTTTGTTTTCATACTTAGATTATACTCCTATTTATATTATTCGTTTTTGAGTGCGCCGCATTCCCGTAAAATGTCAGAAATTTTCCACCACTCTATGAGTGGTGGCTGAAAGCCAATCACAATCCAGATGATGAAAAATTTCTGAGCATGCTCAAAAACCACCTGATGCTGTAATTCACAGATACATTCCACCATTCTCTGACTGGTGGTTTTTGACAGCCCAAAAAAATCGGATATCACAAAAAATAATATGATAATAAGCAACTTGTCTGTCAGCAACTTTCGCTTAAAGACCTACGGTCTTTAACCCCTCAAAGTTTGTCAAACTTTGAGATTAAAAAGAAAGCCGCCCAAAGAAAAAGCTGCCTAAAATAAAATTGAAATGATATATTCTGTTATGAATAACAGAGAATATGTAACGCATAACAGAAAGTTTTATAAATAAATTTCCGCAAGGGATGGCTAGATGCTAGAAAATAGTGTTGTTAGGCCTTATAATACTAAAAGACTTAGATGCCACATTCTAATCCAATATTCCCTTTCTGGCTTGGAGCAAAAGGATAAGGTTAAGGTTCTTAGGGAGCTGTTTGGCTATAAGGACTTTAAAAATGGCAATAGTTACAGCTATGAAGGCATTCTTCAGAAATATAAAGGCGTAAAGCTTGGCAGGAATTTGGTTTTAGTTCCAATAGAAGAGTCAGTTAGGTTTCAGAATTTTTTTAGCTCTAAAAACATAAAGGTTGCTGCAAAGGAGGTGTGGATACAATGAAATATATCCATACTGTTGCAATCTACCTTATTGTTTTGGTATTGACAATCCCATTTTACATAGCTGATGTTTTTGCCGAGCTTAACGATGTAAGGGCAAAGGGCTCTGATAATATCTACGGTTATATGAGGATAGATGACAATGCCACATTTGAGGCAAGGGCAAATATAACTGGAGACAGCCTGATTACATCCAGCCAATTGAAATTAGGGACGCAAACTGGTTTTAATTGCACTGGCAGTGTTTTTGGCCTTAATAATTTTGAATGTTATGTTGAAAAGTTTATTTCAGGCGTTAGCACTTATATACTTTTTACAATTAATCTTTACAATGATACAGGCACTTTAGAGGATAGTGTTACTAGAAACATAACAGTTGATAATAAGGCTCCTGCTGTAACATTATTTTCCATATCACCTGCTTCCACAAATACGGGAACAGTTGATTTGGTTTATAATATACAGGATTATGCATACACAACCAGTGATATTACCCTGTGTTCTGGTGTTAAGAGGGTTGAGTTTTATAATGACAGCTCTGGAACAAATTTAGTTGCTTATGACAACCTTTACTTATCTAACTGCACAGTAACCGGAAGCAAACAATACACCTCATCCATCAGCACAGGAACAGAAACAGTCTGCATAAAGGCAATTGATAATTTTGACCAGGCATCTGCTATCACCTCTTGCCAATCATTTGAGGTTGATGTTGTTGGCCCTGTTATAGACTCTAATTCCTTGATAATCAAAGACAGCAATGGGGATGAGCTTAATTATTTCTCTGATGTTGTTAGCGCGGCTATTGTTTATGTCAATATAACCGGGGATGATTTGGATAAAAATTCTGTTACAGCTGATTTAACACCGCTTAATACAAACTTGCCTGTTGGTTATGAGGCGATGCAGGCAACCTGCGGCGGTACCGTTAACAGCGTTACAACATGCTATTGGGAAATAAGTGTAAGGATAGCTGAAGGGGGGGCTAAAATAATAGAGGTTAATGCTTCTGACGATGCAGCCAATAACAACTCTGTTAATATCAATAAGGATGTTGGCTATGATAATACTGGGCCAACAGCAACTTCAATAAAAACAGGGGAAGTTGCCAGCGGAGTAAGCTATATAAGGGCAACCAACAACACATTTATTGCAACCTTTGATGAAAGCCAGAGCGGCCTTGGTGCTGATGATATAACCCTCTACCTTAAAACATCTGCTGGGGGGTTAGAGGGTTCTGTGAGTGATATAGGAAATTATAAAGCAGCTAACTGCACAACCAGCTCTGTCTGCTACTGGTATGGTTTGGATGTAAATTCTGCTGATGGCAACATAACAATGTCTATTGGCACTGATTCAACCGATAAGCTGGGCAATCCAGTTCCCCAGGAATACAGCTTTAGCGCAGTTTATGATTCAACAGCGCCACAGCTGACTAACTTGAATGTTTCCCCGCTTTACCCGACTTCTTTAGAAACATTAGACATAACTTTTTCTGTTGCTGATAACTCCCCAACAGAGGTATTGGCAAGCGCCATGACAATCAGCAGCGAGGCATTCCCCAAAACTGTCAGCTGCTCCGGCGGAGCCGGGAATTACAGCTGCTCTGTTTCAATATCAAGCCTAAATTCCCAATATACAGAAGGCAAATTATACCTGCAAGCAGAGGATGCAGCAGGAAACAAGCTATTAAGCATAACTGATGTTATAATTTATGAAGCAACTAACGAGACACCAAATGTTTTTTCTGTTGATTCTATTGAAACCATGCCTGGCAAAGTTGATAGAAGGGCAGCTTCCCAGGTTAATGTTAAGCTATTTGTCCATCCAACTCTCACGAGCTCTGCCGGAGCTAATCTACTATCCCAAAGGGTTGACTGTACAGAGATGGGCTCTGATATCACCGGAACACCTTATTTGCTGAATATCGGCACCAGCCCTTACATTGCTTTAAATTTGAATAAGATCAGCTCATCAGATGACGATTCAGATGAGGTTGGGAATATAGATATTAAATGCAAGTTGTATTTGAAAATACAATACGGGCAGAAGGTTTATCTGAACGAAGAAGCAGAGCCAATCGAGACAGAAGTCGAGCTGTATAATATTGCCTTGGGCGAGATTGGACAGGCTGCTCAGGATAAGGTTAATTCTATTAAGGGAGATATAAGCGGTTTAGAGGGAAAGATAGAAAGTTTAGAGCAGTGGAATGAAATAATTGGACTGATATGCGGCATTGCAGAGATGCTT
>JAGVXP010000026.1 GCA_018303725.1 Candidatus Woesearchaeota archaeon | reverse complement strand
GTAACAATTTCCGAACGCAGCACTCGGAAGTTGCTGCGCGGATAATCTTACACAATCTTATTTCTTTTTTGGCTAGACTTTTTCACGTATGCCGTTTTAAACAACATTTATACTGCTGACCTCAAAATACCTCTTGACTGTGTCTGACAGATTATCCAAATTCCTGCTATTCCTCCCTATCAATAATCCTTTAGTTTTGGTATCAGGACCTGTGATTATGATAACATCACCCTTGCTATTAATGTCCACTACATTTAATGGGTAGACTAAATTTCTAATAAACTGCTTAACATCAGGATTAAATTCAACAATTTTGATTCTCTTTTTTAAAACATTCTCCATTTTCTTTGCATTTGCCCCCCCTTTTCCAATCGCCTTGGCTATCTGGTTTTCTTCAACTACAAAAATGAGCTGTCCGTTATTGTCAAAAAAACAGTCCTTTAACTTCGTCCTGGTTAAAGACTCAAATAAGGACATATATTTCATAAGGTCAATATCATATTTTATTTTTTTCATTCTTTCATCAAGCCCAATACAGAAATAGGGAATGGTTTTTTGCATATGGTTCCAAGTTCTTCATTAGGGTATTTTAATGGTACTATTTCAGTTTTAGCTAACTTGCCGTAATAACTAATGTCCCCCTTTACTTTTTCAGGACAGTTTGAACTGGTAAATACCTTCTTCAACCTGCCTAGTTTGAGATTCTTTATTGTCCTTTCTGTCCCTATTATAAGGTTCTTTGACTTACTAAGCTTCTTGATTTCCAAAATTATTTTATCGCTGACTTCTTTTTTTGCCATTTTATTTTTTAACCTTAGTCACCAGATTAGGCAATCCTGTGCCTGCTGGTATTGGTTGATTAAGCATAACGTTTTCTACAACTGAATTTAAATAATCAACTTCCCCCACCAATGCCGCATTTATTATGTGCTTTATTGGTGTTTCAAAAGAAGCCCTGGCTAAAACCGAAGATTTCTCGCTAACAACACCATATCTTGTGATCCCTTTAACCAATCCTGAAGAGCATATTATGTCTGCTACAAGCATTATATGCCTCATATCCACATTCAAACCCTGGCTTTCTATAACCTTAAATACCTCATTTATTATGGCCTGTCTTGCTGCTTCAACACCCAAAACATTTGCTATCTCAAATATGTTGTTGGTTATTGTTCTTTCTTTATCAACTTCTGGCAATTGTAGAATCTCAACCAGATTAGAGCCTGCTGTTATTATTATGTATTCATCCAGCCTCTTAACAGGAAGCACCTGTGAAATGCCTTTTACACCCTTTATATACATATCTTTTATTTTTTCTTTATTCCTGTATATCTCATTAAGGCTTTCCTCTTTCCCCTTGCTCATCAAAATTAAGGAGTCCTTTGTTGTTCTAGTTGAATACCCTTTTATCTGGCTGGATATGGCCTTGGACAAGAAAACGTCTGTAATGCCAAGCTCTTTCATTTTCTCGCTGTTTAATTTTATCTCGATAACGCCTTGGGCCATATTAAGCAAAAATTCAAATGCTATCTCTTTTAAGGTGGTTTCTTTGATAGAGAGGGCTAAATCCCTGATATTCTTCCCTTCCGAATAGGGTTTTTTTAAATAAATCTCCATCATTGGCGTCTGTAAATTTTCCCTGCCATCCAATATCTCAATTATCCTTGGCAAGCCCATTGTAACATTCATTTCTGCAACGCCTGCAAAATGGAATGTATTTAATGTCATCTGTGTTCCTGGCTCCCCAATAGATTCTGCAGAAATGACACCAACGCATTCACCGGCTTCAACCCTGGCCTCATTATACTCTTTAACCGTATTTTCCAATATCTGTTTTATCTTGCTGTCGCTTGTGCCTTTAGGTATGTTTTCCCTTAATTTTGCAATAATGCTTTTTGGAAGCTTATCTTCATATTGGTCTATCATATTCATTTTTATAGCCTCATGACAATGTAGATTTTATTATCCTCTTAACATTTATTATTCCATTCTCGCTTTTTGAAACATCAACGCCATCTTCCCCATAACTAAATTGGATAATCCTTTTAGAAGCATCCCTTACTGTATTGTCATATTCTACTTTTAAATCCTGCATTGCATTTGCTAATCTTCTGTACAGGTAACCCGACTTTGGTGTTCTTAATGCAGTATCCATTAAGCTGTCCCTTCCTGTCATTGAACCAAAGAAAAATTCCCATGGCTCCAATCCGCTTTTAAAGCCATTCCTGATAAATCCGTGCGCCTCTGGGCTTAAATCTCCTTTCTTAAAAGAGGATAATGTTCTTTCCCTATAGCCTTTTTCTATTCTTTTTCCCCTCATAGCCTGTTGCCCAACACAGGCTGCCATCTGAGCTAAGTTAAGCAAGTTGCCTCTTGCGCCGCTGTCTGCCATAATCTTTGTATGGCTTTTTAGGTCTGAGTGCTGGGCTACTAACGCACCTGTAGTATTCCTAGCTTTGTTAAGAACCTCAAGTATTTTCAGCTCCAATGTTTCCCTCAATGTTTTTCCTGGGAATGCTTCTAGCTTATTGTTGTAATAAAGATTTATCAGCTCATCTACTTCTTTTTCAGCCTTATTTAATGTCTCCTTAATTTCTGCTTTTGCCTCTTCTGGTAAGTCTGTGTCTGAAATTGCTGTTGTAAACCCCACTTTAAGCAAAACCTCTATTCCAAGCCTGAATAATTTGCCCAATATGTCAATAGTAAATTTCTTGCCATACTTCTTATGTATGTTTCTTAACAACAAACCCGAGCCCTCGCCAAGCAAAGCCCTATCCATTATTCCTGATATCAGTTTGCCTTCTTTTATAATAACCCTGGAATCATTTTTGCATTTATCGCCTACCCAATTTTCACAGCCTTTGCAAGAATCCGCAATGCATGACCTCGCTCTTCCAGTAAAATTAAAATCCTCCGGGATTAGGACAGATATCACTTCTTTGCCGCTAATATTCTCTTTCCTTGGCAATTTAGAAAAATCATCAATGCCAATTGCAGCTAACAAATCAACAGCCTCATTCCTTGTAAGATTTAATTCTTTTGTTAGCAGGTAGTTGCCTGAAATAGCATCCTGCACACAACCAATAACACTCAACCCGTATCTTGGGCTAATCAATTGTGTTTGGACTTCCATTAAAATTTCAGCTTCTGCTCTTGACTCCTCTGTTTGAGGTATGTGTAAATTCATTTCATCCCCATCAAAATCTGCGTTATAGGGGTGGCATACAGCTGGGTTAAGCCTTAAAGTCAATGCTGGTAAAACCCTGACTCTGTGGCACATCATTGACATCCTATGCAGGCTAGGCTGTCTATTGAATAAAGCTAAATCACCATCCATCAGGTGCCTCTCTACTATATAGCCTGGCTGTATCTCTTCCAAACTGGCTTCTTTTGTTTCTTCTGTTATCTTCTTTTTCTTTCCATCCGGTCTTATGATATAATTAGCCCCGGGGTATTTTGTGCTTCCTTTTTCTACAAACTTCTTAAGATAATTAATATTCCACTCATTAACCCTCTCTGGTATGGTCAATTTCATTGCAATAACTTTAGGTACCCCCACCTCATTCAAATCCAGCATAGGATCTGGGCTTATAACAGTTCTTGCAGAAAAATTGGTTCTTTTACCAGCTAAGTTGTGCCTGATCCTGCCTTCTTTGCTCTTTATTCTTTCGGTTATTGTTTTTAATGGTTGCCCTGACCTATGCCTGGCTGGCGGCAATTGCGCTATGTTGTTATCAAAGAAGGTTGTGATATGGTATTGCAGTAAATCCCATAGGTCTTCTATAATAATCTCAGGAGCTCCTGCATTGATATTTTCAAATAACCTTTGGTTTATTCTTACAATATCTCCCAGCTTGTGTGTTAAATCATCTTCGCTTCTTTCTCCGCTTTCTAATGTAATGCTTGGCCTGATTGTCACAGGTGGTATAGGAAGTATTGTTAAAACTAGCCACTCTGGTCTTACATGTTCAGGATTCAAACCGAACAAAAAACAGTCCTCATCGGGTATTCTTTCCAACCTGCTTCTAACCTCGATGGGGCTTAACCTCTTTTCATTTTCAAAGAAAGTGGTTGGCTTGTCTAATGTTATTTTCTGTTGTCTTGCCTTGCAATAAGGGCACTTGTTTATTGTCTTAAGGTTGGAGATGATATCTTTAACTTTATCCCTTCTTTCTTCAATGCCCCTCTCTTTTTCAACTCTGTCTAATTCAAGGTTGCATTTTTTAATTTTATCCTTTGGTATCAAAATTCTTCCGCACTCTCTGCATGTACACCTAATCAAATTGGATATGATGCTGACAAAATTTATGTGGATTATTGGCCTTGCTAATTCAATATAGCCAAAATGGCCTATACATTCCTTAAGCTTGGAGCCGCAGGTCTTGCATTTTAGGCCTGGGTCAATAACACCCAAACGAATGTCCATTAAACCGCCATCTACCGGATAGCCTTCCTTATCATAAAGCTCGGGTGTCACAATTTTAGCCGAAGCCATCTTTTTTATCATCTTCGGGGAGAAAACAGAAAAGACAATGCTTTTAACCTGCTTGTATATTTTTTGTTCCCCTGCCTCTATCCTTTCTTCTTCGGCTTTTTCTTTTTTTCCTGCTTCTTTCTCTTCCACGGCCTCTTCTTTCTCTGCTTCTTTTGTTTCCTTTTTTTCTTCTGCCATTTTTAGTATTTGCTCTCCAATTGTAATTTAGGGTAAATGCCTAACGATTTAAACTCATCTAGCATCAGCTTGAATGCATAACTAATCTCAATGTTGCTGATCTCTGTATTATCGCCGCAGATAGGGCAATAACTCTTGTCCTTAAACTCGTCCATTACAGCAATTATTCCGCAGCTTTCACATACAGGAACAACTGTCCTATCAGAATCAAACCTTTCTTTAAGCAGCAAAGATGCGCCATGTGCAACAAAAGTATCCTTCTCCATTTCTCCTAACCTTAAGCCACCCTCTTTAGCTCTTCCTTCAGTAGGTTGTCTTGTTAATAATTGAATAGGGCCTCTAGCCCTAGAGTGTATTTTATTCGCAACCATATGCTTTAATTTTAAATAATACATATTCCCAACATATATTTTTGCTTGGAATTGCTCTCCTGTTTGCCCATTGTAGAGCGTTTCAACCCCATTCTCCCTAAACCCCAAACTTAAAAGTTCCTTCCTCAGCTTTTCCTCTGGCTCTGCATCAAATGTGGTCCCGTTTATATACCTTGACGACAAAGAGCCGACTTTTCCTGCTACCAACTCAATTAAATGGCTTATTGTCATTCTTGATGGGATACCATGCGGGGAGAAGATTAAATCTGGAACAATCCCTGAAGCGGTAAACGGCATATCTGCTAGGGGTAATATCAATCCAACAACCCCCTTTTGCCCATGCCTGCTAGTAAATTTGTCTCCTATCTCAGGCACCCTTTGGTCCCTGACCCTAACCTGAATAAGCTTGTTGCCTTCCTCATTTTCAGTTATCAAAACAAAATCAGCTACGCCATTTTCACCGTGCCTCATGCCTACTGAAGATTCCCTTCTTGTTGAAGAAGCTAAACTATATTCTTCCAGTGAACTTAAAAATCTTGGTGGTGATGTCTTTCCAATTACAACATCGCCTTCATCAACTTTTGCCTCTGGATAGATTATTCCATCCTCTTCCAGATGCCTGTAATCATGCTCGCTTTTATAGCCCTTAACATCCTTGTCAGGTATGGATATCTGGTCAATCAGGCCGCCCGCATACCTAAGCTCTTCTGCAACGCTTGGCCTAAAATAAGAGCTTCTTCCAAGGCCCCTGTCAATAGAACCCTTATTGAGTAGGATAGCATCCTCCATATTATAGCCTTTATAGCTCATTATAGCAACAACAATATTTTGGCCAGCAGGATGTTTTTCATAATCTGATATGCCGTGCATTATTGACTGAACAACAGGTATTTGCGGGCTATGCAATAGATTAACATCCATGTCCATTCTAACAGCATAATTAGATATGTAAAAACCAAGCGCTTGTTTTTGATTTTTACTCCCTGCATTAAGTCTTGTTGACTGGTTAAAATTTGAATATGGGACCAAAGATGTTGCTAAACCTAGCATTGCTAGTGGTGTTATTTCTAGATGTGTATGTTCGGGAGTAAGATCTTTTTCAAAGAAAGCAACAAATGTGTTCTCTTCCTCTCCAGCATCTAGATATTCAATAACGCCTTGTTTTATTAGGTCAGACCATACTATCTCATTTTTTTCTAGCTGCTTAATGTGTTTCTCAGTAAGCAAAGGATGGCCATCCTTAACAACAATTAAAGGCCTTCTAGCTCTTCCCCTTAAACATTCAATTTGTACAATCTCCGCCTTTTCATCATAAAAAACATTTAGATTATCAGTTATACCCCCCTTTCTCCTCTCTTCCTTCACATGATTGGTAAACTCTGTTGGGTTTTCTATTGTACCTACAAATTTTGAATTTAAGTATACTTCCGCCATTTTAGATTGTTTTTAATCCCAAATTTTTTAATGATTTCATGACTTCATCCTCATTCGAATCGTTTGAAACTGAACAAAGAAGGCTTAGATTTTTTCTTAAACCGATATTTGTTCCTTCTGGTGTTTCTATTGGGCACAGCCTGCCTAAATGAGTGCAATGTAATTCCCTTGCTTCAAAATTCTCTTGGGATGCGCTTAGAGGACTTACCACCCTCTGCAGATGGCTTAATGTCTCCAAGAAATTCAATCTCTGTATCCTTTGGCTTATTCCTTTTCTTCCGCCAACCCACGCGCCAGTAGCCATTGAGGAGTATATCCTTGATGTCAAAAGCTTTTCCCTGATTATAACCTTTATGCTGGGGAACTTGCCCCTTTTAACTATTCTCTGGAAATTATACAGCAAATCGCCTATCAAAACCTTCAAATTAACCCTCAATAAATCTGCTAATAAGTCTCCACTTAATTTTAATCTTTTGTTCATGTAATGGTCTTTGTCATCCAGCTCAATTTCCCCGTTTACAACATCAACATATTTTTTTATCATCTTGCACAAGTTATAAGCTTTAAAAATCCTGTCCTCCTGCTTGATTCCTAAATGGGGCAAAAGATATTTGTCAAGAATTTCCTTTACTCTTTCAATTCTAATTTCTTTTGCTTGTGTAATCCCAATTTTCTTTGCTATATAGTCTAATGCTTCTTCCTCTGTTTTTATTTCAACAAATTCGTACAGATTGATTATAACCTCATCATACTGCCTGTCAGAAGA
The DNA here is from genome assembly GCA_018303725.1 of Candidatus Woesearchaeota archaeon. Taxonomy (GTDB): domain Archaea; phylum Nanobdellota; class Nanobdellia; order Woesearchaeales; family JAGVXP01; genus JAGVXP01. The sequence goes on along the minus strand of JAGVXP010000026.1, from coordinate 2,742 downwards.
AACAAATTTTGTTATTTCTTCGTCTTTCAATAAACCTAAGGCCTTTATGATTACGATAGCAGGAACCCTTTTGACTCTTGTGAAGGTCAAATAAAATACACCATCCTTCATCTTCTCAAGTGTGTGCGGTATTTTAAAGGAACCTCTTTCCGAGAACAGTTTTCCCACAAAAGTGCTGGGACCAGTAGAATTTTTTTCTACCAACACCCTATTAGCTGCTAAATCCTCCATATTTATTAAAACTTTTTCGGTGCCATTAATTATAAAATAGCCGCCGGGATCATCGGGATCTTCGCCTTGCTGTATCAGCTCTTCCCTGCCCATCTTGTTAAGGTGGCAATAGTTGCTCTTTAACATTATAGGCAAACTTCCAATCTGTGTTGTAAAGCTTTCCCTTTGCACATCATTTATATGTGCAGAAACCTCTATAAAAACCGGAGCAGAATAGGTTATCTTTCTTAACCTAGCTTCGATTGGGAACACCTTTCTTTTGCTGCCATCGGCTTCTGTTATCTCTGGCTTTGCGACCCAAATCTTGTCAAATTTTATTTTGAAATTGTCTATATTGCTTGGTATTATGGTAGGTTCGATAACGCCGTTCTCATCTATGATAGAGTTAAGCTCTTTATCTATAAAATTATTGAAAGAAGCGATATTTGAATTTACAAAGCTTTGTTCTTCAAAAAACTTTTTAATCAAAATTTTGTCATATTTATACATTTGTCACTACCCTATAAAATATAGATTCTCCTGCTGTTGGGCTTTTCCTTATGATTTTTATAACATCTTCTGGTTTAACATCTAAATTTTGAATTGCAGAGTCATTCTTTAAAATTTTAGGAAGCTGTTGTAAGGTGATGTTATATTTATCCAATAACGTTTCTTTCTCTTTCTCACTAAGTTTGATATGCTTGGGAATCAAAATGTGGTGTTGTATATTTATTTTTTTCTTGGTCATGTCAAAAACCACCAGTCACAGACTTGTGGTATGTATTAGTAGTGGCGTCACAAATGCGTGGTTTTTGACGCTCAATATTCCACTTCACTGGTTTTTGAGCACACAATATTCCACGCACTTAGTGTGTTGCAACTAAACCACCAATCCCAGATTGGTGGAATATTGTCGTTTTAAAAATGGGCCGGACGAGATTCGGACTCGCGACCACCTCATCACTTCTAAAAACGAGGTTTTTAATGGATTGGAAAGCCTCGTTTTCCAATAAAAGTGAGGTGCTCTATTGCCCAATAAAACCCTTTTGGCTTCATTACCAGGCTGAGCTACCGGCCCGTGAGCTTAAAAACGCCCTGGCCGGGACTTTCAAGGAAATTCAAAAATAAATTTTGCTTGTTGAACCCGGGTCGAAGCCTTTCTGCACCTTTTGTTCCTTTTAAGCTTAAATACGACAGGGCTTCATGATAGGCCACTACACTACCAGGGCATTAGTGGAATGAAAGCATAGCAATACCCCTTAGTCTGTTTTGAAGTCTAATTTATAGCCTCTCAACTAAAGAAAGATTGCATGCCATCAGCCAAAGAATTTTTTCATCATTTATAAACTTTACGGTTTTTGAGAACTAAAAAGAGTAAAAGGTCCAGAGAATCTGTCAAAAACACCCCGCCCTAAAGGGCGGAGCGTGTTTTTGAGCACACAATATTCCACGCACTTAGTGTGTTGCAACTAAACCACCAATCCCAGATTAGTGGAATATTGTCGTTTTAAATTTTTAATTCTGGTTTTATTACCTAATTGAAAGCCACTTACTCCAAAATAATGATAGCAAAACAAGGCAAAAATTTATAAATAAGCTCCCTTTCTTGAACTTACGGTGGTTCAAATTTTGAAAATTGCCGTGCTTGGTTCTACAAGAGGGACAGATTTACAATATATTATAGATGCTATTGAATCCGGCAGGCTAAAAAATGCTGAGATTTCAGCTGCCATAAGCAATAAAAAAGATGCTGGCATCCTGGAAAAGGCCAGAAAGTATAATATAGCTGCTGTTTTTATTGATTCTTCAGGAAAAAGCAGAGAAGAATTTGACAAAGAAATAATCAGAATTCTGGAAAAAAATGGGGTTGAGCTGGTTTTGCTTATTGGTTATATGAGGTTTATTTCAAAGCCGTTTGTTGAAAAATACAGGAATAAAATCATGAATATACACCCAAGCTTATTGCCAGCATTTGCTGGCGGAATGGACAAAAATGTTCATGCTGCTATACTTGAGCATGGCTGCAAGGTAACTGGTTGCACATTACATTTTGTTGATGAAGGCGCTGATACAGGGCCCATTGTTGTCCAGAAAGCAACCTCAATCGAGGAAGATGACACTGTTGACTCATTAAAGGAAAAAGTGCAAAAGCTGGAAGGAGAAGCCTTAGTTGAGGGGATTGAGCTTTTCAGGGATAAAAAATTAAAGATTAAAGGAAGGGTTGTACATATTTTAAGATAATAATCATTATTAAAATAAAAATAAATAACCAGGCAAATTCCGAAGGAATTTGCCAAGGCCAGCAGGTCGGCCATAATCGCGCTGTTCTGCATGATTTAGGCCGACCGGAAGACATACAGAAAAATCCAGGGGATTTTTCGTCTTTTATCAAAAAACGAAAATTTATTGAAAAAAATGGCAAAAATAAAAAGAGCGCTTATCTCTGTCTTCGACAAAAGGGGGGTAGTAGAATTTGCCAGGGAATTGAAAAGCCTTAATGTGGAGATTCTTTCAACAGGCGGGACAGCTGGC